>NZ_JBFBOP010000002.1:0-480055 GCF_040686395.1 Microbacterium sp. NPDC080220
CCATCGTTCTCATCGGCCTCGGCATCGTGATCCTCGTCAGCGGCGGAGCCTTCGGACTCTGACGTAGCGGCAGCGATCCAAACGGCCCCGACCGGGCGCACCCCTCTCGGTTCAGACCGCGACACCTACCTGCAGCCAGTCCTGCGTGATCGCGGCAACAAGTGACTTTGTCAACCTGATTTGGCCCCGGGGTGACGGTTTGAAGTGGCCCCGTCGTGGCGGCGGGTCGATGTGGGTGGCTGTCTGTTGTCAGGCGCAGCAGGAAGTGGGGAGTTCGTTGCGGAAGAGGTTCGCAGTGAGGCGGATGCCTTCGGCCATGGTGAGGTACGGGGCCCAGGTGTCGGCGAGTTGGGTGACGGTGAATCCGGCTTTGATGGCGTAGGTCGCGGCGAGCATCATCTCGCCGGCGGTGTCGGCGAGGGCGTGGACTCCGAGGACTTTGCCGGTGTCGGCGTCGGCGACGATCTTGATGCCGCCGCGGGTGTTGTGGTTGGCGATGGCTCTGGGCACGTCGGCCAGTCGCAGGTATCGGCAGGCGCATCTGTATCCGGCGGCGATGGCTTCGGCTTCGGTGATCCCGGCCGAGGCGAGTTGGGGTGAGGTGAACAGGACGGAGGGCAACCCGGTGTAGTCGACCTGCTCAGAGTGACCGAGGGCGTTGTGTGCGGCGATCTTCCCGGTCCGCGCGGCGACGTACACGTACTGGGGCACGTCGGTGACGTCGCCGGCGGCGAACACCGCCGGGTTCGTGGTCCGCTGTTGTTCGTCGACAATGATGAAGTCGCGGGTGTCGGTCGCGATGCCCGCAGTGGCGAGGCCGAGCCCGTCGGTGCGGGGGGTGCGGCCGGTGGCGACGAGGACGCGTTCACCGGTAGCTACTTTCCCGGTGCGGGTGAGGACTCGGACCAGGTCGTCGTGTGGGGTGATCGTTGCGGCGCGGTCGCCTATGACGGTGATTCCGTCGGTCAGGAAGGCTTTGCGGAGCTCGGAGGAGAGTTCTGGTTCGGCGTGCGGGGCGAGCCGGCCGATGATGGTGACCTCGACCCCGAGCCGGGCGAACAGCTGGGCCTGTTCGAGGCCGACGAATCCGCCGCCGATCACCACGAGCGAAGCGGGCAGCTCGGTGAGTTCCATCGCCGTGGTCGACGTGAGGTAATCGATCTGCTCGAGGCCGGGGATCGTTGGGATGGTCGGTTCGGCGCCGGTGGCGATGAGATACGACTTGGCGCGAACCGGTCGTCCATCGACGAGCAGTGTTGAGGGATCGGTGAATGTTGCGGTGCCGGGGAGGATGTCGAACCCGTAGGCGGCGGCGATGTCGGCGTACTTGGTCTGGCGGAGCATGCCGACCAGCTCATCCTTCTGCTGCACGAGCGCGCCGAGGTCGACGGCCCCAGCGGAGGTGGCGGCGCCGGGGAACGGGTTCGTGAGCGCGGCGTGGCGGGTATGCGCGGCCGCGAGGAGTGTCTTGGAGGGCACGCAACCCACGTTCACGCAGGTGCCACCGAGCGTGCCCGATTCGATGGCGACCACGCTCGCCCCCTCGAGTCGGGCGTGGATCGCCGCGGACATCGCCGCGCCGCCCGTCCCGACCACCGCAAGATCGAACTCGTTGTGCTGAGTCATGATGCCTCCTCGGGTGGACCGGGCCGCACGTGCGGCCCTACGCGACAGAATGGACCTTCAAGCATGCTTGAAGGTCAAACTGACGGTGGAGGTGTCACCATGCGGATCGGAGAACTCGCGGAGAAGGCGAGGACGAGACCGTCGACGCTGCGGTACTACGAGGAGCGCGGGCTGCTGCAACCGCCGGAGCGCACCCCGGCCGGGTACCGCAGCTATGGTGACGAGACGGTGCAGCGGCTCGAGTTCATCGATCGGGCTCGCGCGGCGGGGCTCACCCTTGCGCAGACCGCGGAGATCCTCGATGTTCGCGACACGGGTGGTTCGCCGTGCGCTCACGTGCTGGATCTCCTTGACCGCCGGCTCGTGGAGATTGATGAGCAGCTCGAGCAGCTGCGCGCCCTACGAGGGAGCATCGTCGAGCTTCGGGCGCACGCGACGGCAACGGCGTCCGAAGCCTGCACGCCGGAGTCCATCTGCCGCTACCTCTGATGACTTTCGGATCGCTACTGCCGCTGACGGGTGTGGTTGAGGCGGTACGAGGTGGTGCCGGTTTCGATGATGGTGCCGTTGAACGTGAGCCGGTCGACGATTGCCGCACACAGGCGCGGGTCAGTGAAGGTCTTCGTCCACCCGCTGAACGACTCGTTGGATGCGATCGCGACGGAGTTCTTCTCTTCCCGCTCTGTGAGGACCTGGAACAGGAGTTCGGCGCCGCGTCGGTCGAGTTCGAAGCCACAGAAGTGCGGAATTTCCGGCCTCGGCGAGTCGAAGTGAATAGCCCGGATTGCGTCCCATATAGGGATGGCCTGCGCGACAACGGACAAGCTCGGCACCAGGTCGTCGGATGCCCGTGCTGCGCCCCCGCCGTGGCGGTGACAACGTCGTCCGCATGAACGGAATACTGATTGGCTACGCCAGAGTCTCCACCGCGGATCAGGACCTCACATCGCAGCGAGACGCGCTGCTGCGACTCGGAGTCCTCGCTCGAAACATCTACGTCGATCATGGGCTGACCGGCACCAACCGGGCCCGGCCCGGGCTGCGCGAGGCACTCGCAGCGGTTCGAGAAGCCGACACACTCGTCGTGACGAAACTCGATCGGCTCGCCCGTTCGCTGAAGGACGCGCGCGACATCGCCGACGAACTCACAACGAAAGGTGTCGCGCTCAGTCTCGGAGGGAGCAGGTACGACCCCACCGACCCGGTGGGGCGACTGCTTTTCAATGTGCTCGCGATGGTCGCAGAGTTCGAGCGCGATCTCATCAGCATGCGCACAAAGGAGGGGATGGCGGTGGCGCGCGCGAAGGGTCACCTGAGAGGCCGACAGCCGAAGCTCTCGACAACGCAGCGGAAGCTGTTGTTCGACGTCCAGGACCGGGGCGAGTACACGCAGACGGAGATCGCCGAGTTGTTCAACGTGTCCCGTGCGACCGTCTATCGCGAATTGCAGCGCCGCCGAGCGGCGTTCCTAGCTACCTGTGAGGCGCACATCTACTGAGCCGCTCGCATCCCAGTTGGGACAGCGCCGCGACAACGGGCTGTCAGCCGCCGGGCCGGAGGACGGCCCAACCCGCGTTCAGCCCGTCCGCGAAAATCTTGAGTTGCACGAGGGTGTCCGCGTCGTAGGCGATGCCCTCGATCCGGCCGGGCGCGGCGCAGTCCTGTGCGACGGACGTCGGTCCCACGGGATTGGCCGGCTACTCGCCCGCGGCGGGCGCTGGGGCCCATTCTAGCGTCACCCGAGCGGTCGACGGACTGCAGTCGAAGTCGATCACGTACCGCTCCCCCGTCACCACGACACCCGAGACGGCCGCCTCGCCTTCCGAGATGCCACCGGCCCCCTCAGCGACGAAGGTGATCCGCGAGAACTCGTCGTCAGCGACGCCGGGCACGGCGTAGTCGCCAAGGCCCGCCACGGCCATTCAGCACCACGATCGCCTGACCCCCGACCCCGCGGGACGGGGCCGGGGTGCACGCGCCGGCTTACTTCATGCGCCCGAACGTGGCGTCGATGTCGGCCATCTCCATCGCCGCGGTCGCCTCGATCAGCGCGCGGAGATCCTTGTCCGCGCCCGGCGAGAACTCCTCGGGCCGTTCGGGCGAGATGGTCATCGGCGATCCGACGGGTGCCTGCTCACTGGCATCCAACTCGGTGCCGTCGTTCGACGGCGAGGCGCCCTGGAAGATACGGCCGGCCTCGGACTGGTTGCCGAGATCGAACGAGTACTGCTTGCTCTGCAGGCCCATGTCGACGAGCTTCTTCACCTCGGGGAACTGCTCGGCGTTCGTCTTCGGGATCGGCAGCGCGGTGCGCCAGCTCACCCCGAGCGTCTCGAGCGCCTTCGCGTACGCGTTCTCGTGCGCCTGGTCACGGACGATGAGGTACGAGATCGTGCTGCGGGCCATCTTGTTGTCGGTCATCTCGTACAGGCGGCACTTCTGTAGCCGGCCCGTCGACTCGAGCATGAGGTTGTAGAGCAGGTCGAGCACGAGGTTGCCCGAGTTGTAGACGTAGCTGCCCATCCATGGGTTGCCCGCCGCATCCACCGGCAGCGCACCCTGCGCGCCGACGAGGTAGTGGTGGATGTTGCTGTGGTCGACGGCGATGCTCAGCGGCGTCGCACCGCCGGCACCCGGCTCGTCCACGGGGTCGGTCGGCTTGCCCTTGTACCGCGGCGATCCGTCGAGCAGGCGCGAGATCGTCGTGCCGATGAGCTCGACGTGGCTGATCTCCTCGGTGCCGATGCCCTGGATGAGGTCCTTGTACGGCTTGCCCGAGGGCCCGCGGAAGTTGATGCTCTGGAAGAGGTACTGCATCATCGTGCGCATCTCGCCGAACTGGCCGCCGAGACCCTCCTGCAGTGCGTTCGCGGCGGCGGGATCCGGCTCGTCCTGCGCGATCTCGTTGATGAACTCTTGAACGTGGAAATACATGGTTCCTCCGATGGGGTGTGGGGATGCCTCACGATCCGCACCTCTTCCGCGCCCACCGATCCCCTCGCCAAGCAGGCCGCAGCGAGTACCCTCCCGCGTCAGCCCTGCGCTTCCCTCTCGATGCGCTCGTGCGTCGCGCGGACGAACGCCGCGTAGCCCCCCGCGGTCCGGCCCCAGAAGCGGCCGGAGGTGACCACCTCGGCCTCGTCCGTCGCGTGCACCCGCGCGCCAACAGCGCGAGCGGCGCGGACCAGCTCGACATCCTCGTGCTGGTCGAGGTCGGCGAACTCCCCCGCCGCGATGTAGACGTCCGCCCGCAGCCCCAGGTTCGCGCCGTGCACGTTGCCGGCGGGACGACCCCGCGGGTGGGTCGCGAGCCAGTGCGCAGCGTGCTCGACGGTGAGGTCGGCGAAGTCGGGACGGACCGTGCCCAGGACGACATCCACCCCCGCTGCCCGCACGTCGAGCTGATGGCTGAGCCACGCGGCCGGCACCGTCGAGTCACCGTCGGTCGTGGCGATCCAGGTGGCGCCCAGCGGCACGTCCCGCAGTGCTGCGAGCGCGGCGGCGACGCCGAGCCGCCGCGCGGTGCCCACGTTCCGTGCGTCGATGTGCAGCGTCTGCACGGGCCACGACGCCGCGATCTGCGCGGACGCGTCCGTGCAGGCGTCCAGGACGACGACGGTCACGACCCGCACGCCCGGATGCGTCCGGCGGGTGTGCGCGATCGCTGCGTCGAGCGCCGCGAGACAGCCGCCCAGCAGGGCAGCCTCGTTGTGCACCGGGACCACGATCGCGACGGCGGCGACGGCATCCGACTCCGCCGCTGTCACGCGATGAGCCCGGTCTCGGCAGCGACCGACCGCGCGCCCGCCAGCCCGTAGACCTCGAGCACGTAGTCCTCCTCCTCGTGCACCACCAATCGGACGAGGCCGTCCGCGGCCCGGAGCGCCGCGTGGACGTCGTCTCCCGACAGCGGGTATTCCTCGACGGGATGCCGCCAATGGCACGCGAGCAGCTGCCCGTCGCGCGTGAGGGCGGCCCGCATCCGCTCGACCCCGTCGGCCAGGTCGGCTGCGCCCCAGTAGTAGCCGACCTCCGACAGGACGATGAGGTCGAACGAGCCCTCGGGCCACTCACCCGGCAGCGCGCGGCGCTCGAGGCGCACATCCGCCCCCTCACCGATACGGCGACGCGCGGCCTCGAGCGGCGCCTCGGCGATGTCGACGGCGAGCACAGCGTCGCACCGCTCGGCCAGCAGCTGGGTCAGCGCGCCGGTTGAGCACCCCAGCTCGAGCGCGCGGCCGTACCGGGGTCGCGGTAAGCACGCCATCGTGACCGCACGCTTCCGCTGCTCGTACCACCGCGATTCGAACCCCCACGGGTCGTCGCCGTTGCGACGGTAGAACGCGTCGAAGTAGGTCTCGTCCAGGCTGCCGCGCTCACTTGCGGGCCGGATGAAGACCTCGAACGGACGGTCGAAGTGCGCCTGCATCCGTTCGTGCAGCATCACTTCGTCGCCCGGCGCGTCGGACAGCGGCTCGATCTGGCTGCGGTGGCGATGCAAGGCGTGCCGCTTCGCGTCGACGGTCGCATCATCGAGTGAAAGGACCTCGATCTCGTCCCACGGCACATCGTCGGGCGTGCCCCAGTGCCACAGCCAGATCGGGTACCACCGGTACGGGATGCCCCGTTCGGCGCACACCTCGGCCGTCACCTCGCCGACCACGCGGTGATCGCGATGCCCATCGCCGGTCCATGGCGCGACGACGAGACATGAGCCCGCGCCTGCGACGGTCTCGCGGAGCGCCGTGGCGATAGGGGTGCGGTGACCGTCGGTCCCACCGTCGGGGATGCCGAGGAACCGCAGCTCGGTTGACGGCGCCAGCTGCGCGAGCGCGTCGGCCGCCTCGCGGCGGCGCAGCGCGCCGAGCTCGACGGGTGTCGCGGACGGCGAGTCGGGGTGCGACCCCTCCCCGTCCGTGACGACGAGCACGGTCGCCCTCGCCCCGCGGCGAGCGGCGGCGGCAATCAGCCCTGCCGCTCCGAGGGTCTCGTCATCGGGGTGCGCTGCAACGACGACGAGGTGATCGAACTCGACGTCGAGGCTCGCGGGGTTCCGCCCGGCGAAGGTCTCGGCCCACACGTCCTCGCCCGTCCCGGGGTCGAGGTGGCTGAAGCTCACCATGCGCCGCGACCCTGACCGAGGTCGGCGCCGATCCGAGCGAGGTCCCGCTCGCCGTGGTGCTGGCGGAGGTAGATCCCCAAATCCGCGACCCGACGCGCGTGCGCGTCGTCGGCGACCAGCGGCAACGGTCCGAGCGCACGGGCTGACTCGGCGAGCGTGGTCTCGACGGCGCCCGCCACGATGGCCCGCACGCGGGCGGCCAGGATGCCGGGGTCGGGAGCGCGGTCGAATGCGGCGGGCGCGGCATCCATCTGGCCCGCAGCCGACCGCAGCGCGAGCCGCGCCGCCCACAACGCCGTGTCCACGCGACCGAGATGCAGACGCGACAGCTGGTCGGCGCCGTCGCGCTGCGCCGCTGCGAGGAGCGCCGCGCGGAGCGGCAGCGCACCGCCCCACCAGCACGCGGCCACCCCGACCCCGCCGGCCACGAACCCCGGCCGCCTGAGGTACCAGCCGGGCTCGCCGACCGGCACGGCCGGCGCCGACGCGAAGTCCACCGGAGCGCTCACGACCTGGCGCAGCCCGCGCGCATGCCATGGCCCGTCGTGAGGGCTGACCGCGGGCCCTCGCAGGGCCACCGCGAAGAGGCGACGCTCGTCGCCGACCCAAGCGGTGACGAGCGCGTGGGTCAGGTGCTGCGCGAGCGAGCACCACGGCTTGGTTCCCGTCAGCAACCAGCCGGAGCCGTCGTCCCGCGCATCGAGGCGCACGCCCGCACCTTCGGCGGCGAACACGCCCCACGACGAGCCCGGGCCGGCACCGATCGCTTCGAGGTCCGGCCCGACGGCCGCGCGTTGCGCCTGGTCGAGGATGTCGAGCGCGTCGAGGTGCGGTTCGAGGATGCGGGCGGCCGCGACATCCCGCTCCGCGACCGCCGCCAGGAACGACCAGTCGTCGGCGAGGGAGCGGTCGTCGTCGCGGGCGGCGCCGACGCCGATCGCCCACGCAAGGGTGGCGGACACATCGGTGCCGAACCCAGCGAGCTCGTCGGCTTCGGCGAGCGCGGGCCGCTGTGCGCTGGGAAGCGGGTGGTCGCCGAGGGCGCACGACGTCGAGGGATCTGCAGCGGGAGAGCTCACACTCGTGAGTCTCGGGTCGTGGGTCGCGGGACGGCAGAGGCTTGCCATCGCATCCACCTGTTCGCTAGCGGTCGACGACCCGCGCCTCACGCACCGCCGTCGACGGAAGTCAAGCCTGTCGTGCAGATGGACGAAGATCCACGAGCCTGAAGCCCTACCACCCGATGAGAGGAGTCGGTCGTGACGCAGGCCAAACCATCACCCGAACCGTCGACCGCGGAGCTGATCTCCCGTCTGTCCGAGCAGACGTCTCGCCTCGTGCGGGATGAGATGCGCCTCGCCCGAGCGGAGCTCTCCTCGAAGGCGAAGCAGGGCGGACTCGGCGTGGGGCTGCTCGGCGCGAGCGGCGTGCTCGCGTGGTTCGGCGTCGGCGCGCTCATCGCGACAGCGATCATCGCGCTGTCGCTGCTCCTCCCCGCATGGGCCGCCGCGCTGATCGTGACTGCCGTGCTGTTCATCGTCGCCGGCATCCTCGCGCTCGTCGGCAAGAAGAAGGTGTCGGCCCTGTCGCCGACGCCGGAGCGGACCGTGCAGAACGTGAAACAGGACATCACCGAAGTGAAGGAGCGCACCCACCATGACCACGCCTGACGTCCCCGCACGCGAAGTGCCCCTCTCGTCCACCCCCGCGACGAAGCCGGAACCCGCGGAGGACGCGTCGGTCGCCGAGATCGAAGCCGACATCGCACAGACCCGCGCGGAGCTGGGCGACACAGTGGAGCAGCTCGCAGGCAAGCTCGACGTGAAGGCGAGGGCGAAGCAGCAGGTCGAGACCGTGAAGACGAACGTCGCTGCGCAGATCGGCGATGCCCGCGAGCACGCGGCCGATTACGTGCATCAGGCGACGAATGCCCTCACGGACGACGCCGGCAAGCCGAACCGCAACGGCTGGATCGCCCTGGCCCTCGCGGTCGTCGCGATCGGCGCCGTCATCACCGCTGTCGCGCGCCGCGGCCGCTGAGACACACGAAAGGACCCCCGCATGTCGAAGAAGACCTCGAAGCCGGAGAAGAAGTCGAGCACGTCGGCGAAGATCCTGTACCGCCCGATCGGGCTCATCAGCGGCATGGTGAGCGGCGCCCTCGCCGGTGTGATCTTCAAGCAGCTCTGGAAGCGGGCGAGCCCGACCCACCGCGAAGACAGCCCGAAGGCCCTGGAGTCAGAATTCGGCCTCGGCGAGGTGCTGATCGCAGCCGCCTTGCAGGGCGCCTTGTTCGCCCTGGTGAAGGCGCTCGTCGACCGCGGCGGCGCCCGGGCGTTCGAGCGCGCGACCGGGGAGTGGCCTGGCGACTGAGCCCGCGGTCAGCCGCCGATTGCGTTCATCCCCCGCGCGGGCTGCAGGAACGACGGGTCGTTGATCGCGTGCCCGGGCAGCTTGCCCAGCACGCACGCGTGCAGCACCTCGGCGATCACGCGCCGTCGATCGGCGTCCGCGGCATCCACCGGCATCCCGCGCACCGCGGTCGTCACGTCGTACTCGGTCAGCGAGAACAGGCAGTTGCGGAACTGACCGTCGGCGGTCAGCCGCAGGCGGTCGCACGCACCGCAGAACGGCGCGGTCACCGACGCGATCACACCGACCTCGTGCGGGCCGCCGTCGATGCGCCACTTCTCGGCCGGAGCGCCGCCGCGGCCGAGCACCGGCTCGAGCGACCACCGTTCCGACAGCGCCTCGAGAATCTCCTCGCGCGTCACCATCGCGCTGCGATCCCACGTGTGCCCGGAATCCAGCGGCATCTGCTCGATGAACCGCAACTGCGCGCCCACCTCCATCGCGAACGCGACGAGGTCGGCCAGCTGGTCGTCGTTCACGCCCCGCATCGCGACGGCGTTGAGCTTCAACGGCTTCAGATCGGATGCCGCGGCTGCCGCAATCCCCTCGAGCACGTCATCGAGCCGGTCACGCCGCGTTAGCGCGGTGAACCGCTCGCGATCGATCGTGTCGATGCTGATGTTCAACCGCGTCAGACCCGCGTCGACCAGGTCGGGCAGCACCTCGGCCAGCCGGATCCCGTTCGTCGTCATCGCCACCTCGACCGGACCGTCGGGCCCCGAGATCGCCGCGACCCGACGCACCACGTCGACGATGTCCGTCCGCAGCAACGGCTCACCGCC
Source organism: Microbacterium sp. NPDC080220 (assembly GCF_040686395.1). Lineage (NCBI taxonomy): Bacteria > Bacillati > Actinomycetota > Actinomycetes > Micrococcales > Microbacteriaceae > Microbacterium > Microbacterium sp. NPDC080220. Next base: position 9,943 of record NZ_JBFBOP010000002.1, read on the forward strand.
GGTCAGCCGGAACGTACGGATGCCGAGACTCGCCGCCACCTCGGCGATCTCGACGACCTCGTCGGTCGTCAGGATGCTGGTGCGCGCCAGCCACTCGTTGCCCTGCTCGGGCATGCAGTAGGTGCAGCGCAGCGAGCACCGGTCGGTCAGCGAGATGCGCAGGTCGCGGTGCACACGGCCGTGCGTGTCGACGAGGCCGACGGCCGGGTCGGGCGCCGTTGCGGCGGGTACCTGCGGCGCTCGGCCGAGCGAGATCGGCACGGCCGTCACCGGCTCATCCCCCCGCGGCATCCCATTTTCCGAGCCTAATCGCCCCGACCGGCGAGGCGGCCTGTCAGACCGCCCCCGGGCTGTGAAGTCAGCACCAATGCCCCGGTTGGGCAACGATCCCGCGGTACGTTTCGGCGCATGAGCCTGCGCCGCATCGTTCTGCCGGTCCTCGCCGTTACCGCCCTGCTCCTCACGGCGTGTGCGCCGACCGAGTTCGCTCGCGAGCAGACCGCCGCTGACCGTCCCGACGCCGTCGTCGACGGGGTCGACGGCGCGATCGACGTCGCGACGCTGCGATACGTCGGGAAAGCCGACGCGTACGACGTCTACCTGGCGCGCGCAGCGGGTGACGGCGACTCGTTGTGCCTGTCGCTCACCCTCGACGACGCCTGGCAGACCACCGCCTGCGCGCGCGACTCCGTCTCGGTACAGATCAGCGACAGCGCGAGCGTCGCCGCCGACCTCAGCTACCGCAGCGGCGAGGACCGCGACATGATCTCCGACAACGTCTGGGTCAACCGGAAGTAGCCGGCACCGCGACGAACCGCACGCGGGCCGGGTCGATCTGCAGCCACAGCGCCTCGCCGACCGAGACCGACGTCTGCCGCACGTCCACCGCACCCGCCGTCGTCCGCACTCGCGCTCCCGACAGCGTCGGCTCCACCCCCACCACCGTCGCCGACCAGGCGTTCTCGCCCGCAGCGCCCACGATCCGCACGTCGCCCGGGCGGAACACAGCGGCGAGCCCGACACCGTCCCCGGCGGCGAGCGCGGTCGACGCGGCATCCGTGCTCGTCAGCACCTGCCCCGCCGCACCCCGCCACACGCCGCGCGCGGCGACCCCCGGCATCCGATTCATGTCCGCGATCGACGCGACGAAAGCGGATGCCGGGGCCCGCAGCACCTCGCGCACCCCGCCGCTCTGCACCACGGCTCCCGCCTCGATCACGAACAGCCGCTCGGCGAGGGCGACCGCGTCGCCGGCGTCGTGCGTGACCGCGACGGTCGTCGTGCCGGCGAGCTGCTCGCGCAGCATCCCGCGGATCGCCGACGCCGTCACGGGATCGAGCGCGACCAGCGGCTCGTCGAGCAGCACCACCCGCGGCGACGCCGACAGCGCCCGCGCGATCGCGACACGCTGCTGCTCGCCTCCCGACAACTCGCGCGGCATCCGCGAACCCGTCCCCGCGAGGCCCACGCGGTCGAGCCACGCGTCGGCCTCGGCGCGCGCCTGGGCGGCCGGCATGCCCGTCGCGCGCGGACCGAACGCGACGTTCTCGCGCGCACTGAGGTGCGGGAACAGCCGCGGGTCCTGCCCGAGCAGCACCACGCCGCGCTGCATCGGCGGCGTGCGCACCCGCGGGTCGGCCGCCCGCTCGACCGTGCGACCGGCCACCGCGATCTCGCCGCCGTCGAGCGGCACCAGACCGGCGAGCGCCTCGAGGAGCGTCGACTTGCCGGCGCCGCTCGGACCCATGATCGCGACCGTCTCGCCGGCATCCGCGTCGATCTCGACGTCCACGCGAAAGCCCGGACGCTCCACCACGACGTGCGCCCGCAGCCCGCTCATCGCACCGCTCCCGGTCGCCAGCCGCGCACCAGCATCAGCACCAGCACCGCCGCGGCGAGCAGCAGCAGCGCGAGCGCAACGGCCGTGCCCTGCGTCACTCCGGCGCCGTTGAACGCCGTGTAGATCGCGAGCGGCATCGTCTGCGTGACGCCGGGCCGGTTGCCGGCGAACAGCGCGGTGGCGCCGAACTCGCCGATCGCGCGGGCGAAGCACAGCACGACGCCGGCGACGATCCCGGGGGCGGCGAGCGGCAGCGTGATGCGCCGCAGGATCGTCCAGCGCCCGGCGCCCAACGCCGCCGCGGTCCGCTCGAACTCCACCCCGGTCGAGCGCACGGCGCCCTCGACGGCGAGCACGAGGAACGGCAGCGCCACGAACGTCTGCGCGACCACGACGGCGGGCGTCGTGAACGACAGCCCCCACCCGCCGAGCCACCCCTGCCGGCCGAAGAGGTACAGCAGCGCGATGCCCCCGACCATCGGCGGCAGCACGAGCGGCACCGTCACCGCGGCCCGCAGCACCGCCGCCAGGCGGGGACCCGACCGCGCGATCAGCAACGCCAACGGCACCCCGATCACGACGCAGACCGCGGTCGCCGCCGCCCCCGTGCCGAGCGAGAGGCCCAGCGCCGACAGCGCCGCGGGCGACGTCACGTCGGCGACGAACGTCGACCACTGCACCCGGGCGATGAGCGCCACGAGCGGCAGAATCAGGAACGACAACCCGACCAGCGCCGGTACCGACAGCATGCGCGGGACGTAGCCGCGCCCCGCGCTCACGGCGCCCCGAACCCGCGGTCCGCGAGGATCCGCTGCCCGGGCTCCGACAGCACGAACGCGACGAACGCATCGGCGGCCGCGGGGTTCGCGGCATCCGTCAGCGCCGCGATCTCGTACCGGTTCACGACGTCGCCGCTGCCCTCGGGGACGATCGCCTCGACGTCGTCGCGCCCGACCACGTCGGTCGCGTAGACGAGGCCCGCATCGGCCTCACCCGCCGCCACCTTCGTGAGCACCGCGGTCACGTTCTGCTCGAGGCTCGCGGCGTCGACCGTCACACCCGCGCCCTCGAGCAGTCGAGCGGATGCCGCGCCGCACGGCACCTCCGGAGCGCAGAGCACCGTCACGACGCCGGACAGATCGGCCAGCGACGCGACGCGTTCCGGGTTGCCCGCCGGGACGACGATCACGAGCGTGTTCGTCGCGAAGACCGCGGAGTCGGGTGCGAACTCCGACACCTTCGCCATCGTCGACTCATCGGCCGACGCGAAGACATCCGCGGGCGCGCCCTCGGCGATCTGCGTGGCGAGCGTCGACGATCCGTCGTACACGGGACTGATCCGCACGTCGGGATGCTGCGCCGTGAACGCGTCGGTGACCTCGTCGAACGACGCCTGCAGGGATGCTGCGGCGTACACGTTCAGGGTGCCGTTCACGTCGTCGTCCGACGCCGGCGGAGTCGAGGCGGCGCAGCCGGTCAGCGCGAGCACGAGCGCGGCGAGCGCGCCGGCCGGGCGGCGCACGTCAGTCCCCCGCCAGCTCGACGACGACGTTCGTCGCCTTCACCGATGCGCGCGCTGTCGTCCCGACCTCGAGCTGCAGCTCGCGCACCGCCTCGGCCGACAGCAGCGACACCACCCGGTGAGGACCGGCCTGGATGTCGACCTGTGCCATGACCCCGTCGACCTGCACCCGCGTGACGATCCCGACGAAGCTGTTGCGCGCGCTGGAGCGATGCTCGAAGCCGTCACCGGGGTCGTTCGCCATGGTCACCGCGAACGCCGCGAGGGCTTCGCCGGGGATCTCGGCGGGCACGGCATCGGTCACGGGGAGCAGGCCCTGGTCGATCCAGCGCCGCACCGAGTCGTCGCTCACACCCAGCAGACGAGCGGCCCGGGCCACACGGTAGGTCGTCATGGTTCGATCATGCCGCACACGCGGCTGATTGGGGGCCACCGATGCCGCATCTGCGGACCCGTTGGCCCGTCGGCATCCGATTCCGCGGCGGCCCTGCCATCACCGACACACGTACACTCGGGACATGCGCCCGTTGGTCGATCCCGTGCCCGAGTTGGATCCCGACGAGCGCCGGCGCACCGCGCGCCACACGGTGCTGAAGGGCATCGGCGACGAGGGTCAGCGGCGGCTCGCGAACACCCGCGTCGCCGTCGTCGGCGCGGGCGGCATCGGCTCGCCGGCGATCCTCGCCCTCGCCGCCGCGGGTATCGGCGCGATCACCGTCATCGACGACGACACGGTCGAGCTGCACAACCTGCAGCGCCAGATCGCGCACCGCATCGAGGACATCGGGGTACACAAGACCGAGAGCACGGTGCGCGCGGTCGCCGCGCTCTCCCCCGTCACGGTCGTCACCCCCGTGACCGCCCGCCTCGACGACACGAACGCGCAGGAGTTCTTCGCGGGCGCCGACATCGTCATCGACACGAGCGACTCGTTCGCGACACGTCGCGCCGTCGCCGCCGCGGCCGAGGCGCTCGGCGTGCCGCTCGTCTGGGGTGCCGTCCGCGAGTGGCACGCGCAGATCACCGTGTTCTGGTCGCGCCCGACCGAGGGCGACCCCGTCGTCCTGAACGATCTCTTCGCCGTCGGCACCGAGGGCGACCCGCCGACGTGTGCCCAGGTCGGCGTGCTCGGCGCGCTGTGCGTGCAGGTCGGCGGCATCCTCGCCACCGAGGTCGTCAAGCTCGCGATCGGCGTCGGGCAGCCGCTGCTCGGCCGCATGCTCGTGCTCGACGCCCTCTCGAGCCGGCAGCACGAACTGCCGCTGCGGTCGGCGGCGAGCGCGGCGGCGCGCGCATGAGCGGCCTCCGCACGGTCGAGGAACAGCTCGCCCGCGTCCTGGCCGCGGTGCGTCCGATCGCCGGCGAGACGCTCCCCGTCGGTGACGCCGCGGGCCGCACGCTCACGGCACCCGCCGTCGCCGCGCACGACATCCCCCTGTTCGACAACTCCGCGATGGACGGGTTCGCCGTGCGCGCCGCCGACGTCGTCGCGGCGGGGCCGGGGCATCCCGTCTCTCTCCGTATCGTCGCGGACCTGCCGGCGGGAGTCGCCAGCGATCCCCCGCTCGCTGCGGGCGAGGCGGCGCGCATCATGACCGGGTCGCCGACACCCACCGCCGCCGACGCCGTCGTGCCGTTCGAGAGCACGGCGGGTGGACTCGCCGACTCGCTCGGAACCGTCGAGGTGCTCGAGGCGCCGACGCCGGGCGCGTTCATCCGCCGCCGCGGCGCCGACCTGCGCGCGGGCGACGTGGTCGTCGACGCGGGCGAGCGTTTGGGACCGTTCCAGGTGGCCGCGGCCGTCGCGGCGGGAATCGACGAGGTCACCGTCGCCCGGGCACCTCGCGTCGCCGTCGTCTCCACCGGCAGCGAGCTGCTCGCCCCGGGTGAGCCCGTGCGACGCGGCCTGATCCCCGACTCGAACGGCCCGCTCCTCGCGCAGCTCGTCGTCGACGCGGATGCCGAGCTCGTCCTGAGTGCGCGCGTGTCGGACGACGGTGCGGCGGTCGCGCAGGTGACGGCCGACGCCCGCGCGGCCGGGGCCGACGTCATCGTCTTCACCGGCGGCGTGAGCGCCGGGGCCTACGAGCCGGTCCGCGCCGCCTTCGACGGCCACGGGGAGGTCGAGTTCACCCGGGTGTCGATGCAGCCGGGCAAGCCGCAGGCGTTCGGGACGGTGGGTGACGGATGCCTCGTGTTCGGCCTTCCCGGCAACCCGGTCAGCGTCGCCGTGTCGTTCGAGGTGTTCGTGCGCCCCGCACTCCTCGCGCTGCAGGGGCGCTCGGTCATCCAGCGCCCACGGATCACCCTCACCGCCGCGGAGTCGTGGACGACACCGCCCGGGCGCCGCCAGTACCTGCCCGCGGTCGTCGATCTCGCCGCCCGCACGGTGCGCCCCGCGACGGCGGGCGGCTCGGGCTCGCACCTGGCCGGCGGGCTCGCCCGGGCATCCGCTTTCGCGATCGTCCCCGCCGAGGTCGCGAGCGTCGCCGCGGGTGACGAGGTAGATGTCATGCTGGTCGGATGACGTTCCCCCACCTCGACTCCGCCGGCCGCGCGCACATGGTCGACGTCACCGCGAAGAGCCCGACGGTCCGCACCGCGACCGCGCGCGGGTTCGTGCGCTGCAGCGCCGACGTCGTCGCCGCCCTCCGCGACGGCACCGCGCCGAAGGGCGACGTGCTCGCCGTGGCCCGGATCGCCGGCATCCAGGCGGCGAAGTCCACCGCCACGCTGCTGCCCCTGGCGCACCTCATCGGGGTGCACCGGGCGTCGGTCGAGCTCGAGATCACCGACGAGGGTGTCGAGATCGAGGCCACCGTGGGGACCGCCGACCGCACCGGCGTCGAGATGGAGGCCATCACCTCGGTGTCGGTCGCCGCGCTCGCCGTCGTCGACATGATCAAGGGACTCGACCGCGCGGTCGTCATCGAGAACGTCCGCATCGTCGCGAAGTCCGGCGGTCGCTCCGGCGACTGGGTGCGCCCCGGCGAGGAGGAGCGGGCATGACCCTCGTGCGCTACTTCGCGGCAGCCGCCGAGGCCGCCGGGACCGAGAGCGAGGAGCGGACCGAGGCGACCCTCGGCGAGCTCCGGACGGCCGTGCTCGACGAGCACCCGAAGCTCTGGTTCGTGCTGCCCGACTGCGCCGTGCTGGTCGACGGCGTGCGGACCGACGGCGACGCCTCGCTCGCCGGCGCACGCCTCATCGACGTGCTGCCGCCGTTCGCCGGCGGATAAGGGCAGGCGGGCGGGGGTCAGCCGCCGATGCCCTTCCAGGCGGTCGTACCGTCTTCCTCGACCTGACGCTTCCACACCGGCAGGTCGGTCTTGATCGTCTCGATGATGGCGCGGCAGACCTCGAACGCCTCGGCGCGATGCTCCGACGCGACCGCGATGACCACTGCCGCGTCGCCGACGGCGAGGCTGCCGACGCGGTGACTGACGGCGACGACGGTGTCCGCGGCATCCCCCGCCTCGGCGGCGATGCGGTGCAGCGTCGTCTCGGCGTCGGGGTGGGCGCTGTACTCGAGCCCGACGACCGTGGTCGCGGCATCCGGATCGTTGTCGCGCACCCGCCCGATGAACGTCGTCACCGCGCCGTACCGGGGGTCCTCGACGGCGCGCAGGTGCGCCTCGACGTCGAGCGCGGCCTCTTCGAGCCGCGCGATCCGCACCGTGTTCACGAGTGGTCCCCGCCCTTCGCCTGATCGACCACGTGCCGGGCGACCGACACGATCACCGGGATGCCGGAGGCCACCGCTCGGGTCGAGCCCGGCAGGTTGACGATCAGCGCCCCCTCGGGCTCGACGACGCCCGCGACGCCGCGGGAGAGCAGCGACATCGGGGTGTCGGCGAGGCCGACGCGGCGGAGCTCCTCCGCGACGCCCGGGATGACCCGCGTCACCACGCGCTCCGTGCCCTCGGGGGTGCGGTCGCGCGGACCCACTCCGGTGCCGCCGGTCGTGACGATGAGCCGGGCCGGGGTCGCGAGCGCACGGCGGAGCGCCTGCTCCACGGCATCCGCTCCGTCGGGGACGATCTCGCTGCCGACGCACGGAATGCCGGCCTCGCCGAGGAGCGCGACCGCGAGCGGCCCGCCGCGGTCCTCGCGTTCGCCGGATGCCGAGCGGTCGGACACCGTGATGACGTAGGCGCGCAGGGTCACGTGCTCACCCTAGGCGGTCGCCGGCAGGCGGTCACGAGACGGTGATGAGCGAGCGCTGCCACCCGGTCGAACCGTCGGGGGCGATCGGCGCGCGCTCCTCGATCTGGGTCTCGCCGTTCTTGTTGATCGCACGCACCGCGACGTAGTGGGGGCCGGGAGTGGCGTCCCACTCGAGGACCCACTGCACCCAGGTGTCCTCGTTGATGGGGGTCGAGAGCTTCGCCGACTGCCAGTCGCCGTCGTCGATGCTGACTTCGACCCGCTCGATGCCCACGGTCTGCGCCCACGCGACGCCGGCGAGCGGGACCGTTCCGGCAGAGACCGGCGTGCCGCTCTTCGGTGTGTCGAGGCGGGACGAGAACTTGATCGGCGCCTGCGCGGAGTATCCGCGCGGGGTCCAGTACGCCTCGTCGGCGGCGAACGTCGTGATCTTCAGCTCGGTCACCCACTTGGTCGCCGAGACGTAGCCGTAGAGCCCGGGGATCACCATGCGGACGGGGAAGCCGTGCTCGGGCGGCAGCGGCTCGCCGTTCATCGCCACGGCGAGGATCGCGTCGATGTTCTCATCGGTCCCGGCCGACAGCGGGGTGCTGGCCGTGTAGCCGTCGACGCTGCGCGAGAGGATCATGTCGGCATCCGCCTTCGGACCCGCCATCTTGAGCACCTCGCGCAGCGGGACGCCCTGCCAGATGGCGTTGCCGACGAGCCCGCCGCCGACCTCGTTCGAGACGCACGTGAGCGTGATCGCGTACTCGTCGAGGCCCATGTCGAGCAGGTCCTGGAAGGTCAGCTCGACGCGCTGGTCGACCATCCCGTCGATCACGAGCCGCCACGTCGAGGGGTCGACCGTCGGCACGGTGAGCGCCGTGTCGACGCGGTAGAAGTCGGCGTTCGGAGTGATGAGCGGGCTGATGCCTTTGACGTCGAGCTCGGCACCCGCGGGGATCGTCACGGTGCTTCTCGTGGCGGGCAGCTTGAGCGCCCGACGGATGGCGTCGGCCGAGGCGGTGGCGGCGCTCACGGCTCGCGCCGTGACGCCCACGACGACAGCGGATGCCCCGGCGATGACGGTCGTCAGCAGGAACCGCCGACGATCGAGGCCCTGTGCCTCACCGGTGTGGGTGTCGTCGCGCCAGCCGCGCAGCCACCGTCCGAGCAGGAACAGGACCGCGGCGGAGCCGAGCGTGCCGAGCGTGGGCGGGAGGAACGCCAGCGGCGTGGCGTCGGCGCGGGTGACGATCGCCGCACCCGACAGGATCCCCGCGACGAAGAGCGCGATCACGCCGACGGGCGGTCGCACGTACTCGAGGATGCCGGCGATCGCCGACGCGATCGCGACCGCGAGGCCGAGCCCCGCGAGCAGAGCGACCTTGTCGTACTCCCCGAACGTCGTGATCGCGAACTCCTTGAGCGGCCGCGGCACGACGTCGACGACGAACGACCCCACGGCGAGGATCGGACTCGCCGTGCTCGAGAACAGGAGGGCTGCGAGTTCCGCGATGGCGAGGAACACCGCGCCCGCGACGATCCCCGAGAGGGCGGCCCACAGGGTGAACCGCGTACCGCTGGTGTGAGTGCTCATGTCATCCCTTCAACAGGTGTTCGGAGCGAACACGCGATCGGATGAACCGAGGAGCGGCACGCGAGGCGAGCTGATGCGTCTCACTCTGGCTGGTCGGGTGGGCGAAAGCTCGCTCTTGCGGAAGCGGGGCGGATGCCGCAGGGGCTCGCGCACGCCGGCGGGACGTGTCGGGGCGGGGCGGCGTCGAGTAGTGTCGGCCCGGTGACCCCCGCGCACCTCGCCGATCGTCTCGAGAAGACACCCGGGCCCCAGCTCCCCTCGCACCCGGCGATCGCCGTGTGGCGCGCAGCGGCATCCGCCGACATCGACGCGATCCACGCGGTCGTCAGCGCGGCCGACGCGATCGACCACCCCACGTGGACGACTCCGCGGCAGGACGTGGCCGAGGCGTTCGAGTCGACCCACATCGACCCCGCGCGGGACACCCTGGTCGCCGTCACCGCCGACGGCGAGATCGTCGCGACCGGCGTCAGCGCACTTCACCCATCTCGGGCCGGAGGGATGCTGTCGGTCGACCTGAGCGGCGCGGTCCACCCGCAGTGGCGGCGCCGCGGCATCGGAACCGCCCTGCTGCGCTGGCTCGACGCGCGGGCGCAGCAGCAGGTCGCGCGGGCGGCGCAGTCGCTCGAGGGCGGCGGGTCGGAGGGTCGGCTCAAGGCGTACGTCGAGGAGCCCAACACCGACCACGCCACGATCCTCGCGGCGCAGGGGTATACGGCCGAGCGCTGGTTCTCGACGATGGAGCGCGACCTCGCCCAGCCCGTCACCGCCCTTCCGGTGCCGGAGGGCATCTCTCTCGTGCCGTACGACCGGGCACGGGATGCCGACGCGCTCGCCGCGCGCAACGACGCCTTCCGAGACCATTGGGGAAGCCTGCCGTCGAACGAGGAACGCTGGGAGCAGTTCGTCGGCGGCGACTTCTTCCGCCCCGACCTGTCCCGCATGGCCGTCACCGACGACGGGCAGATCGTCGCGTTCTGCCTCGCCTCGGTGAACGAGGAGGACTTCGCGGCGCTCGGGGCATCCCACGCCTACATCGACCTGATCGGCGTCGTCCGGTCGCACCGAAAGCAGGGGCTCGCACCGCTCGTCATCGCGGCCGCCCTCGAGGCGATCACGGCCGAGGGGCTGGAGCGTGCCGTGCTCGATGTCGACACCGACTCCCCCACCGGAGCCAACCGGCTCTACGAGGGGGTCGGGTTCGTCGCGACGCACCGGGTCATTGCGATGGTGCGGCGGCTCTGAGCGCCATCGAGCTCTTGGCGGCGGTCAGCGGCCTCCGTCCGCGAACGGCCAGGCGACGGTCAGCCGCAGGTCTTCGTCGTCGCGGGGCGAGTTGTGCCAGATCTCCCGGGGCGGGCCGACCGGCGTGCCCCCGGCATCCGTGATCCATGCGTGCACCTCGTCATAGAGCGCCAGGATCTCGGGGAAGTCGGTCTCGCGACCTTCGGCGTGGCGGAGCGCGAGCTGGCCGCCCGTCATCCGATAGCTGCGGACGCCGTCGGTCTCGTCGATGAGGCCGTCGACGGGCAGCACGATCTCGAGCGGGCCGTCGGAGTCGTCGGTGACGGGGGCGTGGAAGACCCCGAACGGGTCGCCCGTCGGACTGAGCCCGGCGCGTGCGGCGACCTGCCGGAGGCGGGTCGTCTCGGCGTGGATGATCTCGTCCATCTCGTGCGGCGCCATCCGGCGCATGACGCTGAGCACGGGCCGGTCGGCCTCGATCGTGGTCTCGACAGCGGACATGGGGGTCTCCTTCGTGAGATGCAGCCGCGCTCGGGCGAGCACGACGTCGTTTGCCTGCACGCGGCGGTGCATCGAGGCGACCGCGGCGTCGAGCAGGAAGACCGCGCCCGCGGGGTCGGCCTCGGCGCGGTCGAGGATCGCGGCGATCTGCTCGAGCGACAGGTCGGCCGAGCGCAGCAGCGCGATCAGCCATCCGGTCGCTACCTGGTCGGCCGAGTAGTAGCGGTAGCCGCTCGCCTCGTCGACGCGACGCGGCGCCAGCAGTCCCCGGTCGGCGTAGATGCGCAGCGCCTTCGCCGACAGCAGGGTCTCCGCAGCGAACCGGCCGGCGGTCATCCACTCCTCGTGTTCTGTCACGTGCTCAGCCTCGGCCATGCCCCTGGGGCGAGGTCAAGCACCGATAGCGTGAGGCCTGGGGACCCCCTACTCCTCGTCGGCGGGCGCGGAGCAATCGGAGGCGACGACGAAACGGGCCGTGCTGGTTGCTTCGATCAGCCGTCCGTCGAGCCAGTACCGTGCGGTGTACCCCGCTGATCGGTGCACCTCGCCGCCGCCGACAGGTGCCACGGCGAACAGCGCCGTGATGTCGGTTCCCGGATCGACCACCGTGCCGCGGACGTCGATGCGTCGGTTCCAGACCTCCGGGTCCGGCGGGTAGGCATCGCTGCCGAGGCTCGTCGTGCCCTCGATCGGAACCAGGTAGCTCTCGCGGAGTTCGAGACCTTCGGGGTCGATCAGGTCGATCGAGTCCATGAGGACGGCAGCCCCGTTCGACGTCCGCACCACATCGCCGAAGGTGACCATCGCCGCGTCCGACTGGACACAGACTTCGTACCCGCCGCCGAGCGTCACGGGCGCCTCGCCCGCGCAGGCGGAGAGGCCGCCGGCGACCAGAACGCATCCGAGTGCGGCGATGGGTGTTCGACGGGCCATGCGCTCACCCTGGCACAGCGGCGGTCGACGCGCACCCAGGCGCTGATGTCAGCCGATGCGGGTGCGGAGGGCCTCGGCATCCGTCTCACCGTCGACCAGCACCGCACGGGCGAGGTCACGGGCGTCCTCGACGTTCCAGAGCAGCACGCCGACGGGAGCGCCGGACTCGTCGCGGTAGTAGACGACCGTGCGGTCCGCGTCGAGGTCGACGACGAGGGGATCCTTCTCGGGATCGAGCGTGCCGACCGCCTCCCACCGGACGCCGAACACGGCCGAGTAGAAGTACGGGGTGTGCGTGTAGGGCAGGCGCTCCCCCGCCATCGAGCGACCGACCGCGGCGCCCATCTCGTTCGCGTTGTCGACGTGCTCGACGCGTGTGCGGCCCAGGATCGGGTCGGGGTACGACGCGATGTCGCCCGCGGCCCAGATCGCGTCGTCGCTCGTGACGAGGTGCTCGTCGACGACGACGCCCTCATCGACGACGAGGCCCGCCTGCTCGGCGAGGTCGGTCACGGGGTCGACGCCGAGGCCGAGCACGACGATGTCCGCCGGTCGCTCGTCGCCGCCCTCGAGCACGACGTGCAGGCGGTTGCCCTCCGTCCGGACCTCTTCGACGCGCGCGTTCGGGCGGAGCTCGACCCCTCCGTCACGGAACAGCTGCTCGTAACGCCGGGCGAGCTCGGGCGGGAACGTGCCGTCGCCGAGGACCTCGGACGGGAACACCAGCTCGGTCTCGACGCCGTTCTGCACGAGCGCGGCCGCGATCTCGGCCCCGATGTAGCCGCCGCCGACCACAACGGCGCGACCGCCCTGCGCCGCGAGTTCGCGCAACCGCCGATAGTCGTCCGCCGAGCGGAAGAACAGCACGCGGTCGTCCTCCGGCGCCGGGATCTCGCGGGGCTTCGAGCCGGTCGCGAGCAGCAGGCGGCGGTAGCCGAGCTCGTGCCCTTCGCCGATCGAGACCGTCTTCGCTTCGCGATCGATGGACGTGACGAGCGTCTCGAGCCGCAGCTCGGCGCCGGTCGCCTCCTCGGTGCCGAGCGGAACCTGGTCCCACGTGAAGTCCGGGTCGGTCCAGAGCTTCTTCGACAGGGCCGGCCGCGTGTACGGCGGGTCGATGTCCGCGCTGAGGATCCCGATCGTCCCGTCCGGATCCAGTTCCCGGATGCCGCGCGCCGCCGCATCCGCCACCATTCCGCCGCCGACGATCAGATAGTCGTAGGTCCTCATCGCATCGCTCCGCTCGATTCGTTTGGGGCAACGGTAGGTGGGAGCGGTGGGATCGGCGGCGGGGTTGCGTGTGTGCGCGAGGGCGGTTAGGTGGGGGCGGTGCGCGCGGGGGCGGCGGGGGCGAGGTGCGCGGCGGGGCGGCAGGCGCGGGGGCGCGGTGCGCGGCGGGCGGTTAGGTCGCGCGGATTCGGAGATGTGCGTCGGATTCGGATCGCGTGGGGTGGTGCATCCGAATCCGGCGACTCCCTCCGATTCCGGCGCCTTTACCTTGAGTCGCGCTTGCCGTCGGGGGCGGACTGCGTCGCTTCTCCCGCTCTCGCGAAGAATGAGAGGACTCTCATTTTCGGGATGTGCATACCGTGTGTTTTGGGCCGGTTTTGCCGGGGTGGATGTCGGTGGCCAGTGGCAGAGTGCAGGTATGACGGATGCGGCGGAAACCCCCGATAGCGAGGACTATCTCGCCATCCTGGCGGGCGTCGTCGCGGACGTCGATTCCGCAGCTCGACGGATCGCTGCGGCGCAGATCGAGGAACTGCGCGCACTGGCCACGGCGGGCCGTCTGGCCGAAGCGCAGACCGCGCAGCGCAACGCGCGGGTCCAGGTGCACGACATGGCGTTGCGATCGATCGCGGCCGAGGTCGGCGGAGTCATGCGCGTGACCGACCGGACCGTCCAGCGGCGCATCGGTGAAGCACGAACCCTCGTCGAAGGGTTTCCCGCGACGGTCGAGGCATGGGAGCAAGGCCGCATCGTTCGGGGCCACGCGATCGCGATCGTCGAGACCGGGACGAGCCTCCCGCCGGAGATGTGGGCCGAGTTCGAGCAGGTCGCGATCGGCCGGTGCGAACGCGATACCCCGAACCGGGTGCGAGGCGAGCTCGAGATCCTCGCCCACCGGATGCACCCGCGCTCGTTCGCGGAACGGCACGAGGAAGCCGCCGCGACGCGATGCGTCCGGATCGTGCCGGGGCGAGACGGGATGTCCGACGTCGTCGCAACCGTCCCGACGGTGATCGCCGAGGGTATCCACGACCGGCTCACGCAGCAAGCGCGAGCAGTCATCGACACCCGCGACGAACGTGCCGCTGCGCGCGGCTGTGCGGGTGTCGCGTTCGGGGAAGCCGCCAGCGACGGCGACACTGACGGCGATCGCGACGACGACGCCGCCGCGATCATCGCCACCGACCAGCGCTCCATCGACCAGGTCCGCGCGGACGTGCTCGCCGACCTGCTCCTCGCCGGAACACCCGCCCTCGACGACACCCGAGACACCACCGCGGGACCCCTCGGCGCGATCCGCGCACGCGTACAAGTGCTCATCCCCGCCGCGACGCTCACGGGCGAGGACGACGGACCGAGCGACCTCGCGGGCCGCTCCGCCATCGATCCCGCGACCGCCCGCACCCTCGCCGGCGGTGCGCAGATCTGGGAGCGCCTGTTCCACGACCCGACCACCGGGGTCACGGTCGCGACCGACTCGTACCGCGTCCCGTCCGGGATGCGCCGGTTCCTGCAAGCCCGGGACCAGCACTGCCGGTTCCCGGGTTGCCGCGTCGCGGCGATCCGCTGCGAAGTGGATCACACCCGCGACTATGCGCTCGGCGGACGAACCGAACTCACCAACCTCGCGCACCTGTGCCAGCGGCACCATTCGATGAAACAGTTCACCGCCTGGAGGGTGCGACAACTGAAGGGTGGTGTCCTGGAATGGACTTCACCCCTCGGCAGGATCTACAGAGAAGACGCACCGACCCCGGCCGTCGCCTTCACCCCTGCCGCACCACCATCACCACCACCCGCACCAGCGGAACCCGCACCTTTCTGATGTGACTATCGGGCGCGCCAAGACGCCGTGCGCGTGCGAGCGTCAGGCGAGTGCCACGCCCCCGACCGGGCCGACCTACTCCGCGCCGAGCCCCGCCGCCTTTTCGCGCAGCACCGCCTGCTGCACCGTGTTCGCGGTCAGCTCCGCTGTTGCCAGCAACTCGGCCCGGCCCGCATGATCAGCATGTGCTTCATGGTTGTCTCCTGAGTGTCCGGGGGGGGACGCGACCTCGTCGAGAAATCCTTTCGCTCTCCTCGCCTACGGTCTCCGCGTCGCCTGGCTCATGGTCCTCGCCGACGAAGGCGATGTGCCCCCGGCATCCGCCCTCGCCCTCCCGGCCGACGTCACCGTGTCATCGGACACCATCGGATGCGGCAGCGGCGGCTGCTCGCGCACGCTCACCCCCGCCGACGGAACACCCCCCGAAGCCTGGGACCTTCTTCGACCCGCGCACCGTCTCGGCGTTCGGGACGGTCGGCGACGGCGAGCTCGTCGTCGTCCTCGACTACTCGTCGACGGTGTACGTGCCCTGACGGATCACTCGTCCGCGAGCACCGATCTGCGCGGCTCGACCACGGCCGCCACGATCGCCTCGATCGCGAACTCCGACGCGCGGCCGAGGTCCACCGCCGTCGGGTCGAGCAGCCACTGGATCTGCAGCCCGTCCATAACCGCGAGGATCGCGGCCGAGCCGTGCGCGATCGACCCCGGCTCGGTGATGCCGCGCTCCTGGCAGATGCGCTCGAACGCCTCGCGCAGATCCTTGCGCAGCACCGTGTACCGGTGCTCGAAGTACGACCGCCCGGGGTGGTCGTCGGTGACCGACTCCGCCGACAGCACCGCGTAGGCCTGCACGATCCCCGCCCGGCGCATGTTCATCATCGCGGTGTGCACGAGGTGGCGGAACAGCTCCATCCCGCCCGGGATCCGCCCGCCGTCCAGGTCGACGACATCCGTCTGATCACGATGCTCGAGCACTTCGAGGAGCAGCTGATCCTTCGACCCGAAGTGATGCAGGATGCCGGCGTGCGTCATGCCGACCTGTTCGGCGATGTCCTGCAGGGTGCCGTTCGCGAAGCCCTTGGACCCGAAGATCTCCTGGGCCGCGTCGAGGATCTCCCGACGACGGACGAGCGTCGCCGGGCGCGACTTCGTCTGGTGCCGACTTTCGGCCATGATCCGCCTTCTTCTTCCCGCTGCGGATCAGATCTTACGCAGATCCCGGCGCCCGCATCATCCGAGGTTGTGAACTTACTTACTTGATTGTAAGTTTTCCCATGCAATCACACTCAGCGCCGAGTGGCACTCCTTCGGAGGTCTGTATGCGGCGCCGGGACCCACAGATGAAGGAGAAGCAATGAGGCTGAAGACCTCCCTCGCCGCCGCCGGTCTCACCGCGGCACTCATCCTCACCGGCTGCGCCGCCGGTGGCGGGGACACCAACAACAACTCCGGGGGCAACGGCACAGGAGCCGCCCTCACGATCGCGAAGCCCGACGGCGCGATCACCACCGAATCGCACAACCCCTACCTCGGCGACTCGTCCGCGTCGAAGTACGGCTACGGCAAGGTCATCTTCGAGCCCCTCGCCCTCGTCAACCCGACCGGCGACCTCGGCACCACGCCGTGGCTCGCGGAGACGGTCGAGTGGAACGACGACTACACCCAGCTCACCGTCACGCCCCGCAGCGGTGTCAAGTGGAGCGACGGTGAGGACTTCACCGCCGACGACATCGTTTTCACGTTCAACCAGTACCTCAGCGGCGAGCTGACCGACACCGGCGCCCTGGGCGTCACCGACGTGAAGGCCGACGGCGACACCGTCGTGATCAGCTTCGGCACGTC
Organism: Microbacterium sp. NPDC080220; assembly: GCF_040686395.1. Lineage (NCBI taxonomy): Bacteria > Bacillati > Actinomycetota > Actinomycetes > Micrococcales > Microbacteriaceae > Microbacterium > Microbacterium sp. NPDC080220. The sequence continues at coordinate 26,633 of NZ_JBFBOP010000002.1, forward strand.
GAAGTTCACCGCCCAGGGCCGCGTCCTGCACACCCCGATCGTGCCGGAGCACATCTGGAAGGACATCGCCGACCCCAACACCGACCCCCTCACCGACGAGGGCAAGGCTGTCGGCACCGGACCGTACGTGCTCTCCAACTGGTCCACCGAGTCCGTCTCGCTGACCGCCAACCCCGACTACTGGGGCGGCGACCTCGCCGTGCCGCAGCTCAACTACGTCTCCTACGGCGACAACGCGGCCCTCACGACCGCGCTGGCGACCGGCGACGCCGACTGGGAGCAGGCGTTCATCCCGCAGATCCAGCAGAGCTACCTTGACGCGGACCCGGACAATGTGTTCCTCGTGTCCCCGACCCCGGGCGCCGGCACGCTGTTCATGAACCTGCAGCGCAAGCCGTTCAACGACCCCGCCCTCCGCGAGGCCCTCGCGTGGACGATCGACCGGCAGGCCTACGTCGACATCGCCCGCGAAGGCGCGAGTGAGGCGATCTGGAACAAGACCGGTCTCAGCTCCGTGCTCGAGAGCGAGATCATCGACGAGTACAAGGATGACAACTACTCGGTCGACGTCGACAAGGCGAAGGACGTCCTCGAGGACGCCGGCTACACCTGGAACAGCGGCGCGCTGACCGACCCCGACGGTGAGGCCGTCGAGTTCTCGATCTCCGTCCCCGCCGGCTGGAGCGACTGGAACACCGAACAGGCCCTCATCTCCGAGGAGCTCGACAAGGCGCTCGGCATCAAGGTCAACGTCGACCAGCCCGACTGGGGCGGCTGGGACGCCGCCCGCCAGGAAGGCGACTTCGACGCGATCATCCACTGGCTCGAGGACACCGGCAACGCGTACGGCCTGTACACGTCGACGATGGACCCGAAGTGGATCGTCGACGACAAGGCGTCGTTCAACTTCGGCCGCTTCGACGACCCGAAGGTGACCGAGGCGCTGAACACGTACGCCAACGCGAGCTCCGACGAGGACCGCGCGGGCGCCAGCGCCGTGCTGCAGAAGGCGTTCGTCGAGAACGTCCCCGCCATCCCGCTGGGCGCGCACCCGCTCCTCGGCGAGTTCAACACGCGCAACTACGTCGGCTGGCCGTCGGAGGACGACCAGTACGCCGCGGGTGACCCGACGCAGGCCGGTGTCGTTCAGATCCTGACGAAGCTGAAGCCCAAAGAGTAACCCGACCGAGTGACGGGGCGGATGCCGCTGGCCCGGCGGCATCCGCCCCTCCACCCCTGCCACCCCCACGAAAGCGAGCACGCACCGATGCGCGATTCGTTACTGTCCGTCGACGACTTCTCCGTCGTCTACGACGTCGACCCCCCGGTCGAAGCCGTCAAGAACGTCAGCCTGGAACTGCGCCGCGGCGAGATCCTCGGGCTCGCCGGCGAGAGCGGATGCGGCAAGACGACCCTCGCCTACGGTGTGCAGCGCCTGCTCAAGGCGCCCGCCGTCATCTCGAGCGGATCCGTCACCTTCCGCGACGTGTCCGGCGAGGACATCGACGTCAACTCCCTCGACGCGGAGGAGATGCGCCGTTTCCGGTGGGACAAGATCTCCATGGTCTTCCAGGGCGCGATGAACGCCCTGAACCCCGTCGCCACGATCGGCTCGCAGCTCTCCGACGTCTTCGAGGTCCACCGCCCCGACATGAACCGCGCCGCCCGGCGCGACGCGGTGAACGAGCTCCTCGAGATCGTGAAGGTCGGCGCAGCCCGCAGCCGCTCGTTCCCCCACGAACTCTCCGGCGGCATGCGCCAGCGCGTCATGATCGCCATGGCGCTTGCCCTGCGCCCGCAGCTGATGGTCATGGACGAGCCGACCACCGCGCTCGACGTGCTCGTGCAGCGCGAGATCCTCAAGCAGATCTCGCAGCTGCGCCACGAGTTCGGCTTTTCCGTCATCTTCATCACCCACGATCTGCCGCTGCTCCTCGAGATCAGCGACCGCATCGCCATCATGCGCGAGGGCGAGATCGTCGAGATCGACACCGCCGAGCGCATCTGGAACGCCCCGCAGCACGAGTACACGCGCACCCTGCTGTCCTCGTTCCCGCGACTGACCGGTGAAAGGGGGGTCGTCGTCCGATGACCACACTCGAATTCGACGGCGTCACGAAGGTGTACCACGTGCGCGGCGCCGGCCAGATGAGGGCCCTCGACGACGTCTCGTTCACGCTGACGTCCGGGCAGACCATCGGCCTCGTCGGTCAGTCCGGCAGCGGCAAGTCGACGATCGCGAAGATCCTCACGCAGCTCGAGACCCCGACGAGCGGCGAGGTGCGCCTCGACGGCACCCCCATCCCCCGGCGCGGCAAGGGCCTGCGCGCCTACCGCCAGCAGCTGCGGATGGTCTTCCAGGACCCGTTCGCCTCGCTGAACCCGTATCACTCGATCCGCCACCACGTCGAGCGCCCGCTGCGCCTGGACAACGTGGTCCCGAAGCGCGAGGTCGAGGACGAGGTCCGCCGGCTCCTGGAGCGCGTCCGCCTCGACCCCGATTCGGTCATCGACCGTCGCCCGCACGAGCTCTCGGGCGGACAGCGGCAACGCGTCGCGATCGCCCGGGCCCTGGCATCCCGCCCCCGCCTGCTCGTCGCCGACGAGCCGGTCTCGATGCTCGACGTCTCGATCCGCATGGGCGTGCTGAACCTCCTCGCCGACCTGCAGCGCGAAGAGGGCCTCGGCGTGCTCTACATCACGCACGACCTCGCGACCGCGCGGCACTTCAGCGACGAGATCCTCGTCCTCAACCAGGGCCGCGTCGTCGAGAGCGGCACCGCGGACGACGTCATCCTGCGCCCGCAGAACCCCTACACGCAGGAGCTCCGCGCTGCCTCGCCCGACCCCGAGAGCCACTTCGCGTCGACTCCCGGCTTCTCCGGAGGTGCCCGATGACCGCCGTCGAACCCCAGCTGCCCGTCGAGACGTCCGACGCGCTCGAGGTCGGCACGACCGCCACGACCGCCGTCAAGGGACGCTCCCGCATCCCGTGGCGCTTCCTCGGCAGCCGCGCGCTCTTCTATCTATTCACGCTGTGGGCCGCGATCACGATCAACTTCTTCCTGCCCCGCTTCATGAAAGGCGACGCGGTCGACCAGTACCTCGCCCGCAACCGCAACGTCACCCCCGAGGCGGCCGACGCCCTGCGCGCCTTGCTCGGCATCGACACCGACAAGTCCCTGTGGCAGCAGTACCTCGACTACTGGGGCCTCATGCTGCGCGGCGACCTCGGGGTCTCGCTGCTGCACGGCCTGCGCCCCGTCACCGAGGTCATCGGGCAGTCCCTGCCATGGACGGTCGGTCTCGTGGGCTTCGCCACGATCGTCTCGTTCCTCATCGGCACGATCGGCGGCGCCATCATCGGATGGCGTCGCGGCAGCCGCGCCGAGGTGATGATTCCGATCACGACGTTCCTCAGCACCATCCCGTACTTCTGGCTGGGCCTGCTCGCCATCGCGCTCTTCTCGGTCAACCTGAAGTGGTTCCCCATCGGCAAGGCGTACGGCGTCGGAGTCTCGCCCGAGTTCACCCCCGAGTTCATCGGGCAGGTGATCCACCACGGCACGCTCCCGGCGGTGACGATCATCATCGCCTCGCTCGGCGGCTGGATGCTCGGCATGCGCAACATGATGCTGACGGTCCTCGACGAGGACTACATCACGGTCGCGCAGGCCAAGGGGATGCCGAACTCGCGCGTCCTCTGGCGCTACGCCGCCCGCAACGCGGTGCTCCCCCAGATCCAGAGCTTCGCACTGTCGATCGGCTTCATCGTCGGCGGCACGATCGTCATGGAGATGGTCTTCAGCTACCCCGGCGTGGGCAAGCTGCTGCTGGACGCCACCAACGCGAAGGACTACGCGCTCATGCAGGGCGTCTTCCTCGTGATCACGCTCTCGGTGCTCGTCGCGAACATCCTCGCCGACATCGCCTACGCGTTCCTCGACCCGCGCACCCGCCAGACGGAGGCCTGACATGACCACGACCGCCACCATCCGGATGGCCCGTACCGAGGACCCCACGCCGAACACCTTCGGCGCCCGCCTGCGCTCGGCGTTCGCGATGTTCCGCAACGCGAAGTCGATCACGGGTCTCGCGATCCTCGGCTTCTTCGTCCTCATCGCGATCTTCGCCGACGTCCTCGCACCGTTCTCGCCGACACAGGTCGACAACACCGCGCGGTTCCAGCCGCCGTCCGCCGAGCACTGGCTCGGCACGACCCACATCGGCGAGGACGTCCTCAGCCAGGTCATCCACGGCACCCGCGGCGTCATCGTCGTCGGCTTCCTCGCCGCGATCATCGCGACGATCATCGCGATCGTCGTCGGTGTCGTCTCGGGTTACGTCCGCGGCTGGAAGAGCGAGGGGTTGTCGGCCCTGACGAACGTGTTCCTCGTCATCCCGGGGCTCCCGCTCATCATCATCGTCGCCTCGATGTTCGAGCAGCCGCCGCTCGTGCTCATCGCGGCGGTCCTCGGCATCACCGGCTGGGCGTGGGGCGCCCGCGTCCTGCGCGCCCAGACGATGTCGCTGCGCAACCGCGACTTCATCCAGGCGGCTCGCGCCAACGGCGAACCCCTGCGCCGCATCATCGCCGTCGAGATGCTCCCGAACCTCATGGCACTCATCGCCGCGAGCTTCGTCGGCACCGTGACCGCCGCGATCCTCGGCCTCACGACGCTCTCGTACATCGGCGTCATCCCGGTCAACACCTACAACTGGGGCACGATCCTCAACTGGGCCAGCGCGCAGGGCGCGTTCCGGCAGAACCAGTGGTGGTGGTACCTGCCTCCGGGCCTGTGCATCGCCGCGATCGGCGTCGCGCTCTCGCTCATCAACTTCGGCATCGACGAGTACGTGAACCCCCGTCTGCGCTCGGCCGGTGAGCGCGCCCGCGCCATGAAGAAGAAGGGGCTCGACGTCAACGACGCCGTCACGGTCGTCCGCGCACCCGCCTCGACGCGCCGCACCGCCTCGAAGGACAGCACCGCATGACCGTCGTCGACCTGCCCACCGCCCCCTACCTCGACCCCGCACGGACCGTCGAGGAGCGGGTCGCCGACCTCCTCGGGCGCATGACGCTCCCCGAGAAGGTCGGGCAGATGATGCAGTTCGACGCCCGCGAGGACCTCGAGCACATCGTGCACGAGCGCCACGCCGGCTCGATCCTGCACACGTCGCCCGAGAAGGTGCTCCGCGCCGCCGAGCTCACGGCGCAGACGCGCCTGCGGATCCCGCTGCTGGTGGCCGAGGACTGCATCCACGGACACTCCTTCTGGGAGGGGGCGACCATCTTCCCGACGCAGCTCGGGATGGCCTCGACGTGGGACCCCGAGCTCGTCGAGCAGGTCGCGAAGGCGACCGCCGCAGAGGTGGCGGCCACCGGCATCCACTGGACCTTCTCGCCCGTCCTCTGCATCGCGCGCGACCTGCGCTGGGGCCGTGTGAACGAGACGTTCGGCGAGGATCCGTTCCTCATCGGCGAGCTCGCCTCGGCGATGGTGCGCGGGTACCAGGGCGACGGCCTCGACGATCCCGACGCGATCCTCGCGACGGCGAAGCACTTCGCCGGGTACTCCGAGACCCAGGGCGGGCGCGACGCGAGCGAGGCCGACATCTCGCGCCGCAAGCTGCGCTCGTGGTTCCTGCCGCCGTTCGAACGCGTCGCGAAGGAGGGATGCCGCACCTTCATGCTCGGCTACCAGACCACCGACGGCGTGCCCATCACCGTCAACGACTGGCTGCTGAGCGACGTCCTCCGCGGCGAGTGGGGCTACACCGGCACCCTCATCACCGACTGGGACAACGTCGGCCGCATGGTGTGGGAGCAGAAGGTGCAGCCCGACTTCGTCCACGCCGCGGCCGCCGCCGTGAAGGCCGGCAACGACATGGTCATGACCACGCCCGGGTTCTTCTCCGGCGCGCTCGAGGCCGTCGAACGCGGGATGCTGACCGAGGCCGACATCGATCAGGCCGTCGCGCGCATCCTGTCGCTCAAGTTCCGTTTCGGTCTGTTCGAGAACCCGCGCCTCCCCGACCGCGAGCGCATCGCCGCGGTCGTCGCCCGCAGCGCCCACACCGACCTCAACCTCGAGGTGACCCGCCGCTCGCTCGTGCTGCTGCGCAACGACGGCACCCTGCCGCTGGCCGCCGGCACCCGCCGGATCGCCGTCGTCGGCCCCCTCGCCGATGACGCGCAGACCCAGCTGGGCGACTGGGCGGGGTCCTCCGGACAGGTCGATTGGATGCCGGACGGCCACCCGCGTGCCCAGATCACGACGGTCCTCGACGGGCTGCGCGAGCGCTCGGGCGGGGCGGTCGAGTACGCGCGGGGCGCCGACATCCTGCGCCTGACCGACGACCCCGCCGGCACGTTCCCCGACGGGCAGCCGCGCCCGCCCATCGTCGTCCCGAGCGACCCCGACGAGGAGCGGATCGCCGAGGCGGTCGCCCTCGCCGAGCGCTCCGACGTCGTCGTCGCCGTCGTCGGCGACCGGATCGAGCTCGTCGGCGAGGGCCGGTCGACCGCGACCCTCGAGCTCATCGGCGGGCAGCGCGCACTCCTCGACGCCCTCGCGGCGACGGGCACGCCGCTCGTCGTCGTGCTCATGGCGTCGAAGCCGCTCGTCCTGCCGGCGTCGGTGCGCGAGGCATCCGTCGTCTGGGTCGCGAACCCCGGCATGCAGGGCGGTCGCGCGATCGCCGAGTTGCTGCTCGGCGAGATCGAACCCGCCGGACGCCTGCCGATCTCGTTCGCCCGTCACGCCGGCCAGCAGCCGACGTACTACAACCAGATCCGCGGCCAGCACGGCGACCGCTACGCCGACCTCACCCAGGAACCGGCGTTCGCGTTCGGCGACGGCCTCTCGTACACGACCGTCGAGTACGACGAGCCCGAGATCCTGACGCCCGTGGTCTCCGCCGGGGACACCGTCCGCGCCCGCGTGACCGTCCGCAACACCGGCACGCGCCCCGCGCACGAGGTCGTCCAGGTCTACGTGCGCGACACCGTGACCTCGGTCAGCTGGGCCGACAAGGAGCTGAAGACGTACCGCCACGTCGACCTCGCCGCGGGGGCTGCGGCGACGGTCGAGATCGAGCTGCCGGCGTCCGACTGCACGATCGTGGATGCGGCCGGCCGCCGCATCGTGGAACCCGGGGAGTTCGAACTCCTCATCGGGCCGTCGTCCCGCGACGAGGTGCTGCGGGCGGTCTCGTTCGAGATCCGCTGACACGACGGAACAGCGGGGGGCGGGTGCGTGGTGTCACCCGCCCCTCGCTCGCGTCCCGTGCCCCGCGCTTCAGCGGGAATCCGCGCTCCAGCGGACATTCGGCGTCGGTTCGACCGCTGGAACGCGGATCGCCGCCGTTACGACGAGCCGACCGCACCCCGGCGCCGCCGGGCGACCTACTTCAGTCCGGTCATCGCGATGCCCTGCACGAAGTAGCGCTGCAGGAACAGGAACAGGAGCAGGATCGGTGTCACGACGAGGACCGACCCCGCCATCAGCAACCCGTAGTACGTGCCGTTCGACCCAACCGAGTAGAGCGACAGCGCCACCGGCAGGGTGTACATCTGCTCGGTCTGGGCCACCACGAGCGGCCAGAGGAAGTTGTTCCACGAGCCGAGGAAGGTGAGGATCGCGAGCGTGGCGATCGGCGGGCCGCACTGCGGCAGGACGACGCGCAGGAAGATGCGCCACTCCCCCGCCCCGTCGATGCGCGCCGCCTCGATCAGCGCGTCCGGCACGCCCATGTTGAACTGCCGCATGAGGAACACGCCGAGCGGTCCCGCGAGGAACGGCAAGATGTGCGCCGGATACGTGTTGACGAGGCCCATGTTCGCGACGAGCACGAACATCGGCACGAGAAGCGGGCCGCGACGGCGGAGGAGGAGCTCGTCGACGCCTGACGCGGCATGACAAAGGCCCCGCGCGCTCGATGCGGCGGGGCCTTCGTCATGCGATCGTCAGGGCGTCGGCATCCCGCCGTTGACGTTGAGGGTCTCGCCGAGCACGTAGCTCGACTCCGGCGACGCCAGGAACACGTACGCCGGGGCGAGCTCCGCGGGCTGTCCCATGCGACCGAGCGGGGTGTCCTCGCCGAACTGCTCGAGCTTCTCGGGCGGCTGGCCGTCCGTGACCTGCAGCGGCGTCCAGATCGGTCCCGGAGCGACCGCGTTGACGCGGATACCCTTGGGCGCGAGCTGCTGGGCGAGCGCCTTCGTGAACGCGTTGATCGTCGCCTTCGTCGAGGCGTAGTCGACGAGCGTCTCGGACGGCGAGTACGCCTGGATCGACGTCGTGTTGATGATCGTCGATCCCGCGGGGAGGTGGGGCACCGCCGCCTTCGTGATCCAGAACATCGCGTCGACGTTCGTCGTGAACGTGTGGTCGAACTGCTCGTCGGGAAGCTCCGTGATGTCCTCGCTGTAGATCTGCTTGCCGCCGTTGTTGACGAGGATGTCGAGACCGCCGAGCCCCTCGACCGTCTGCGCGACGAGGCCGACGCAGTACTCCTTGTCCTTGAGGTCGCCCGGCAGGGTCAGAACGGTGGCCCCGGCCTCGCGGAGGATGCCGGCGATCCGCTGCGCGTCCTCCTCCTCTTCGGGCAGGTACGACAGAGCGACGTCGGCGCCCTCGCGCGCGAACGCGATCGCCGTCGCCGCACCGATGCCCGAGTCGCCGCCGGTGATGAGGGCCTTGCGCCCCGTCAACCGGCCCGTGCCGCGGTAGGTGTCCTCGCCGAGGTCGGCCTTCGGGGCGAGGTCGGCGTCGAGGCCGGGCTCCTCCTGGTGGCCCTTGCGGGGTTCGATCTCGGAGTAGAGCTCCACCGGATTCGTGAACGTGTACTGGTCGCGTGCCATCGTGCTCTCCTTCTTCTTGGTGGTGGTCAGGGGGTCGTCAGCGGCCGTCGGCGTCGTCGCCGACCAGCTCGCGGATCGTCAGGGCTGCGCGGATGAGCGCCAGGTGGCTGAGCGCCTGCGGCAGGTTGCCGAGGAACGCGCCGTCGTCGGGGTCGATCATCTCGGCGAACATGCCGACGTCGTTGCCCGAGGCGACGAGCTCGTTCATCGCGGCGATGCCTTCGTCGTGACGGCCGACGCACACGAGCGCGGCGGCGCGCCAGAAGCCGCACGCGACGAAGGTCGCCTCCTCCTCGCGCATGCCCGTGTAGCGGAAGAGGTGCGGCCCCTCGCCGAGCTCTCCCGAGAGCGCGTCGATCGTGCGCGACATCCGCTCACCGCGGTCGAAGCCGCTCAGCGAATGCAGCAGGACGGAGGCGTCGAGGTCGCGGCTGCCCTGGGCCATGACATACGCGCCGCGGGACTCCGACCAGCCGTGCTCGTCGACCCAGTCACGCACGAGCTCCGCCTCCGCCGCCCACCGCTCGCTGCTGCCCGGGATCTGCTCGAGCTCGGCGAGCCGCACTGCGTCGTTGAGCGCCTGCCAGCATCCCATCTTCGACGAGACGTAGTGCCGCTCCTCGGGCAGCTCCCACATGCCCGAGTCGGGGTTCCGCCACGAATCGCACACCTTGTCGGCGTACATCGACAGCATGCGTCCGGTCTCGACGTCGAGGGCGTTCCCCGCCTCGACGTAGGCCCGGCAGATCGCGAACAGGTCGCCGTAGACGCCCAGCTGCACCTGCTCGCGGGCGGGGTTGCCGGTCACGACCGGGCCGATCCCGCGCCACCCGGGCACGTCGTACTCGGTGACGTGGCCGTCGAGCTCGCCGTCGAGGGTGTACATGACGTGCAGCTCCGGCCCGTGCCGGCGGATCGTCCGCAGCAGCCACGAGATGGCGGCGTGCGTCTCTTCGCGCAGTCCGAACCCGACGAGGGCGTCGAGCGTGTACGCGAGGTCGCGCACCCAGGCGAGGCGGTAATCCCAGTTCTTGCCCCCGGCGAGGTTCTCGGGGAGCGACGTCGTCGCGGCCGCCGCGATCGCACCGGTCGGGCTGTGGATGAGGAGCTTCAGCATGAGCGCGCTCCGCTGCACGTGGGTCGCCCACGGACCGTCGTACGAGAACTCGCGCGACCAGGCGCGCCAGGCCTCGATGGTGCGGTCGATGCCGCGGTCGACGTTGTCGGGGTCGGGGAAGTGGATCGGCTCGTCGTGCGTGCCGACGACGATGAGCAGGTGCCGGCTGCCCTTGGTGGCCGTGAAGCCGCCCGCGAGTCCCGTCGCGATGCCGTCGGCGGATGCCGCGGGTTCCGGCCCGTAGTCGCGGCCGGTCACGCCGATCGTCGTGAGTCCCGAACGCAGGATGCTGCGGCCGTTCGCTCGGTCGTGCCACGGTGCGGCAGTCTTCAGCGACGTGCCCGGCTGCACCCGCCAGCGGAACGCCACCTCGCCCTCCACCCCGTCGACGCGGCGGGCGAGCTCCGCCCACGGCAGGCGCCCTGCGACCCCCGTCACGAGCGCGTCGGTCACGGTCGCCGTCCCCGACGCGGTGCGGAAGGTCGTCACGAGGACGTTGGTCCGCGGCAGGTAGCGGCGACGCACGTCGTACTCCTCCACCGGTTCGAGCTCGATGCACCCGCCGGCGTCGTCGTCGAGCAGTCGCCCGAAGATCGGCAGGTCGTCGATGCCGGGCAGCGGCATCCAATCGATCTGACCGCGCAGCCCGATGAGCGCGACCGTGCGGCCGTCACCGATCGGCGCGTAGCTGCGCAGATCCTGACCGGGAGCGGCGTCGTCGTGAGGGGGCATGACCCGAGTCTTCCCGGGGCGCGGAGCGAGCGGATGCCGGTTGACACCCCGCCGACGATGTGTGACGGCGCCGGGTCAGGCAGCCGCCTCGCGGCGTTCGGCCAGTCCGTCGATGACCCCGCGGTAGGAGTCGAGCATGCGATCCGCGCCCAGTCGAGGGCGGGCAGCGAGGGCCGCGGCGCGGTAGTCCGGCCGGCGGGCGATGACCTTCGCCCAGGCGGCGGCGATCGCGTCGGGGTCGTGCGGCGTGACGAGCCCGATGCCCGCGACGACCTGCGCGGCGTCGCCGACCGCCGTCGTCACCGGGGTCGCCCCGCTCGCCGCTCCCTCGATGAGGCAGAGGGGCGACGCCTCGCCGAACGCGCTTGTGAGGGCCACGATGTCGGCCCCGCGGTACAGGCGCGGCATGTCGTCGCGGATGCCGAGACGATGGATCCGCTCGACGGGAGCACCCGCCTCGGCGATCGCAGCGGTGAGCGCGGGGTCGTCGACCGTCATGCCGGCGCCGCACAGGACGTACTGCGTGCGGGTGTCGCGCGCCGCGTGCGCGGCGACCGCCCGCAGGAACAGCCCGGGGTCCTTCATCGCGTCGAAACGCGCCGCGAACAGGACGATCGGCGCGGTCGGGACGATCCCGAGGTGGGCGCGCAGCGGCATCCGCTCGTACGGCTTGGGACGGTACCGCGTCAGGTCGATCCCGTTCGGGATCACGACGCGCTCGACGGACGGCGGCGTGTAGCGCGCGTAGGCGTCGCTCGTGGATTCCGCGCACGAGATGGTCGTGGTGAGCCGACCAGATGCCGCCAGCTCCCCCATCCAGCGCGCCGCGGCGCCCGAGTGCGTCGGGTCAGAGCGGTGCAGGCACGCGGCGATCGGCACGTCGGGGAGGAGGCCGCGGGACTCGAGGGCGAGGAGGAGGCCGAGCGGCTGCTCCTTGAGGGTGAGGATCACGTCGGCGCGTCGGACGGCCGCGGCGGCGACCTCGAGCTCCGCGTCGGTGAAGCTCTCGGGTTCGGGCGGCATGGCGCCGGCCTCGCGCCCCAGATCGGTGACGTCGACACCGGCGTCGCGCAGCCACCGGTACCGCGGGTCGTCGGCGACGTGCTGCACGGCGCCCTCGCGCCGGGCGCGCGACGCGATCGACAGCACGGCATGCTCGTGCGAACCGTCCTGGTGGAGCGACGTCACGACGTTCGTGTGGAGCACGCGGGCGCCACCCGAGAAGAGGCCTTCGTACAGCGAGAGCACGCGGTGACCGGTCATCCCCCCATGCTGAGGCGGGGCCGCGCCGGCGCGATGAACCGCAGATGACCATCGCGTGAAGATCGCCGCAGGGGTCACCGTGCGGTGGTGACCGCCTCCCACGCCGCGTCCGAGAACAGGGTGATCCAGACGGCGAAGACGACCAGGCCGACGGCGGTCGCGACGAGCCAGCCCCAGAACGGAGCGAGCCCGCGCCCCGTCTCGCGGTGCACGACGAATGTGCGACCCGCGACGTAGACGCCCAGGGTGGCGACGAAGGCGAGCGCGGCCCATCCCCAGCCGAAGGGCGACGGGATACCGCGACGCCGCAGGGCGCGCTGGTCGAGGCGCGCGAACAGCACCGCCAGGGCGACGAGGACGAGGTCGACGACGACCAGCAGGCTGAGGCCAGCGACGATCCACCCCGCCGGCGTCAGCGCGGCGGACGCCTCACCGAACAAGCGCGCGACCGCCTCCATGTCGAGGAACGCCCCCGTGTAGAGCGGCAGGACGGATGCCGCGATCGCCGCCCAGATCCAGACGGTGCTGGCGCGCGCGGCGCCGGGTGCCGGGGCGGGCACCGGCGCGGGAGCCGGGGCAGCGGCGGGCTCCGGGTCGTCGACCGCGACGGACGTGCGCGGAGCGACCGTGTCGGTCGCCCACTCGGTGCCGTCCCACCACCGCAACTGATCCGGCTCGCCCGGATCGGGGTACCAGCCCGCGGGCGCCTGGCGGCTCACCGGCCGCTCTCGTCCCGGTCGCCCGTCGACGAGGCGAGCTCGGCACCGGCGTGCGCGAGTTCGGCGAGCGCGGCTTCGCTGGGGGCGGGTGCGACGCCGGCGATGAGGTCGGTGAGGATGCGGACACGTCGACCGTGCGCGATCGCGTCGAGGGCGGATGCTCGGACGCAGTGATCCGTCGCGATCCCGGTGACGTCGACGTCGACCACGCCGTGCGCCGTCAGCAGGTCGGCGACCGTCTCACCGGCATCCGTCACGCCTTCGAACAGCGAGTAGGCGGGCTGGCCCTGCCCCTTCTTGACGTGGTGCGTGACCGCGCTCGTGTCGAGGCCGGGGTCGTAATCCGCGCCCGGGGTGCCCGCGACGCAGTGCACGGGCCACGAGTCGACGAAGTCGGGCTCGGCGGCGAAGTGCCCGCCGTTGTCGCCGTCGCCGTCGTGCCAGTCGCGCGAGGCGACGATGAGGTCGTAGTCGGCGGCGTGGGCTCTCAGGTGCGACGTGATGGCTGCGGCGACCGCATCCCCTCCGTCGACGCCCAGGGCCCCGCCCTCGGTGAAATCGTTCTGCACATCGACGATGAACAGCGCTCGGGTCATGTGACGAGGGTACGACGGCGCGGGGCCGGCGGTCATCTCCGTGTCGCGGGCGGCGCGGCTACGCTGGCGGCATGACCGTCCCCGTCCGCGACCGCCGCTCGACCGCAGGCATCCTCGCCGCCCTCGGCCTCGACGTCGTGCTGGTGACGGTCTTCGCCGCGATCGGACGGGCCAGCCACTCCGAGGCGCCGTTCACGGGTCTCGCGACGACGGCGGGGCCCTTCGTCGCCGCCCTCGTGGCCGGCTGGCTGGTGGCCCTCGCCTGGCGCGCCCCGCTCGCGGTGGTGCGCACCGGCATCCCGGTGTGGGCGGTCACCGTCGTCGGCGGCATGATCCTGCGCGCCCTCTCCGGTCAGGGCGTGCAGGTCGCCTTCGTCATCGTCGCGGCATCCGTTCTGCTCCTGTTGCTGGTGGGATGGCGCCTCGTCGCCGCGCTCGTCGCCCAACGTCGCTCGGTCGACTGACGGCGCCCCTCACGCGTCGAGCGTGCGGCGGTACTCGGCGCGCGTCATCTCCTCGGGTGCGGCGTCCGCCGAAGCGTCCTCTGCATCGACACGGGACAGCTTGGAGGGCCACCAGATCTTCCGGCCGATGTCGTACGCGAGGGCCGGCACGAGCAGCGAGCGCACGATGAACGTGTCGAGCAGCACGCCGAAGGCGACGATGAAGGCGAGCTGGACGAGGAAGAGGATCTGGATCACGCCGAGCGCCGCGAACGTCGCCGCCAGCACGAGGCCCGCCGAGGTGATCACCCCGCCCGTCGCGACGAGTCCGCGGAGGATGCCGCGACGCGTCCCGTGCGCCAGCGATTCCTCGCGCACGCGCGACATGAGGAAGATGTTGTAGTCGATGCCGAGGGCGACAAGGAAGACGAAGCCGTAGAGCGGCACGGCGGGATCGCCGCCCGGGAACCCGAACACGTCGTTGAAGACGAGCGCGCTCACGCCGAGCGCCGCCGCGAACGACACGATGACGCTCAGGATCAGCAGCACCGGCGCGAGCACCGAGCGCAGCAGCAGCATGAGGATCAGCAGCACGACGACGAGGATGACGGGGATGATCACCGTCCGGTCGCGGATCGAGGTGTCGTTGGTGTCGAGGTCGACGGCGGTGGTGCCGCCGACGATCCCCTCGAACGGCGCGTCGGCGAGGGAGGCTCGCAGGTCGCGCACCGTCTGCTCGGCCTCGAGAGAGTCCGCCGCGTCCGAGAGGGTGGCCACGAGCATGACGTCGCCGCCGTCCACGGTCGGCTCGGGGGCCGGCGTCCCGGGAGGACCCTGCGGCGCCAGGACGAGTTCGCCGCCCTCGACGCTGACGGCGGCCTGCCCCGAGGGCGTGTCAGCGGCCACCACACCGACGGAGTCGACCCCGTCCTGACCGGCGACGAGCTCGGCCGCCTCGGGGGCGTCGCCCTCGGACACGATGACGTAGAGCGGGCTGCCCGACCCCGCCGGGAAGTGCTCGGCGAGCACGACCCCGCCGTCCCGCGCTGGGGACTCCCCCAGCACGAGTTCGCTGGCGGGGACGCCGTCCGCCTTCAGCTGGGTGACACCGACGGATGCCGCCAGCAGCACGACCGTCGAGAGGATCCAGACGACCCGCGCGCGGCGCGCCACGAACCGTGCGAGCTTCGCCCACAGCCCGCGGGTGGGCTGCGTCAGGTCGGCGGGGAGCTCCGCCATGCCGGTCTTCGGGATGAACGGCCAGAAGGCCGCGCGCCCGACAAGCGCGAGGAGCGCGGGCAGGAAGGTCAGCGCCGACAGCATCGCAAAGGCGATGCCGATCGAGGCGATGGGGCCGAGGGCGCGGTTGCTCGCGAGGTCGCTGAGCAGCAGGCAGAGCAGGCCCGCGATGACCGTGCCGCCCGAGGCGAGGATGGGTTCGATCGACCCCTTCCAGGCGGCGGTCGCGGCATCCCATCTCCGGCGGCCCTCCCCGATCGCCTCCCGGAAGCGCGCGACGTAGAGCAGGGCGTAGTCGGTCGCGGCGCCGATGACGAGGATGAAGAGGATGCCCTGCACCTGACCGTTGAGGACGACGATCCCCGCCTTCGCGAGCCACCACACGCTCAGCAGGGCGACGCAGAGCGCGAACACCGAGGTCAGCAGCACGAGGATCGGCAGCAGCGGCGACCGGTACACGACCACGAGGATGACGAACACGGCGCCGAGCGCGACGAGCAGCAGCAGGCCGTCGATGCCGGTGAAGCCGGTCGCGAGGTCGGCGGTGAAGCCGGCGGGACCCGTGACCCACGCCTGCAGGGAGTCGGGAGCGTCCGCCGCGACGAGTTCGCGCACCTCGCCGACGATGTCGGTGACCTCCGCCGAGGCATCGATGGAGACCACCACCTGCGCCGCTTCGCCGTCCTCGGACGGGATGGCGGGCGAGACCTCGAGGACGCCCTCGAGTGCACCGACCTCGTCGGCGACGGTCTGCACGCCCTCGAGGTCGGCGGCGTCGAGACTGCCGGTGCCCTCGAAGACGACGAGCGCCGGGATCGCGTCGCCGCCGAGGAAGTCGTCGAGGCGCTCCTGCACCTGCGTCGACTCGGCGCTCTGCGGCAGGAAGCTCGACTGATCGTTCGTCGAGACCTCCTCGACCTTGCCGAAATAGGGCCCGCCGATGGATCCCCCGGCGAGCCAGATGACCACGAGGACGAGCGGAAGCGCGATGCGCAGCCAGCGTGAGGATGTCGATGCGGAGGACATATACCTAGCTTATCTAGATATACGCTTTTGCAACAATCTTAGGATCGCAGGAAGAAGACGATCACCGAGGCGAGCACCGTCACGACGCCCAGCGCACCGCCGCCGACCGCCAGCCCCACCAGCAGTCGCAGGACGGGCGGACGCCTCGTGAACCGCATGCGATCGCGCCATCCGTGGCGATACCAGATGCGCGCCGTGCCGCCTGCCCCGAGGTGATCGCGGTCGTGAGCAGACAGCTCTGCGGCGTTCACCTCGCCGGCGTCGTCGAGCCACCGCAGGGTGCGACCGTCCTCGTCGAGGTACGCGTCCGCGGGGAGCCAACTGCCGTCGGACGCCCAGACGACGAGGGCGGCGATCCCGAAGACGACCGCAGCCCCGAAGCCCACCCACGAGAAGATCTCGAGAATCGCATCGAGGGCCTGTGTCACCCGTGTGTCCTCTGTTCTGGAGCCACCTAAGGGAATCGAACCCTTGACCTATTCATTACGAGTGAATCGCTCTGCCGTCTGAGCTAAGGTGGCGCGCTTCGCTCGCGCGTTGCACGATCATCGATCCTACAGGGTCCGAGGGGATGGTGCGAACGCGCCCCTATCCGGCGTCGCAGCGGACGTCGCCGGTGGGCACCTCGCCGTCCTCGACGTACGCCACGACGGTCTCGTCGACGCAGGCGTTCCCCTTGTTGAACCCGGTGTGCCCCTCCCCCACCCGCGTGATCAGGATGCCGGAGCTCAGCTGCTCGGCCAGGGCCGCCGACCACTCGTAGGGGGTCGCGGGGTCGTTCGTGGTGCCGATGACGAGGATCGGCGCCGCCCCGTCGGCGGTGATCTCGCTGCGTGAGCCCGTCGGCGGGTAGGGCCATTCGTCGCAGAGGTCGACGTCGGAACTCCAGTACGGCGCGAAGGTGGGCGCGTCCTCGGCGACCTGAGCCTCCGCCTCCGCGACGACGTCGGCCGGGTCGGCCGGGTAGTCCATGCAGTTGTACGCCGTGAACGCTTCCGTCGAGTTGTCGAGGTACGACCCGTCGTAGCGGTTGTAGTAGCGGTCGACGAGGGCGAACATCTCGTCGGGATCGCCTTCGAGGACCGCGGTGAGCGCCGACGAGAGCGTCGCCCAGCTGCCCTCGCTGTAGAGCGCCGAGATGATGCCCATCACGAGCGCATCGGCCCCCAGCATCCGCCCGTCCGAGGCCGGCAGCGGGGACGCCTCGACGGCGGCGAGCGCGTCCTCGAGCTGCTGCTGCGCCGCGTCCTGCGCCCCGTCGAACGGGCAGTCCGAGCCGGCGAGGCACCAGGTCAGATAGGCGTCGAGCGCGGATTGGAAACCGGCGGCCTGTCGCGCGCCGACGATCGCGCCCGGGATCGACGGGTCGAGTCCGCCGTCGAGGACGACCCGGCCGACGTTCTGCGGGAAGAGCTTCGCGTACGTCGCGCCGAGGAACGACCCGTACGAGTACCCGAGGTAGGCGAGCTTCTCGTCGCCGAGCACAGCGCGCATGAGGTCGAGGTCGCGGGCCGCGTTCTCGGTGGTGATGAAGGGCAGGATGCCGCCGCTGTTCGCGTCGCAGGCGCGGGCGAACGCGGCGGCCGACTGCCGCTGCTCGCCGGCGCGCTCGGGCGTGCCGCGCGGGGCGGCGGGGATGTCGAAGAGGTACCGGTCCATCGCGGCGGCGTCGAGGCAGCGCACCGCCGTGGAGCGTCCGACCCCGCGCGGATCGAAGCCGACGACGTCGTACGACTGCAGCAGCTTCGGCCCGACGGCGAAACCCGCCGACTGCCGGACCATGTCGACGCCGCTCGCACCCGGTCCGCCGGGGTTGACGAACAGCGACCCCTTCGACTCGCCGTTCGAGGCGACGCGGACGATGACGGCGAGGTCGAGGTCGCCGGCGTCGGGGTCGGTCCAGTCGCGCGGCGCGGTGATCGTGCCGCAGAAGTAGCCCCCGTCGTCGAAGCCGGTGCACTGCTCCCACGCGACGTCCTGGCCGTAGTAGTCCTCGAAGCCGGCGGGGGCGCCGGAGACCACCGGCGCGCGGTCGGGGGCGACGGGCGTCCTCGGGGTGCAGCCGGCGACCATCGCCGCGAGACCGGCCGCCAGGACGGCGGCCGCCGCGCGGCGGAGCACGCCGCGGATCACGCCGCGCGCCCCGTCGCGACGGTGATCAGCATGCTCTCGAGGGCCAGGGCGGGGGCGGCATTGCCCTGCAGGTTGGTGCGCGTGAGCGCGATGGCGTCGAGGACGGTCAGGGTGTGCTGCGGCGTCCACGCCGCCGCGAGCGCCTCGATGTCGGGCGTGAGCTCGCGGTTGATGAGCTCGGTCTCGCGGCCGAACTGCCGCATGAGCGTGTCGCGGTAGAGCGACTCGAGGTCGGTCAGCACCCGGTCGATCCCGTCGCGCAGGCTGCGGGTCGCGCGCCGTTTCTGCTCGTCCTCGAGGGCGCTGACCTGGCTGCGCACGGCCGGAGGCACGGCGCTGCCCGGAGCGACCCCGAGCGTGCGCAACAGCGCCTCGCGCTCGCTCTCGTCGCGTTCCGCGGTGAGCGCCTTCGCGTCGTCGGTCGCGGACTGCACGATCGTGGCCGCGACCTCGACCGCGTCGCCGACACCGCGCACGCGGAGCACCGCGCGAAGGGTGCGCTCGCGACGCTCACGGGATGCCGCATCCGTCGCCAACCGCTGCGCCATGCCGATGTGGCGCTGTGCGAGCCGGGCCGACTGCTCGGCCACGGCCTCATCGACGCCCGTCCGCTGGACGATGAGCCGGGCCACGTCGGCGACGTCGGGCTCGCGCAGCCGCAGGATGCGCACGCGCGAGCGGATCGTGGGGAGCAGATCCGCGTCGCTCGGCGCGCAGAGGATCCAGACGGTCTGCTCGGGCGGCTCCTCGAGGGCCTTCAGCAGGACGTTGCTCGTCCGCTCGACCATGCGGTCGGCGTCCTCCATGACCATGACCCGGTAGCGCCCGAGCGACGGCGAGAAGTAGGACCGTTCGACGAGCGAGCGCGCCTCTTTGATCGAGATGATGACGCCCTCGGTGCGGAGGGCCGCGAGGTCGGGGTGGGTCCGCGCCATGACCTGCCGCATCGCGTTCTCGTCGCCCGGCTCGGCGATGAGCGCCGCCGCGAACGCGTACGCGAGGGTCGACCGGCCCGATCCCGGCGGTCCGGTGATGAGCCACGCGTGCGCCAGCTGGGAGGGGTCGGATGCCGCGGACCGCAACTGCGCGACGGCCTCGTCCTGACCCCAGACCTCGCCCCACGGGAGCACGTCGGTGGAGGCGGTCATGCCGTTCAGCCTACGAGGTGCCGGGGACGCTCAGGACAGGTGCGGGGCGATGCGGGAGCGGATCTCCGCCGCGATCTCGTCGATCGCCCGCGTCGCGTCGACGACGAGGAAGCGGTCCGGATCGGCTTCCGCGAGCGCGAGGAACGCCGCGCGCACGCGCTCGTGGAACGCGCTCTTCTCGGCTTCGAGCCGGTCGAACGGCTTGTCGGCGGCATCCAATCGTCCGCGCGCCGTCGCCGGATCGACATCCAGCAGGACCGTGATGTCGGGGAGCGCACCCTCCGTGGCCCACAGCGACAGGTCGCGGATCTCCCCTCCGTCGAGCACGCGGCCGGCGCCCTGATAGGCGACCGAGCTGTCGAGGTAGCGGTCCTGGAGGACGACGTCGCCGCGCTCGATCGCCGGCCGCACGAGGGTCGCGACGTGGTGGGCGCGGTCGGCGGCGTAGAGGAGCGCTTCGGCGCGCGGCGCGATGTCGCCGCGGTGGTGCAGGACGATGTCGCGGATGAGGACGCCGACGTCGGTGCCGCCGGGTTCGCGCGTGCGCACGACCCGGCGACCCTGCTCGCGGAGCCACTGCTCCAGCAGGGCCGCCTGCGTCGTCTTGCCCGAGCCGTCACCCCCCTCGAGGGTGATCCACAGCCCGGAGGTCACTTCTTCTTCGCCGCCGGCTTGCGCGCCGCGGGCTTGCGGGTCGTGCGCTTGGGCGCCGGTCCTTTGGCCCGCTTGTCGGCGAGCATCTGCACGGCGACCTCGAAGGTGATGTCGTCGGGCGTCTGACCGCGCGGGATCGTCACGTTGGTCGTGCCGTCGGTGACGTAGGCCCCGAAACGGCCGTCCTTGATGCGGATCGGCTTGCCACTGACCGGGTCGGCCTCGAACTCCTTCAGCGAGGTCGCGGCGCGGTTGGCGTACTTCGGCTGCGAGTAGATCTCGAGGGCCTGCTCGAGCGTGATGTCGAAGATCATGTCCTCGCTCGCGATGCTGCGCGAGTCGGTGCCCTTCTTGATGTACGGACCGTACGGACCGTTCTGGGCCGTGATGACGGTGCCGGACTCGGGGTCGACACCCACCTCGCGCGGCAGCGACAGGAGCTTCAGCGCGGTCGCGAGGTCGATCGTCTCGGGCGACATGCTCTTGAACAGCGAGGCGCGCTTGGGCTTGGGCGCGACGGCCTTCTTCGCGCCGCGCTTGGGCTTCGCGTCCTCGGCCGGCGCCTCCTCCTCGGGCAGCACCTCTTCGAGGTAGGGCCCGAAGCGACCGTCCTTGATGACGACGTCGCGGCCGTTCTCGGGGTTCTGCCCGAGGACACGGTCGCCGCCGACGGGCGCCTCGATGAGCTCCTGCGCCTTCTCGGGCGTGAGCTCGTCGGGGGCGAGGTCGTCGGGGACGTTGATGCGCCGCGGCGTCTCGGGGTCGTCGCCCGGGACCTCGAGGTACGGACCGTAGCGGCCGAAGCGGAGCACCGCGACGTCGCCGATCCTGGTGGAGTTGATCTCGCGCGCGTCGATGTCGCCCAGGTTGTCGACGATGTTGCGGAGGCCGACGTGGTCCTCGGAGCCGAAGTAGAACTCGCGCAGCCAGGCGGCGCGGTTCTGCTCGCCCCGGGCGATCGCGTCGAGGTCGTCCTCGAGCGCGGCGGTGAAGTCGTAATCGACGAGATCGGCGAAGTGCTCCTCGAGCAGCCGCACGATGCTGAACGCGAGCCAGCTGGGGACGAGGGCCTGGCCGCGCTTGGACACGTAGCCGCGGTCGAGGATGACGTCGATGATGCTCGCGAAGGTCGAGGGACGGCCGATGCCGCGCTCCTCGAGCGCCTTGACGAGCGACGCCTCGGTGTAGCGGGGCTTGGGGCTCGTCGCGTGCCCCTTGGGCTCGACGTCGGTCAGCCGCAGTGCGTCGCCGACGGCGAGCGCCGGCAGCGACTGGTCGTCGGTGCGGTCGTTGTCGTGGCGCTTCTCGTCGCGGCCCTCCTCGTACGCGTCGAGGAAGCCCTTGAACGTGTAGACGGTGCCGGATGCCGTGAACGTCGCGGTGCGACCGGCGGCATCCGCGTCGATCGCGACGGTCGTCGTCTCGTATTTCGCGTCGGCCATCTGGCTGGCGACGGTGCGCTTCCAGATCAGGTCGTAGAGGCGCAGCTCGTCGCGGTCGAGGCCGGAGGTGACCTCCTTGGGCGTGCGGAAGTGCTCGCCCGAAGGACGGATCGCCTCGTGCGCCTCCTGCGCGTTCTTCGCGTTGTTGCGGTAGCTGCGGGGATTGGCGGGCACGGCCTTGTCGCCGTACAGCGCGACGGCCTGCGTGCGCGCCGCGGTGACCGCCTGGGCCGACAGGGCGGTCGAGTCGGTACGCATATAGGTGATGTACCCCTTCTCGTAGAGCCGCTGCGCGACGCCCATGGCGTGCTTGGCGCTCATCGAGAGCTTGCGACCGGCCTCCTGCTGGAGGGTCGAGGTCGTGAACGGGGGCTTGGGGCTGCGTGTGCCGGGCTTTGCCTCGACGCTGACGACGGATGCCGCGCCCGACGCCTCGAGCGCTGCGGCCAGCTCGCGCGCCTGGTCCTCGCTGAGGACGACGACGGCCTTCTTCAGCGCACCGGTGTCGTCGAAGTCGGTGCCGCGCGCGAGAGGGGCGCCGTCGAGACGGGCGAGGCGGATCGCGAACGAGTCCGACCCCTTCACGGCGGTGGAGTCGACGTCCCAGTACGAGGCGGAGACGAACGCCATGCGCTCGCGCTCGCGCTCGACGACCATGCGGGTCGCGGCGGACTGGACGCGCCCGGCGCTCGTGCCCTGACCCACCTTGCGGCGTGTGACGTCCGAGACGTCCCAGCCGTAGAGGCGGTCGAGGATACGCCGCGTCTCCTGCGCGTCGACGAGGGCGTGATCGAGCTCGCGGGTGTTGTTCACCGCGGCCTGGATCGCGTCCTTCGTGATCTCGTGGAAGACCATGCGCTTGACGGGGACCTTGGGCTTCAGGGTCTCGAGCAGGTGCCACGCGATGGCTTCGCCCTCGCGGTCCTCATCGGTGGCGAGCAGGAGTTCGTCGGCGTTCTTCAGGGCGCGCTTGAGCTCGGCGACCGTCTTCTTGCCGCGGTCGCTCTCCACATAAAGAGGAGTGAAGTCGTTCTCGATGTCGATGGAGTACTTGCCGACGGAGGTCTTCTTCAGATCCGCCGGGATGTCCTTCTTGTCGGCGAGGTCGCGGATGTGCCCGACCGAACTCATGACCTCGTATCCGTCACCCAGGTATCCCTGGATCGAGCGCATCTTCGTCGGCGACTCGACGATGACGAGCTTCTTGCCCTGTGCCACGTGGGGTCCTTTCTTCGTTGCACACCATACACACCGCGTTGTCAAGAGCACGCTGGGAGCGGTTGCGGTCCGGCGCGTCACCCGGCTCCGGGCGGCGGGCCCGCGCGGGCGCGCGCCCGCGCGTCCAGCGGGCCGACGCCGATCGAGACCTCGATCGTGGCGATGAGGCCGTCGATGCGACACGCGGAGACCGATGCGCCCACGCGCGAGGCGACGTCCGCGGCGCGTGCGCACGGTTCGCCGGGAACGAGTCCCGAGGCGGTGTCGGCGGCCGCCAGGGCTGCGGCGTCGGCAGCTCCTGCGGCGCGCGCGGCGGTCGCCGCCGCCCCTCCGGCCGCGAGGAATCCGACGGCGAGCGTCGCCGTCACCGCCAGGACGCCGACGGTCGTCGCCGATCCTGCCATCAGTCCCCCTCCGGCGCGGGCAGGGCGCACGACGACGCGCGCAGGTCGGGCAGCGGCAGCGGGACCCCCGGTGCCGCGGTCAGATCGACGCAGACGAGGTCGCCGTCCCGGCGGGTCCCGACCTCGGCGCCTGAGGCGAGGGCGCGCGCGGCGGCGACCACCCGATCGGCGGGCTCCTCCCGAGCGGCCAGACGCGCGGCCTGCGCGGCGGCGTGCTCGAGCCGCACCTGCCGACCGCCCACGGAGAGCGCCGAGACCGCGAGCACGAGCACGAGGACGACGGCGGGGACCGTCACGGCGAACTCCGCCGCGACCGATCCCCGCTCGTCGCGCCTCATGAGACGGTCAGGGCGCGCCGGACCAGGTCGGTGAGGATGCCGCGCACCTCGTCCGAGCGCATGATGATGACGAGCAGGCCCGCGAAGGCGACGGCCGCCATCGTTGCGATGGCGTACTCGGCGGTCGCCGCGCCGGTCTCGTCGGCGAACAGTTCCGCCGCGCGACGGCGGGTCAGGGTGGGCAGGTCGTGGGGTGTCATGATCTCCTCCGGTGTGGGTTGTGGATGTGGGCACGTCTGGGGCTCACAGCGTGAGCGGGGTCGTGGTGAGGACCGAAAGCAGCATCGGCCCGACGCCGAGCAGCAGGAACGCGGGGAGGGTGCAGACCCCAAGCGGGAGCAGGAGCCGCCCGGACAGGGCGGCGGCGCGCAGCCGACCCTCCGTCCGTGCCGCCTGACGGCGGGCCGCGGCATCCGCTCGCAGCAGTTCGACGACGGGGGCGCCGGCGGAGCGGGAGAGCGCGAGCACCGCGCCCGTCTCGCTCGACGGCGCGAGGCCCGACGCCGCCGCCGCGACCTCGATCGCGCGCGGGATGGAGACGCCGCCCGAGAGCGCGATCGCGATCACCTCCGCATCGAGCCCCGGGATGTCCTCTCCCGGCTGCGCCCGGGCGACGAGGGCGCGGGTCCACCGGTGGGTCAGGAGCATCAGCGACCCTCCGGCCACGAGACACACGGCGCCCGCCGGCGTGGCGAGGGCCGTGAACGGGTCGAACCCGAGCGCCGCGCCCAGCCCCAACGCGACGAGGGGCAACCACGCGATGAGGCGGGCCGTCGTCTGCGGCTCGGCGAGCGCCGTGCGCACGTCGTCGCGTGCCTGATGGGCGTCGCGGAGCGCCTCGGCGAGGCCGCGCAGGCTCGCCGCCAGGGGCGCCCCGACGACGGTCGCGACCTGCCACGCCACCCCGATCTGGCGCCATGCCTCACCGCGTTCGGCGAGAGCGGATGCCGGCGGATCCCCTGCGTCGAGGCGGGCGCAGACCGCGCCGGCGGTGTCGTCCCCCGCCGCGGCCAGGTGGCGCCAGGCCGCGCCCGGCGCGATGCCGGCCTGCAGCAGGACCGCGAGACGCTGGACGACGGCGGCGACCGCTGCCGCGTCGGGTGCCGCCGCGGCATCCGCTCTTCTCCGGCGCCTCACGGGAGGTCCTCCACGCCGAGCCGGTCACCGCGCACGACGGGACGCGCGATCCCGGTCACGCGCCGCACCCCGTCACGACCCCGCTCGATGTGCACGATCGCGCCGATCGCGCTGGCGGTCTGCCGCGCGAGCGCCCGGTCGTCCATGCCGGCGAGGGCGCCGAGCGCTTCGAGGCGCGCGGGCACGTCGGCGATCCCGCTCGCGTGGACGGTGCCCGCGCCGCCGTCGTGTCCCGTGTTGAGCGCGGTCAGCAGTTCGCGGACCTCCTCACCGCGACACTCCCCCACCACGAGACGATCCGGCCGCATCCGCAGCGCCTCGCGCAGCAGGCGGCCGAGCGCGATCGCCCCGACGCCCTCGAGGTTCGCCTGCCGCGCCTCGAGTCGGACGTGGTGCGGGTGGGCGATGCGCAGCTCCGCGACGTCCTCGATCGTGACGATCCGTTCCGACACCGGGACCCGCCCGAGGAGTGCCGCGAGCAGCGTCGTCTTGCCGGCGCCGGTGGCCCCCGTCACGAGGATGTTCGCGCGCTCATCGACGAGTCTCTCGAGGCGTGCGCCCGTCGCGGCGTCGAAGGTGCCGCGACGGCCCAGCTCGTCGAGGTCGGCCATGCCGGTCCCGGGCAGCCGGATCGAGATCGTGGCGCCCGTGCAGGCGATGGGCGGCAGGACGGCATGGACCCGCACCCCGTGCTCCCATCGCACGTCGGCACACGGCGTCGCGTCGTCGAGGTGCCGCCCTCCCAGCGCGATCAGCCCGACGGCGAGCTCGCGGACGGCCTCCTCGTCGAGGCGCCAGTCCGGGATCCGTTCCGCTCCCCCACCCCGGTCCACGTACAACCCCTGCGTGCCGTTGACGAAGACGTCGGTCACCTCGGGGTCGGCGAGGTAGCGCCGCAGCGGTGCGACGACGGGATGCGGCGGCACCGGGCGCGGCTCGGCGGACGCCGTGCGGCCCCGCGGAGCGACGATGAACGGATGCGGCATGCCCGAGACGCTAGGCGCGGCGACGGGGGCGCCGCGGCGGCCGTCGGGCAGCGGTGGAGGACCGCGTCCGCACTCGAGGTGTGAAGGAATCGGCGCACCCCGCCCGGGAAAAGGAGAAGGGCGGCACCCATTTGGGGGGAAGGGTGCCGCCCACGCGACCGCGCTTCAGGGGGGATCAGCGGGGCCGCGAAGCCGAATCGATGTTCGGGCGTTAACGATCTTACGCTCATCGGCGGAGTGCACGTTCACAGACACTCGATGGTTGCCACGCACCCACTATCGGCGGTAGTAGACGACGACGAGCGATCCTAGAGTGACCGCATCGCAGGACGAGGCCACGACGGCCCGACGCAAAGGAGCGCCGCATGAGCAGCCAGATCGACCACCTCCTCACCGAGACCCGCCGCTTCGCGCCGTCCGCGGAGTTCGCGGCCCAGGCCAACGCCCACGCCGACCTGTACGAGGCCGCCGCGCAGGATCGCGAGGCCTTCTGGGCCGAGCAGGCGCGCGCCCTCCACTGGCACACCCCGTTCACGAAGACCCTGGACTGGTCGAACCCGCCGTTCGCCACCTGGTTCGAGGACGGCGAACTGAACGTCGCCTACAACTGCCTCGACCGGCATGTCGAGGCGGGCCTCGGCGACCGCGTCGCCCTGCTCTGGGAGGGCGAGCCCGGCGACGAGCGCCGGGTGACCTACGCGGAGCTGACCGACGAGGTCAAGCGCCTCGCGAACGTCCTGACCGACCTCGGGGTCGAGGCCGGCGACCGCGTCGCCATCTACCTGCCGATGATCCCCGAGGCCGTCGCCTCGATGCTGGCCGTCGCGCGCATCGGCGCGATCCACTCCGTCGTCTTCGGCGGCTTCTCGGCCGACAGCCTGCGCTCGCGCATCGACGACGCCGGCGCCAAGCTCGTCATCACGAGCGACGGCGGCTACCGCAAGGGCAAGGCCTCGCCCCTCAAGCCCGCCGTCGACCAGGCCCTCGCCGACCGCGGGCACGGTCCGCAGGAGACGGTCGAGCACGTCCTCGTCGTCAAGCGCACCGACACCGAAGTCAGCTGGCAGGACGGGCGCGACCTCTGGTGGCACGACCTCGTGCCCGCGGCATCCGCTGATCACGTCGCGCAGCCGTTCCCGGCCGAGAACCCGCTCTTCATCCTCTACACGTCGGGGACGACCGGAAAGCCGAAGGGCATCCTGCACACGAGCGGCGGCTACCTGACGCAGGCCGCCTTCACGAACAAGGTCGTGCACGACCTGCACGCCGAGACCGACGTCTATTGGTGCACGGCCGACATCGGCTGGATCACGGGACACACCTACGTCACCTACGGTCCGCTCGCCAACGGCGCGACGCAGGTGATCTACGAGGGGACGCCCGACACCCCGCATCCGGGCCGCTGGTGGGAGATCGTCGCGAAGTACGGCGTGACGATCCTCTACACGGCCCCGACGGCGATCCGGTCGTTCATGAAGCTCGGCCGCAGCATCCCCGAGCAGCACGACCTGTCCTCGCTGCGCCTGCTCGGCAGCGTGGGCGAGCCCATCAACCCCGAGGCGTGGATGTGGTACCGCCACGTCATCGGCGGCGACACGGCGCCGATCGTCGACACGTGGTGGCAGACCGAGACGGGCGCGATCATGGTGTCGGCGCTCCCCGGCGTCACCGAGACGAAGCCGGGCAGCGCGCAGGTGCCCCTCCCGGGCATCAGCCTCGACGTCGTCGACGAGAAGGGCGACGTCGTCGGCAACGGCAACGGCGGCCTCCTCGTCCTCACCGAGCCGTGGCCGAGCATGCTGCGCGGCATCTGGGGCGACCCCGAGCGGTTCAAGGAGACCTACTGGGACAAGTTCGCCGACCTCGGCTACTACTTCGCCGGCGACGGGGCTCGCCTCGACGAAGACGGGGACGTCTGGTTCCTCGGCCGCGTCGACGACGTCATGAACGTCTCGGGACATCGGTTGTCGACGACCGAGATCGAATCGGCCCTCGTCGGCAACGAGGCAGTCGCCGAGGCCGCAGTTGTCGGCGCGTCCGATGAGACGACCGGCCAGGCGGTGGTGGCGTTCTGCGTCATCAAGGAGTCGTACATCAAGGCGAATCCGCTCGAGGGCCTCGTCGACACGCTGCGCGTGTGGGTCGGCGAGCAGATCGGCCCCATCGCGAGGCCGCGCGACGTCTACATCGTCACGGAACTCCCCAAGACCCGCAGCGGCAAGATCATGCGCCGCCTGCTGCGCGACGTGGCGGAAGGGCGCGAGGTGGGTGACACCACGACCCTCGCCGACACGATGGTCATGTCGACGATCAAGGGGCAGGTCACGAAGAAGTAGCGCGGCCGGCGGCCCGGTCGATCAGGCGTGCGAGAACACGACCTCGACTTCGACCGGGCTGTCCAGCGGCAGCACGGGCACACCGACGGCGGAGCGCGCGTGACGGCCGGCGTCGCCGAAGATCTCGCCCAGCACGCTGCTCGCGCCGTTGATCACGACGGGCTGGCCGGTGAACTCGGGGACGGATGCCACGAATCCCGTCACCTTCAAGACGCCGGTCAGCCGGTCGACACCGCCCACAGCGGCCGCGGCGGCGGCGATGGCGTTGAGCGCGCACTGGCGCGCGAGCGCGGCGGCGTCGTCCGCGGAGACGAGGCCCTCACCCTCGCCCACCTTCCCGGTGGCCGGGAGCGCGCCGTCGACCATGGGGAGCTGCCCCGCCGTGTAGACGAGGTCGCCGTGCACCTTGGCCGGGATGTACGCGGCCAGCGGCGGGACGACCGAGCCGAGCTCGATGCCCAGCTCGGCCAGTCGCGCGGAGATCGACATCAGCCCTGCCCGAACTGCCGGGCGGCCTGAGCCGCGGCATCCAGTCCGGCGTTGGCGGAGCCGTCGCCGCCCGAGGGGCGCTTGAAGTAGCCGACTAGGCCACCCTCGGGGCCGGTCACCACCTGCACGAGCTCCCACCCCTGCTTGCCCCAGTTGTTGAGGATCGCGGCGGTGTTGTGGATGAGCAGGGGCGTGGTCATGTACTCCCACGTGGTCATGCGGTGCTCCCGGAGGTCGAGGCGGGGCGGCCCTGACGGGCGCGACGACGGGAGCGTCACCGAGGCGTCACCCAGCTATCTCCCTTACGATCAGCCTATGCCCCACTCGAAACGCACGGCCACCGGTGTGCTCGGAGGCCTGTTGGGCCTCATCGGTCTGAGCACTGTGGCCGCTCTCCTCGTCACGGCGACCATCACTCCCGCGATCGCCGTCTCCGGCTACGCCGCGACGAGCGCGATCAAGATGTTCGAGAACATGCCGAGCTACCTCAAGATCGAGAAGCTCATGCTGCCGACGACGATCTACGCGAAGGACGACGAGGGCAAGGACGTCAAGCTCACCGAGTTCTACGATCAGAACCGCATCCCGGTCACCTTCGACCAGGTGAACCCGGTGATGTACGACGCGATCCTCTCGAGTGAGGACAAGAACTTCTACACGCACGGCGGCATCGACCTTCTCGGCACGCTGAGCGCCCTCGCCCGCAACGCGAGCTCCGGCTCGAACCGCGGTGGATCCTCGATCACCCAGCAGTACGTCAAGAACGTCCTGCAGCAGACCTGCGAGGCCAAGGCCGTCAGCACGGAGGAGGTTCAGGCCTGCTTCAAGGAGTCGACCGCGAACCGGGGCACGGAGGGCTACCAGCGCAAGATCCAGGAGATGCGCTACGCCATCCAGCTGGAGAAGGAGTACTCGAAGGACGACATCCTCCTCGGCTACCTGAACATCGCGCACTTCGGCGGCTCGGTGTACGGCATCGGCGCCGCCGCCCGCCACTACTTCGACACCACGCCCGAGAAGCTCACGATCGGGCAGGCCGCAGTCATCGCCGGCATGGTGCAGGCACCCAACACGCTGCGCATCGACCGGCCCGACGGCTCGACGACGACCAGCGACGGCACTCCTGTCAACGGCGCCGGTGACGGTTACAAGCTCAGCAAGGCGCGTCAGGTCTACGTCCTGAACCGCCTGCTCGAGGACAAGAAGATCACGCAAGCGGAGCACGACGAAGCCGTGGCCGCCCCCCTCGAGCCGAAGATCACCTCGCGCCCGCAGGGCTGCTCGGAGGCGAAGGGCGCCGAGTTCTTCTGCGCCTACGTGACGTCGATCATCCGCAGCGACCCCGCATTCGGCGAGGAACCGAACGACCGCATCGCGGCTCTCCGCCGCGGCGGCCTGAGCGTCTACACGACGCTCGACGTGTCCCTTCAGGACGCCGCCAACGAGGCGATCTCCGTCGTCCCCTCCCACGTCGACTACATGGACCTCGGGGCCTCCGGCGTCCAGGTCGAGGTGGGGACGGGTCGTGTGCTGTCGATGGTGCAGAACCGCCCGTGGGCGGATCAGGCCGATGACAAGACGACCACCCAGGTCAACTACAACGTCCCCGCGCGCAACGGCGGCGGCGGTCACTCGGCCGGATCGACGTACAAGGTGTTCAGCCTCATCAACTGGATGCAGCAGGGTCACTCGGTCAACGAGATGCTCAACGGACGCGTCGGCACCAAGACGGTGCAGACGTGCGACGGTGCGACACAGACCGTCTACACCGGTGAGGGCACCGGACCCGACGGCCAGCCCCGCATCGGCAACTTCGAGGGCAACCGGGGCTACACCGGCACCGTCGCCCGCTTCACGAAGGACTCGCTGAACTCCGGCTTCCTGACCATGGCGGAGAAGATCCCGGTCTGCACGACGAACAAGGTGGCCGGCGACCTGGGCGTGACGCTCGGCAACGGCCAGCCGCTCGACCAGAACAACAACCCCTACGACGTCCTCGGCTCGCAGGATGTCGCGCCCATCGACATGGCGAACGCGTACGCCGCGATCGCCTCGAACGGCACGCTCTGCGCCGCGAAGGCCATCGACCGCGTCGTCGACGCGGACGGCGAGGAGCAGCCGATCCCCGACACGAAGTGCGAGCGCAAGCTCAGCGAGGACGTCGCGGCAACTGCGGCCTACGTCCTGCAGAGCGTGATGACCGGGAGCGGAACCGGTAGCGGTGCGCGCACGTTCGACGGTGTTCCGATCTTCGGCAAGACCGGCATCCACCAGTTCCTCCACACGTGGATGATCGGCTCGAGCACCGAGGTCACCACCGCGGTCTGGGTCGGCAACGTCAAGGGCCAGGAGCGCCTCGAGAACCACTACGAGAGCGGCTACCGCCTCTCCCGCATCCGCAACTCGATCTGGCCCGCCATGCAGCGCGCCGCGAACGAGGAGTTCGGCGGGTCGGAGTTCCCCGAGCCGTCGACGGAACTCACCAAGCGCAGCTACGCGCGGCTTCCGAGCGTGATCGGCCTGGACGTCGACGCCGCGACCGAGCGGATCGAGGACGCCGGCTTCAGCGTCGTCGTCGGCAAGCCCGTCTCCTCGCCCGAGGCCGAGGGCACAATCGTGTCCCAGACGCCCGGCGCGGGCCGCGTCGTCTCGGGCACGACGGTCACCATCAACCCGAGTGACGGCGAAGGCGTCGTGGTCCCGGGTGTGAGCGGCACCCCGGAGCAGGCGGCGCGGGCACTGTCCGACGCCGGCTTCCGCAACGTCGCGCAGACGTGCGAGGACAACGACGGCGCGCCCGCAGAGGGTGTCGTCACCGGCACGGATCCCGCCGCCGGCGAGACCGTGAGCCGCGACGCCACGATCACCATCGAGTACCAGTCCTCCGACTGCGACGGCAACGGTGACGGTGACGGCGGCGGCAACGGGGGCGGCGGCAACGGCCGCGGCAACGGTCCCGGCAACGGCAACGGTCCGTGAGGCCGGCTGGTCACACCGCCCTCACCGCGCTCGGCGCGGTGGGGGCGGTCGGCGTCGCCGCCGGCGTCTGGGGCGTCGGGATCGAGCGGTACCTCTTCACGCTCCGGCGTCATGAGCTGGCCGTCCTGCCGCCGGGGAGCCCCTCGGTCACCGTCCTCCACCTGTCCGACGCCCACATGGCGCCGTGGCAGCACCGAAAGCAGCGCTGGATCGCCGACATCGCGGACCGCGTCCAACCCGACCTCGTCGTGAACACGGGCGACAACCTGGGGCACGTCGACGGTCTGCGCGGCATCCGGGCGGCGTTCGCACCCCTCCGAGGCGTGCCCGGCTTCTTCGTGCACGGGTCGAACGACAAAGTCGCCCCCAGCGCCCGCAACCCGCTCAAATACCTCTTCGGCCCGTCGGGACCGCAGAACCACGAGTCCTTCACCCCGTCGCTCGACACCGACGCCCTCGACGACTACCTGACGGGTCTCGGCGAGACGCTCATCGACAACACTGCCGCGAGCATCCGCGTCGGCGGTGTCCGCATCGACGGCTTCGGGGTCGACGACGCGCACCGCGACTTCGACGACCTCGATGCCTCCTCCGACGCGCTCCGCGCCCTCGGCGGCGGCGCAGACGTCCGCCTGGGGGTCACGCACGCTCCCTACCGACGGGTGCTGGACGCGTTCACGGATGCCGGTGCCGACCTCCTCATCGGCGGGCACACGCACGGCGGCCAGGTCCGCATCCCCTTCTCGAAGAAGGCGCTCGTGTCGAACTGCGACATCCCGCTCGAGAAGGCGCGCGGGCTCAGCTCGTGGACGCACGACGGACGCACGGTGCCGCTGAACGTCAGCGCCGGCCTCGGCCACTCGATCTACGCACCCGTGCGCTTCGCGTGCCGACCCGAGGCATCCGTCCTCGTCCTCCGCGCCCGACGCGCCGACGATTCGCCCGAGGGGCGGTCGGCAGGGTAAGCTTGGAGGGTTGCCACGGGGTGTGGCGCAGCTTGGTAGCGCGCGTCGTTCGGGACGACGAGGCCGCAGGTTCAAATCCTGTCACCCCGACCGCAGAGAGGCTCCGCCGGATTCCGGCGGGGCCTTTCGCATCCCTCCTCGGAGGGGCCATCGCACCTCCCACCGAACGGAGTCCCATGACCTCTCCCCGCCTCGTGGCCTTCGACCTCGACGACACGCTCGCACCCTCCAAGAGCGCCATCGATCCGCGGATCGGCGAGCAGCTGCTGCGCCTCGCGGAGCGCGTCGAGGTCGCGATCATCTCGGGTGGCCAGCTGCAGCAGTTCCGCTCGCAGGTCGTCGAGCGCCTGCCCGAAGCGGATGCCGGCCTGCTGGCGCACATCCACCTGATGCCCACGTGCGGCACGCAGTACTACCGCCTCACCGCGGACGGCATCGAGACGGTCTACGCCCTCTCCCTCACCGACGACGAGAAGCAGCGCGCACTCGCGGCCGTCGAGGAGGAGGCGAAGCGCCTGGGCCTGTGGGCCGAGCAGACGTGGGGACCGATCCTCGAGGACCGCGGGTCGCAGATCACCTTCTCGGCGCTCGGTCAGTCCGCTCCCCTCGACGCCAAGACGGCGTGGGACCCGACCGGGGAGAAGAAGAACACGCTGCGCGACGCGGTGGCCGCCCGCATCCCGGACCTGGAGGTCCGCTCCGGCGGGTCCACCTCGGTCGACATCACGCACCGCGGGATCGACAAGGCCTACGGCATGCGCAAACTCGCCGAGCAGACCGGCATCCCGCTCGACGACATGCTGTTCGTGGGCGACCGCCTCGACGAGCACGGCAACGACTACCCCGTCCTCGCGATGGGCGTGACCTGCCACGCCGTCGAGGGCTGGGAGGACACCGCCGCCTACCTGGACGAGCTGATCCCGACCCTGCCGGCCCGCTGAGCCGCCTCAGCGCAGCCTGCCGCCCGACTCGCGCAGGTAGCACCGGGCGCACATCGACTCGTACGTGACGCGGTCGGCGGACAGTTCGTCGATCGCGACCTGGTCGCCGTCGAAGACGAACCGGCCGCCCACCAGCCGCGCGTTGAACAGCGCCTTGCTGCCGCAGCGGCAGATGGTCTTCAGCTCTTCGAGACTGTGGGCGAGCTCCATGAGTCGCGCCGAGCCCGGGAATGCCCGCGTCTGGAAGTCGGTGCGGATGCCGTAGGCGAGGACGGGGATGCCGTCGTTCACCGCGATCCGCAGCAGGTCGTCGATCTGATCCGGCGCGAGGAACTGCGCCTCGTCGATGAGCAGGCAGGCGACGTCCGTCCGGGTGTCGGGCACGAGTGCCGCCTCGGCGTCGACCTGCACCCGCCGGCGATGCTCCGCGAACAGCGCGCGGGCGTCGTTGTCCGGCCCGATGAGGAAGTCGACCTTGCGCTCGACGCCCAGCCGGCTGGAGATCTGGTCAGCGCCCTTGGTGTCGATCTCGGGCTTGGCCAGCAGCACGTGCTGCCCGCGCTCCTCGTAGTTGAAGGCGGCCTGCAGCAGCGCCGTCGACTTGCCCGAGTTCATCGCGCCGTAGCGGAAGTAGAGCTTCGCCACGGATGCGTCTCAGGCGTTGATCTTGAGGGCAGCCGCGGTCGTCTGCAGGATCTCGCGCGCCGTCTCCGGTGCGTCGTTGAGCGTCCGACCGTACGTGGGGATGAGCTCCTTGAGGGTCGGCTCCCACGCCGGCAGGCGGTCGGCGAAGCAGGTCTTCAGCAGACCCAGCATGATCGACGCGGCCGTGGAGGCGCCCGGCGAAGCGCCCAGCAGTCCTGCGATGGAGCCGTCGGCGGAGCTGACGACCTCGGTGCCGAACTGCAGCACGCCGCCCTTCTTCGGGTCCTTCTTCATGACCTGCGCGCGCTGACCGGCCTGCAGGAGCTGCCAGTCCTCATCGCGAGCGCTGGGCATGAAGTCGCGGAGCGAGTCGACCTTCTTCGCGTGACCCTTGAGGAGCTCGCTGACGAGGTACTTGATGAGACCGGGGTTGTCGATCGCGACCTTGAGCATCGGGAGGATGTTGCCGGGGCGCACCTGGGCGATGATGTCGGTCATCCGACCGTTCTTGAGGAACTTCGGGCTGAAGGTCGCGAACGGGCCGAACAGCAGCGACGCCTCGCCGTCGACGACGCGGGTGTCGAGGTGCGGCACCGACATGGGCGGGGCACCCACCGATGCCTGCGAGTACACCTTCGCCTTATGCTGCGCGACGAGCTCGGGTTTCGAGGTCTTCAGCCACTGGCCGCCGATCGGGAAGACCCCGTAGCCCGAGATCTCGGGGATGCCGGAGCGCTGCAGGAGCTTGATGGCCCAGCCGCCGGCGCCCACGAAGACGAACCGCGCCCGCACCTTGCCGGGAGTGCGCCCGACGGTGCGGCGGTAGGTGACCTCCCACGTGCCGTCCTTCTGACGCTTCAGGTCGCGCACTTCGCGGTTGGTCTCGACGTCGACGCCCTGCGCGGCGAGGTGCTCGAACAGCTGACGGGTGAGGGAACCGAAGTCGACGTCGGTGCCCGCGGGGACACGCGTGGCCGCGAAGGGCTCGCCCTTGCGGCGCTGCTGCATGAGCAGTGGAGACCACTGGTTGATGACGCGCGAGTCCTCGGAGTACTCGATGCCGGCGAACAGCGGCTGTTCCTTGAGCACTTCGTAGCGCTTCTTGAGGAACGCGACATCCTTCTCGCCGCGGACGAAGGTCATGTGCGGCGTCGCGTTGATGAACGTCGACGGCTCGTCGATCACGCCGCGCTCGACGAGGGCGCTCCACAGCTGCCGGGACTGCTGGAACTGCTCGTTGATCCCGATCGCCTTCGCCGGGTCGATCGTGCCGTCGGGTCCTTCGGGCGTGTAGTTCAGCTCGCAGAGGGCCGCGTGCCCCGTACCCGCGTTGTTCCACGCGTTGGAAGACTCCTGCGCGACCTCGGAGAGACGCTCGAACACGCCGATCTTCCAGTCCGGCTCGAGCTGCTGCAGCAGGGTGCCGAGCGTGGCGCTCATGATGCCGCCGCCGATCAGCAGGGCGTCGTACACCTCCGTAGGACTCGCAGCGGCGGGGCTGCTCGCGGCGGCGTTCTCTGCGGCGTGATCGTCTGCTCCGGGATTGTCAGTCACGGTCATCCAGTCTACGTCGCCCGACCACCGGCGATTGCCGTCGGGGCGCCGCCGGCGGTGCAGGAAACACGGTTCTTTCCCCAGGTGAAACGCGGATGCCGGGTGCCGCCGCGCGGGGACGGGGGCACCCGGCATCCACCCTCAGACGCGGGCGCTCAGGTTCGCGGCGACGAGCTCGGCGATCTGGACCGCATTCAGAGCGGCCCCCTTGCGGAGGTTGTCGTTGCTGATGAACAGGACGAGGCCCTTACCCTCGGGCGCGGACTGGTCGGCACGGATGCGGCCGACGAGGCTCGGGTCGGCGCCGGCGGCGGCGAGGGGGGTCGGCACGTCGGCGAGGGCGACCCCCGCGGCGTCGGCGAGGACCTCTCGCGCACGGGCGGGAGTGATGTCGCGCGCGAACTCGGCGTGGACCGACAGCGAGTGGCCCGTGAAGACGGGAACGCGGACGCAGGTCCCGGCGACGCGGAGGTCGGGAAGCTCGAGGATCTTGCGGCTCTCGTTGCGGAGCTTCTTCTCCTCGTCGGTCTCGTCCTCGCCGTCGTCGACGAGGTTGCCGGCGAAGGGGATGACGTTGAACGCGATGGGGGCGACGTACTTCTGCGGCGCCGGGAACTCGACGGCGGCGCCGTCGTGGACGAGACCGATCGCGCCGCCCTGGCCGACCACCGACTCCACCTGGCCGAGCAGCTCCTCGGCCCCCGCTAGACCCGAGCCCGACACCGCCTGGTAGGTGCTGACGGTCAGGCGGACGAGCCCGGCTTCGACGTGCAGGGGCTTGAGCACGGGCATGGCGGCCATGGTCGTGCAGTTCGGGTTGGCGATGATGCCCTTGGGCAGATCCTCGATCGCGTGCGGGTTGACCTCGCTGACGACGAGCGGGACCTCGGGGTCCATCCGCCAGGCGCTCGAGTTGTCGATGACGACGGCGCCCGCCTCGGCGAACCGCGGCGCGTGGGCGCGCGAGCCCGTCGCGCCGGCCGAGAACAGCGCGATCTGGATGCCGGCGGGGTCGGCCGTCGCGACGTCCTCGACGACGATCTCGCGGCCGTCGACCTCGATCGTCGAGCCGGCCGAGCGGGCCGTCGCGAACAGGCGGAGCTCACGGATCGGGAACGCGCGCTCGACGAGGATGTCGCGCATCACCGTCCCGACCTGGCCGGTGGCGCCGACGACGGCGACGGAGAATCCCGAATCGGAGAAGACGGTCATGGTGCGGTTCCTCGGGGGTGCGGCGCCGCGCGACGAGGCGTCGCGACAAGGCGCAGGAGAGCGGGTTCCGGCGATTCTACCGGCGCCGCGGGTGCCGTGATCCGCATGTGTCGCCCGGGCGTCACACCCAGGCGCGCAGCTTGCCCGGGTGGCGCATCATCCAGACGTCCGTGATCCGCTGGCCGTCAGTCGCGAACGTCACGACCGCGGCGACGGCGCCGCCCAGGCGTATGACGAAACCGAGGCCGTCGCCGGTGACCGCCGGCTCGTACACCGCCGCGGACTGCTTCTGAGCCAGCCCGAGCAGGAACCGCGCGACGTGGTCGGCACCGCGCACCGGCCGCCTGGCCGCGGAGACGACCCCGCCGCCGTCCGAGACGAGGACGACGTCGGGCGCGAGCACGCGGACGAGGGCGTCGAGCCGGCCCGTCGCACTCGCGGCGGCGAACGCGGCCACGACCTCGTCGTGCCGGCTGCGCGGGACGGTGGCCCCCGGGCGGCGGCCGACGTGACGACGAGCGGATGCCGCCAGCTGTCGGCACGCGGCGGGCGAACGCCCCAGCACCTCGGCGATCTCCCCGAACGGCACCGTGAACACCTCGTGCAGCACGAACGCCACGCGCTCGGCCGGGGTGAGGGTCTCGAGGACGAGCAGGAGCGCCGTCGAGACGCTCTCCGCCCCGGCGACGGCATCGGCGGGGTCGCCGCCGGCGGACTCGGCGGGGACCGGCTCGGGGAGCCACTCCCCCACGTAGATCTCATGGCGCGCCCGCGCCGAGCCGAGCACGTCGAGACAGATTCGACCCGTCACCCGCATGAGCCAGCCCGCCGGATTCGCGATCTCCGCCCGCTCGGTGTCGCTGAGGCGCACCCAGCGGACGTACGCCTCCTGCACGGCGTCCTCGGCCTCGGCGAGCGTCCCGAGCATGCGATGGGCCGCGGAGACGAGGATGCGGCGGTGCGCGTCGACCTCGCCGGCCGCGGCATCCGGTCGCGTCGCGGCATCCGTCATCGCGATCTCCGTCCCCGGCCTCACATTCACGGAGGCTGCGTCGTCACCACAGTGACACACCTTCGGAAGGGGAGAGATGAAGATCGCAGTGGCAGGCGGAACGGGCACCGTCGGACGACTCGTGGTGGAGCGGGTGCGCGCAGCGGGGCACGAGCCCGTCGTCCTCTCGCGGGCGGCGGGGGTCGATCTGCGCGACCGTGCGGCGACCGATCGCGCACTGGTGGGCGTCGAGGCCCTGATCGACGCGGCCAGCGTCGGGACCACCCGGGCGGCGACGTCGACGGAGTTCTTCCACGCCGCCTCCGGGACGCTCCTCGCGGCGGCCCGGGCGGCTGGTGTGGCGCACGCGGTGCTGCTGTCGATCGTCGGGATCGACCGCAACCCGAACGGCTACTACGCCGGCAAGGTCGTGCAGGGGGAGCTGTTCGAACACGGCACGGTGCCCTGGACGATCCTGCGGGCGACGCAGTTCCACGAGTTCGCCGGGCAGGTGGCGTCGCAGGCACGACTGGGGCCGCTGCAGGTCGCTCCGCGCGCCCGCGTGCAGCCGGTCGCGGCCGCTGAGGTCGCGGCGCGACTGGTCGCCCTCGCCGTCTCGGGACCGCAGGGACGTGCGGCGGACCTCGCGGGGCCCCGCGAGGAACGCCTCGAGCGCATGATCCGGGCGTGGGTGCATCGGGACGGCTCGCGGACCCCCGTCATCCCCGTCGGCATCCCGGGGGCGCAGATGCGCGGCATGCGCGCCGGGCTGAACCTGCCGGCCGCGGGGGCGACACTCGCCGGGCCCACCTTCGACGATTGGCTCGCCGCGCAGGGATGAACCCGGCGGGGCCGTCGTCAGCGACCGGTGCCGGCGTGGACGACGGCCTCGGTGTCGCCGTCGAGACCGTACGCGGTGTGCACGACACGCGCCGCCTCGGCGAGGTCGTCACCGCGGACGACGACCGAGATGCGGATCTCGGAGGTCGAGATCATCTCGATGTTGACGCCCGTCGTCGACAGCGCCTCGAACAGGGTCGCCGAGACGCCCGAGTGGGTGCGCATGCCGGCGCCGACGACCGACAGCTTGCCGATCTGGTCGTCGTGGACGAGCTTGTCGAAGCCGACCGAGCCCTGCTCGACCGACAGGGCGCGCAGAGCCGTGGACGCCTCTGCCTTGGGCAGGGTGAACGAGATGTCGGTGCGCCCGGTGGCGGCGGCCGACACGTTCTGGACGATCATGTCGACGTTCGCGCCGGACTTCGCGACGATCTTGAAGATCTCGGCGGCCTTGCCGGGGACGTCGGGCACGCCGACGACGGTGATCTTGGCCTGGCTGAGGTCGGTGGCGACACCGGTGACGATGGGCTCTTCCATCTCTTCTCCCTCTTCGTGGTCGGGGGCGGTCATCCCCGGACCGAGAACGTACGTGCCGACACCCGAGCTGAAGGTCGAGCGGGCGTGGATCATGACGCCGTGACGGCGGGCGAACTCGACGGCGCGGATGTAGAGCACCTTCGCGCCGTTGGCGGCGAGCTCGAGCATCTCCTCGGACTGGACCGTCGCGAGCTTGCGGGCCTTCGGGACGACGCGCGGGTCGGCGGTGAAGATGCCGTCGACGTCGCTGTAGATCTCGCAGACGTCGGCGTTCAGAGCGGCGGCCAGCGCGACGGCGGTGGTGTCGGACCCGCCGCGGCCGAGGGTCGTGATGTCGCGGGTGTCGCGGCTGAACCCCTGGAAGCCGGCGACGATGACGATCGCGCCCTCGTCGAGCGCCTCACGGACCCGGACGGGGGTGACGTCGACGATGCGGGCGGCGCCGTGCGAGCTGTCGGTGATCATGCCGGCCTGGCTGCCCGTGAACGAGCGCGCCTCGAAGCCCATGGAGTTGATCGCCATCGCGAGCAGGGCCATCGAGATGCGCTCACCGCTGGAGAGCAGCATGTCGAGCTCGCGCGGAGCGGGCAGCGGTGAGACCTGCGAGGCGAGGTCGAGCAGCTCGTCGGTCGTGTCGCCCATCGCGCTCACGGCGACGACGACGTCGTGACCGGCGCGGCGGGCGTCGACGATGCGCTTCGCGACGCGACGGATGCTCTCGGCGTCGGCGACGGACGAACCGCCGTACTTCTGGACGATCAGGGCCATGGTCGGATACTCCCGGGTGGATGCCGGGCGCAGCCGGCGGGCGGAGACTCACGCCCGCCGTCCATCCTACGGAGCGGCCCGTACCGCGACAGCCATGTGACGCGGGCGGACCGCCGGGAGGGCTCATTTAGGCTGG
The DNA here is from genome assembly GCF_040686395.1 of Microbacterium sp. NPDC080220. Lineage (NCBI taxonomy): Bacteria > Bacillati > Actinomycetota > Actinomycetes > Micrococcales > Microbacteriaceae > Microbacterium > Microbacterium sp. NPDC080220. Next base: position 66,487 of record NZ_JBFBOP010000002.1, read on the forward strand.
ATCCCATGGGACGACGCCAGCTCTTCACGTCGCTGCAGGCCCTCGTCCGCACTCCCGAGAGCTCGGCTCCGCACACCGAGATGCTGCCCGTCATCGACGACGCGTTCGCGGTCGGGGTGCTCGATCTGGCCATCCGCATCGGCGAGTCCATGCTCGCCTCGGGCGCCCCCGCGAGCGAGGTGACGCTCACGATCGTCCGGGTCGCCGGGGTGTACGGCCTCGACCCCGTGCACGTCGACGTCAGCTACAACTCGATCACCGTCGCGCATCACCGCAGCGGCGCCGACCGTCCGATCACGCTCATGCGCGTCGTGCGGAGCCAGGCCCCCGACCACGCCCGTTTGCAGCGGCTGCAGGCCCTCGTCGCGGCGATCCGGGACGGGATGCCGCTGGAGTCCGCGCGCGCCGAGTTCCGGATCGTGCGCCGCACCCCCTTCGCCTATCACCCGCCGGTCATCGTCGGGGCGCAGGCGCTGCTCGCCGTCGGCGTCGCCCTCATGTTCGGCGCGAACTGGCTGGTCATCCTGCTCTCCTTCGTCGCGGCGGCGGGGGCGGCGATTACGCAGTTCCTCCTCGGCCGCGCGCACGTCCCGTTCTTCTTCAGCCAGGTCGCCGGCGCCTTCGTCCTGACCCTCATCGCCGCCGTCGCCCCGCGCCTCGAGGCGACGGGATGGATGGCGGCGCTGGACATCCGACCGTCGGTCATCGTCGCCTCGGGCATCGTGCTCATGCTCGCGGGGCTCACCGTCGTGGGCGCCGCGCAGGACGCGATCGACGGCTTCGCGCTCACGGCGACCGGCCGCATCCTCGAACTCACGACCCAGACCCTGGGTGTCGTCCTGGGCATCCTCGCGGGACTCGAGACGGCGCGCGTCGTCGGGGCGGGGATGGACGCCCCGAACGACCCGCTGCCGTTCGGACCGATCCCCCTGCAGTTCGCGGGCGCCGCGCTCATCGCCGTGTCGGTCACGATCTACAACGGCGCCGGGCTCCGGGTCGTCGCGGTCAGCGTGGCCCTGAGCGTCGTCGCCTGGGCGGGCTACACCGCGGCATCCGCCCTCGGCTTCGAAACCGCGGCCGCCAGCGGCGTGGGCGCGTTCGTGGGAAGCCTCATCGGCATCCTCGCCGCCTACAAGCTGCATGTGCCGTCGGTGGCGATCACGACGGCGGCGATCCTGCCGATGGTGCCCGGCGCGGCCGTGTTCCGCGGCCTCCTCGGCGTCGTCGAGTCCGGGCAGAGCACCGTGCCGCTGCTCATGGGCTTCACGACCCTCGCCTCGGCGGCGACCGTCGGGATCGCGCTGGCCGTCGGCGCGTCGCTCGGCATCTACGTCGGTCAGCCGCTGCGCGCGACGCTCGGCACCGTCATCCGCGCCCGCGCGCGCGAGCGGTCCTGAGCTCTCCCCTAGGCTCTCCGCATGAGCTCTGCGAGTGACGCGATCTGGAACCGGGCCGTCGATTTCGACGTCGCCGCGACGCTGGCGGGCGACCTCGCCGCCCGACGAGTCCTCACCTTCCACGGCATGGTCCAGAACGGCGGATTCTGGTACGCGATCGAGGTGCACTCGACCGATGACGAGTTCCCCCTGAACGCGATCGCCGACGGCTACCGCACCCTCGGACTCGAAGCGACCGCCGAGTCCGTGGACCGAGCAGCGTCCGAGTACGACGAGACGGCGGGGATCGGCGACGAAGAGGCGTGGGGCGAGGCCGAGGAGCGTGTGAACGGCGAGTACCGCCTCGAGGACGAGGACATCCTCGCGGCCATCGAGCGCACGCTCGCCCAGGAGCCGGAGCTGTTCGCCCCGACCGACTGACTAGACCGCGCGGCGGCCTTCGAAGGCACGCCCGAGGGTGACCTCGTCGGCGTACTCGAGGTCTCCGCCGACCGGGAGTCCCGACGCGAGCCTGGTCACCCGGATCTCGAGGGTGTGGAGCAGGCGGCTCAGGTAGGTCGCGGTCGCCTCGCCCTCGAGGTTCGGGTTGGTCGCGAGGATCACCTCGGTGACGGTGCCGTCGGCGAGGCGCTGCATGAGCTGCGCGATGCGGAGGTCGTCGGGACCGATACCCGCCATGGGGCTGATCGAGCCGCCGAGCACGTGGTACAGCCCCCGGAACTCGCGGGTGCGCTCGATCGCCGAGACGTCCTTCGCGTCCTCGACGACGCAGATGAAGGTGCGGTCGCGACGGGGGTCGCGGCAGATGGAGCACTGCGTCTGCTCCGACACGTTGCCGCAGATCTCGCAGAACCGCACCCGCTCACGCAGCTCGGACAGCAGCTGCGCGAGCCGGGAGACGTCGAAGGACGGCGTCTGCAGGATGTGGAACGCGATGCGCTGCGCCGACTTCGGGCCGATGCCAGGAAGGCGCCCGAACTCGTCGATCAGGTCTTGGACGATGCCGTCGTACATGGGTCAGTTGAACCTCGTCGGCGGCGTGTACGGCTCCTCGCGGATGAACCGGGCGCCGAGCAGTTGGCGGACCGCCGCCTCGCCGACCCGCTCGATGCCGCCCGGACGCGGCGCGCGCGGCGGCTCGGCGGCGAGCCGCGTGGGCGGCGGGGTGTGGACCGGGACGGGCGCGTCGACATCCACCGGCGGCGGCACGTCGTCCTCGTCGTCGTCGGGTGCCTCGGCGGGCAGAACATCGCCCTCCCGCGGCGCGGTGAGCGTGCGGACCGGCGCGGGGGCCGCATCCTCGGGCTCCTCGTCGACCGCGAACTGCGCGGCGGGCGCACCGTCGTCGGAGGGGATGGGAGCGACCGCCCACTCGGTGACGGGCGCGGCGGCCGCGGGTGCGGTCCGCGGGGCGGCGGACGGCGGACGGGATGCCGCGGGTGCAGCGGCGCCGCCGGGGCCGGACGAGGGCGTCGCGGCCGGCGGGGCCGTCGGGGCGGGCGGGACGTCGGGTCCGACGCCGCCGGGCGGCGGCGGGGTCGGGTCGGTGTCGTGCCGCGTGAGGTACTTCACCCGCACGCCGAGCACCGACAGGATCGCGGTGCGCAGATCCTCGCTCGGCCCCTTGCCCGCGCTCAGCTTCTTGAACGACTGCACGTCGGCGTGGCTCTGGAACGACAGCGTGAGGATGTCGCCCTCCGCATATGCCACCGGCCGGGACGCGCTCGCGATCATCCACGACGTGCGGCTGAGGTCTTCGAGCCGGCGGAGGATCTCGGGCCACGAGTCGCGGATCTGCGCGAACGTCACCGGCCCGGTCGGGACGGGCGGCTCGGGCAGGGCCGCCGGGGCCGGCTCGGGCGCCGACGGGGCGGGCGCCGCGGCGGCCCCTGCGCCGGGAGCGGCGGGAGCGGATACCGGGGGCGTCGCGCGGGGTTCCACCACGGCGGGCGCCGGCGCCGCAGGTACCGGCGTCGCAGCGACCGGCGCGGAGGAGACCGGCGCGGAGGCGACCGGCGCGGGCGCCGAGGGCGCGGCCGCGGCGGGCGCACCGGCATCCGTCGCCGCGAGGACACGGGCCACGAGAAGCTCGAGCTGCAGGCGGGGCGAGGTCGTGCCGGTCATGTCGTCGAGCGCGGTGACGACGAGGTCGGCGATCCGCGAGAGCCGGTCGGTGCCGAACGCAGCCGCCTGGCGCCCCATGCGCTCGAGCTCGTCGGCCGGCACACCGCGCAGCACGGCGCGGGCGCCCTCGCCGGTCGCCGCCACGATGATGAGGTCGCGCAGGCGCTCGAGCAGGTCGTCGACGAAACGTCGCGGGTCCTGACCGGTCTGAACGACGCGGTCGACGGCGCCGAAGGCCGCGGCGGCATCGTGCGACGAGAACGCGTCGACGACCTCGTCGAGCAGTTCGGCGTGCGTGTAGCCGAGCAGGGCGACCGCGCGCTCGTAGCCCACGGCGCCGTCCTCGGAGCCGGCGATGAGCTGGTCGAGGAGCGAGAGGGTGTCGCGCGGCGATCCACCGCCGGCGCGGACGACGAGGGGCAGGACACCGGGCTCGACCGTCACGCCCTCGCTGGCGCAGAGCTGCTCGACGTACTCGAGCATGGCGGCGGGGGCGACGAGGCGGAACGGGTAGTGGTGGGTGCGCGAGCGGATCGTGCCGATGACCTTCTCGGGCTCGGTCGTCGCGAAGATGAACTTCACGTGCGCGGGGGGCTCCTCGACGAGCTTCAGGAGCGCGTTGAAGCCCTGCGCCGTGACCATGTGCGCCTCGTCGAGGATGAAGATCTTGAAGCGGTCGCGCGCGGGGGCGAAGACGGCGCGTTCGCGCAGGTCGCGCGCATCGTCGACACCGTTGTGCGAGGCGGCGTCGATCTCGACGACGTCGAGCGAACCGCCGCCGCCGCGGCTGAGCTCCTTGCAGGAGTCGCACTCGCCGCACGGGATGTCGGTCGGGCCCTGCGCGCAGTTGAGGCAGCGCGCGAGGATGCGGGCCGAGGTGGTCTTGCCGCAGCCGCGGGGACCGGAGAAGAGGTAGGCGTGGCCGACCCGGTCGCTGCGCAGCGCCGTCATGAGCGGCTCGGTCACCTGGCTCTGCCCGATCATCTCGCCGAAGGACTCCGGGCGATAGCGGCGGTACAGAGCGGTGGTCACCACAACAGACTACGGCGTGGCGCCGACATCCGATCCGGCGCCGAGGCTCCGGGCACCGGGAACAGCCGGGGTCGGTCTCACGTTGCAGCCGTCATGTCCCCCGAGCCCGTCGACGTCGCCGTGATCGGCGCGGGGCAGGCCGGGCTCAGCGCCGCCTACCATCTGCGTCACCGCGGTTTCGTCCCACTCCGGGACGCCCAGGCGGAGGCGCCCACGTTCGTCGTCGTGGACGCCGAGACGCATGCCGGGGGCGCGTGGCAGCACCGGTGGCCGTCGCTGCGGATGGGCACGGTCAACGGCATCCACGAGCTCCCCGGCTACGCCGTGCCGCCGGCGGATCCGCGGGCGGCCAGCCGGGAGGTCCTGCCGGAGTACTTCACTGCCTACGAGGCGCGGTTCGAGCTCGCGGTCCGTCGCCCCGTGCAGGTGCGCGCCGTCCGACGGGCCGACGACGACCCGCGCGGCCGGCTGATCGTCGAGGCGGACACCAGCGACGGCGCCCACGCCTGGGCGGCGCGGTACGTCATCAACGCCACGGGCACGTGGCGGAAGCCCTTCTGGCCGACCTACCCCGGGCAGGCGACGTTCACCGGCCGGCAGCTGCACGTGCACGACTACCGCTCGGCCGAGGAGCTCCGCGGTCGACGCGTCGTCATCGTGGGCGCCGGGGTCTCGGCGATCCAGCTGCTCGACGAGATCTCCGCCGTCTCGGACACCTTCTGGGTCTCACGCACCGAACCGCAGTGGGATGCCGTCGCGTTCGACACCGCAGCGCGCATCCAGGCGATCGCCGGAGTCGAGGAGCGCGTGCGGCAGGGGCTGCCGCCGGGGAGCGTCGTCTCGGTCACCGGCGCGCACTGGTCGCCGTGGGCGCAGGCGGCGAAGGACCGGGGCGCCCTGGTGTGGCATCCGATGTTCCGCGCGATCGAGCCGGATGGGGTGCGGATGCCGGACGGCACCCTCGAGCGCGCGGACGTCATCCTGTGGGCGACCGGCTTCCGCGCCGACATCGCCCACCTCGCGCCGCTGGGCCTGCGCACCCCCGCCGGCGGCGTGAGGGTGCGCGACACCCGCGCGATCGACGAGCCGCGGCTGTTCCTCATCGGCTACGGCCCGTCGCAGTCGACGATCGGCGCGAACCGCGCCGGTCGCGACGCCGTCCGCGCGATCGTTCGCGAGCGCGCCACCGCGACGGTCTGAACTCAGACGGTCGCGGTCACATCACCCGCGTCGATCGCCGGAAACTGCTGCGTCCGGATGTCGGGCTCGAACGCCTGCTGCGCCGCGGCATCCGCCTGGTCCTCGTCCGCCGTCACGATCGGGATCGTGCCGGTGTGCACCGGGACCGAGGTCGCGGCCGTCGCGTCGGGGACGGATGCCGACAGCAGCGTGCCGTCCTCGCGCAGTTGCTCGCCGATCTGGCGGAGGGTGGGGCGTCCCGGGATCACCGGGCCCTGGCCGTCGAGGTGCACGGTCACCGTCTCGCCGCCGGCGACCGTGTACCCGGCGCCGCGGACCGTGAACGACACGGCGTCGCCGTCGTCAGCGGTGACCGTCATCTCGTCGCGGCGGACCGTGATCCGCAGGCGCGTGCCGTGCCAGTGGAGCGTGTACGACAGCGACGGCCAGTCGGCGGGCAGGCGCGGGTCGAAGCTGAGCGCCCCGCGGTGATCGCGCATGCCGCCGAACCCGGCGACGAGCGCCGTCCAGACGCCGCCGGCGGAGGCGACGTGGACGCCGTCGGACGCGTTGCTGTGCAGGTCGCCGAGGTCGACGAACGCCGACTCGCGGAAGTACTCCAGCGCGAGGTCCTGGTACCCGACCTCGGCGGCGAGGATCGCCTGCACGACCGCCGAGAGCGTGGAGTCGCCCGTCGTCAGCGCGTCGTAGTACTCGAAGTCGGCGAGCTTCTCGGCCGGGGTGAACTGGTTGCCCTGCAGGAACAGGGCGAGCACGACGTCGGCCTGCTTGAGGACCTGGTACCGGTAGATCACCAGCGGGTGGAAGTGCAGCAGGAGCGGGCGCTGCTCGGCGGGGGTGTTCTCGAGGTCCCACACCTCGCGCTCGAGGAAGACGGCGTCCTGGGGGTGGATGCCGAGGGCCTCGCTGTACGGGATGTGCATCGCCTCGCCGGCGCTCTGCCACGCGACCGGCTCGGCCTCGTCGAGATCGAGACGGTCGACCATCGCGCGGTAGGCCTCGGGCTGGTCGACGGCCATCTCGCGCACGACGCGCGCGGCGTAGCGCAGGTTGTACCGCGCCATGACGTTCGTGAACAGGTTGTCGTTGACGACCGTCGTGTACTCGTCGGGACCGGTCACCCCGTGGATGTGGAAGCTCTCGGGCTCGCCCGTCTCGGTGAACCGCCAGAACCCGAGGGTCGCCCACAGCCGCGCCGTCTCGACGAGGATGTCGACGCCCTCGCGGTGCAGGAAGTCGGTGTCCCCCGTCGCGCGGACGTACTTGCCGAGCGCGAAGGCGACGTCGGCGTTGATGTGGTACTGCGCGGTGCCGGCGGCGTAGTAGGCCGAGGCCTCCTCGCCGTTGATCGTGCGCCACGGGAACAGGGCGCCCGCCTCGTTCAACTGCCCCGCGCGCTTCCGTGCCGCGGGGAGCATGAGGTACCGCATCCGCAGCGCGTTCCGCGCCCAGAGCGGCGTCGTGTACGCGAGGAACGGCAGGACGTAGACCTCGGTGTCCCAGAAGTAGTGGCCGCTGTAGCCCGAGCCGGTCACACCCTTCGCGGGCACGCCGAGCGAGTCGGCGCGCGCGGCCGCCTGGGCGAGCTGGTACAGGCACCACCGGGTCGCCTGCTGCAGGTCGTCGTGCCCCTCGATGAGCACGTCCGACCGCTCCCAGAACGCCTGCACCCAGGCCTCCTGCCGCTCGAACAGCCGCTCGATGCCCTCGTGCTCGATCCGGTCGAGCGTGCGGCGGGCGCGCTCGACGAGCTCGCGCGCGGGGACGCCGCGGGAGGTGTGGTACGCGACGGCCTTCGTGATCGTCACCGGCACACCCTGCGTCGCCTGCACCCGGAAGACGTTCTTGGCGACGTCGGGCTCGACGAGCGAGCGCGACGAGTATTCGTTCTCGGTCTCGACGAGGTGGTCGGCGACGACGGCGACCGTCATGCCGGACTCGGTGACCTTGTACGACAGCGCGGCGCGGGTGCCGTCCTGCCAGTAATCCTCGGGCTGCAGCACCCGGTTCGCGAAACCGTCGGCCTTGCGGGGGTCGAAACCGGCCTTTGCTTGCTTGCCGAGCCCCGGACCGCCGTACACGTCCTGGCCGTCCTGCCGGTTGATCATCTGGCAGCTGACCGTGACCGGGGCATCCGCGTTCAGCACCGTGACCGAGATGCGCATGACGGCGACGTGGCGCTCCTCGAAGGAGACCATGCGCTCGTAGTCGATGACGACGTCCTTGCCGCTCGGGGTCATCCACCGGATGTGGCGGGTCAGCACTCCCCGGCGCATGTCGAGGGCGCGCTCGTATTCGCGCATGTCCGCGATGTCGAGGGAGAGCGGCTCGTCGTCGACGTAGACGCGCATGACCTTGCTGTCGGGCGCGTTGATGATCGTCTGCCCGACCTCGGCGAAGCCGAAGGCGCGCTCGGCGTGGCGGATCGGGAACACCTCGTGGAAGCCGTTCAGGAACGTGCCGTGCTCGTGCGCGTTGCGCCCCTCGGGGTGGTTGCCCCGCAGGCCCAGATAGCCGTTGCCCTCGGCGAACAGCGTCTCGGTGACGCCGACGTCGTCGAGCGAGAACGAGGTCTCGACGAGACGCCACGGGTCCACGGGAAAACGATGACGATCGATCATGCGGGGGTCCTTCTTCGGGTGTCAGGACGACAGGGGATGCCGCGGGTCAGGCGAAGACGGCGAGGTCGTCCACGACGACGTGCGCCCCGGCGTCACGCAGCGCCTGGGCTCCGGCGCCGCGGTCCACACCCACCACGAGACCGTACCCGGCGGAGGCGGCCGATCGCACGCCCGAATGCGCGTCCTCGACGGCGGCGCTGCGCGCGGGGTCCACCCCGAGCATCTCGGCGGCGCGCGCGAAGACGTCGGGCGCGGGCTTGGAGGCGAGGTGCTCGGACTCGGCCACGACGCCGTCCATGATGACCGGGAAGCGGTCGATGATGCCGGCGACCGTCAGGACCTCGCGGGCGTTCTTCGAGCTCGAGACCACGGCGATGGGGACGCCGGCGGCCTGCAGCTTCTCGACGAGGGCGAGCGAGCCCGGGTACGGCGCGATGCCGTCGGCGCGCAGCACGCGCTCGAAGACGACGTTCTTGCGGTTGCCGATCCCGCAGATCGTGTCGACCGAGGGGTCGTCGGACGGGTCGCCCCACGGCACCTCGACGTCGCGCGAGCGCAGCAGGCTCGCGACGCCGTCGTACCGCTTCTTGCCGTCGAGGTGCTCGAAGTAGTCGCTCTCGCGGTAGGCGGGCTCGACGCCCCACGAGGCGAACAGCTCCGTGAACATGCTCTGCCAGGCGTGCATGTGGACCTCGGCCGTGGGGGTCAGCACACCGTCGAGGTCGAAGAGGACTCCGTCGAAACGGGTGAGGTCGGGAAGCTCAGCCATCGTCACCGGACCAGCGTAACGGCCGCGCACGTCAGGCCGTCGCGACGGCGTGGGCCTGGCGCGCGATCTCGAGCTCCTCATCGGTAGGGACGACGAGGACCGTCACGGGAGAGTCGTCGGTCGAGATGACGCGGATGCCGCTCTCGCCCGACGTGTTGCGCTCGGCATCCAGGTGGACACCGGCGAAGCCGAGGGTCTCGAGGGCCGCGGCGCGCACGACGGCGGAGTTCTCGCCCACGCCCGCCGTGAACGAGATGACGTCGACGCCGCCGAGCTGCGCGAGGTAGGCGCCGAGGTAGGCGCGGAGCCGGTGGATGTAGACGTCGAAGGCGAGCTGCGCGTCGGCATCCCCCTCCCGTCGGCGGGTGTCGATGTCGCGCATGTCGGACGCGCCGGCGAGCCCCAGGAGGCCGCTGCGCTTGTTGAGGAAGGCGTCGAGCTCACCGGGGCCCATGTCCTCGCGCCGGGCGAGCACCCCGAGCACCGACGGGTCGATGTCGCCGGAGCGCGTGCCCATCACGAGCCCCTCGAGTGGCGTGAGCCCCATCGAGGTGTCGACCGACTCGCCGCCGCGGATGGCCGTCGCCGACGCCCCGTTGCCCAGGTGCAGCACGATCTGCGACAGCTCAGCGAGCGGCCGCCCGAGGAAGGCCGCAGCCGCTTCGCTCACGAACTTGTGACTCGTGCCGTGGAAGCCGTACTTGCGGATGCGGTGCTTCTGCGCCGTCTCGCGGTCGATCGCGTAGGTGTATGCCGCGGCCGGCATGGTCTGGTGGAAGGCCGTGTCGAACACCGCGACGTGGGGGACGTCGGCGAAGGCGGCGCGCGCCGCGCGGATGCCCTGCAGCGCCCCCGGGTTGTGCAGCGGTGCGAGGGCCGACAGTTCGTCGATGTTGATCTCGACGAGGGGCGTGATGAGGGTCGGCTCGAAGAAGCGCGCGCCGCCCTGCACGACGCGGTGACCGACGGCGACCGGGCGCGCGTTCTCGAGGGAGGGACCCTGGGCCGCGAAGGCCTCGAGCATGACGGCGAACCCGGCGGTGTGGTCGGGGATCGCGCGCTCGATGCGCGAGGTGGCCTTCGTCGCCGTGACCGCGGCGCCCTCCCCGCCGAGGAAGACGGTGTGGGTCGCGATGCCCGACTCCTCGCCGATCCGCTCGACCAGACCGGAGGCGAGGGGACGCTCGGTGGCGACGTCGACGAGCTGGTACTTGAACGAGGACGAGCCGCTGTTGATGACGAGGACGGGGGTCATGCGCGGGCCTCCGGGGACGCGGCATCCGCGTTCTGCGCCTGGATCGCGGTGATCGCGATCGTGTTGACGATGTCCTCGACGAGGGCACCGCGGGAGAGGTCGTTGATGGGTTTGTTCAGGCCCTGCAGGACCGGACCCATCGCCACCGCGCCGGCCGAGCGCTGCACGGCCTTGTAGGTGTTGTTGCCCGTGTTGAGATCGGGGAAGACGAAGACGGTCGCCCGACCGGCGACATCCGACCCGGGCATCTTCGTCGCCGCGACGGCCGCGTCGGTCGCGGCGTCGTACTGGATCGGACCCTCGACGAGGAGCTCCGGAGCACGCTCGCGCACGAGCGCGGTCGCCTCGCGCACCTTCTCGACGTCGGCACCCGACCCGGACTCGCCGGTCGAGTACGAGAGCATGGCGACGCGCGGCGAGATGCCGAACTGCTCCGCCGTGGCCGCGGACGAGACGGCGATGTCGGCGAGCTGGGCCGCCGTCGGGTCGGGGATGACCGCGCAGTCGCCGTAGACGAGCACGCGGTCGGCGAGCGCCATGAGGAACACGCTCGAGACGACGTCGACGCCGGGTTTGGTCTTGATGATCTCGAACGCCGGACGGATGGTGTGCGCCGTCGTGTGCGCCGCGCCCGACACCATGCCGTCGGCGAGCCCGAGGTGCACCATGAGCGTGCCGAAGTAGGAGACGTCGGTGACCGTGTCGGCGGCCTGTCGGAACGTGACGCCCTTGTGCGCGCGGAGGCGCTCGTACTCGCGGGCGAACTTGTCGACGTGGACGGCGTCGAAGGGGCTGAGCACCTCGGCGGCGCGGATGTCGAGACCCAGCTCGAGGGCACGCGCGTGCACCTCGATGGGCTCGCCGAGGATCGTGATGTCGGCGATCCCGCGCGCGAGCGCGGTGGCGGCCGCGCGCAGGATGCGGTCGTCGCCGCCCTCGGGCAGCACGATGCGGCGACGCTCGCGCCGGGCGCGTTCGATCAGCCCGTACTGGAACATGAGGGGCGTGACCACCTGCGAGCTCGCGAGGCCGATGCGTCGGAGGAGGTCGTCGGTGTCGACGTGCTGCTCGAACAGCGCCAGGGCCGTGTCGTACCGGCGCTGCGAGTGCGCGGCCAGCCGGCCGCGGGCGCTCATGATGCCGCGCACGGTCTCGTACGTGCCCTGATCGGTCGCAAGGATCGGGAGGTTCGAGTCGAGGCCGTCGATGAGGCGCTCGACGTGCTCGGGGAGCTCGAACGGGCCGTAGAGGACGATGCCCGACAGCGAGGGGAACGTCCCCGACGCGTTGGCCAGGAGCGCCGCGAGCAGCACCTCGGTGCGATCGGCCGCCACGGCGAGGATCGCGGCCTCCTCGAGCCGCGGCAGGACGTTGTTGAGCGACATTCCCGCGACGACGACGTGGAGCACCTCGCGGTCGAGCAGCGCCTCGTCTCCCTTCACGAGCGTCGCGCCGAGCGAACGGGCGACGTCGCCGACCGACGGGGCCACGAGGTAGGCGTCCTCGGGGATCGCCCAGACCCCGATGTCGCCCGCTGCGGCGGGGACGGCGCGGACGGCCGCGACGATGTCGTCGAGGTGCGCGGGGTCGGCGCGGTTGACCACGACGGCGAAGATGCCGGCGCGCTCGTGGGTGATCTCGGACAGCGCGAGGGTCGCGAGGTTGCCGACCTGGGCGGGTGTCAGCCCACCGGCATCCGTCTGCCGCTCGCCGTCGGCGGCCTGCCCCGACAGCACCACGAGGACGGGCGCCCCCAGGTTGGCCGCGATGCGGGCGTTGTAGCCGAGCTCGGCGGGACTGCCGACGTCGGTGTAGTCGCTGCCGACGATGACGACCGCGTCGCACTGGGCCTCGACCGCCTTGTACCGCTCGACGATGCGGCCGAGGGCCGCCTCGGGGTCGGCGCGGACCTCGTCGTAGGTGGCCCCGATGCACTCGTCGTAGCCGAGGTCGACGCCGTCGTGATCGAGGAGCATCTCGAGCACGTAGTCGCGCTCCTCGGTCGAGCGCGCGATCGCGCGGAACACCCCGACGCGAGGCGACCGGCGGCTGAGGGTGTCGAGCACGCCGAGGGCGATCGTCGACTTGCCCGAGTGACCTTCCGCGGAGGTGATGTAGATGCTCTGAGCCACGCTCCCAGCCTAGGGTCGCGGCCGATGGGCGGGCTGGGAGGCGCCGGGCAAAAGAAAGACTCTCCGCGAACCCGGCAGAGCCTGGTTACCCTTGCTACGTTTCCGTCCTGGGGGAGTTGGCCTGGATGCCGTCTCGCGGAGAGCTGCTGCAAGTCTACCCGACGTCGGGCGCCCGCCCGTGACGGGCGGGTTAGCATCGGGTCGGGCGCGCTGATGCGCCGACCGCGTGAGGGGGACGGATGACCGACGACCAGACGACGATGACGGCGCCGGGGGGCGCTTCCACGTCACGGGCAGCGACCGGAGTGGATGCCGCGGTGTTCGCCGAGACCACCGATGCCCTCATCTCCTCGGTGTCGCAGGTCATCGACGGCAAGCCGGACGCCGTCCGCGCCGCGCTCGTGTGCCTGCTCGCCGAGGGGCACCTCCTCATCGAGGACGTCCCGGGCGTCGGCAAGACGATGCTCGCCCGCGCGCTGGGCGCCTCGATCCGGGCGACCGTGCGCCGCATCCAGTTCACGCCCGACCTGCTGCCGAGCGACGTCACCGGGGTGAGCGTCTACGACCAGTCCGAGGGCAGGTTCGAGTTCAAGCCGGGGGCGATCTTCGCCCACGTCGTCATCGCGGACGAGATCAACCGCTCGTCGCCCAAGACCCAGTCGGCCCTCCTCGAGGCCATGGAGGAGCGCCAGGTCACGGTCGACGGTACGAGCCGCGTCCTCCCCGACCCGTTCCTCGTCGTCGCGACGCAGAACCCGCTCGAGATGGAGGGCACCTACGCCCTTCCCGAGGCGCAGCGCGACCGCTTCATGATGCGCATCTCGATGGGATACCCGGATGCCGCGAACGAGGCGCTCATGCTCCGCCAGCGCGACAGCGGCAACCCGCTCGAGGCGATACGCCCCGTGATCTCGGCCGAACGCGTCGCCGCCCTCATCGCCTGGGCGCGCTCGGTGCACGTCTCCCCCGCCGTCGAGGAGTACGCCGTCGCGCTCTCGCGGGCGACGCGCGAGCACAGCGACCTGCGGCTGGGGGCGAGCCCGCGCGCGACGCTGCAGCTCGTCCGCGCCGCGAAGGTGTGGGCGGCGCTCGAGGGCCGTGAGTACGTGATCCCCGACGACCTCGTGACGCTGCTCGAACCCGTCTTCGCCCACCGCCTCATCGCCGCCCGCGGCGGTGCGATGGCGCGCGGCCGGGGCGGCGCCGACCTCGTGACGTCGGTGCTCGACTCGGTGGTGCGTTCGGTGCGCGTCCCCGTCGCCGCGCGCTGAGCGGTCCGACGACATGACGCGATGGCCTCTGACCCCTCGGGGCACAGGAGCGGTCCTGGTCGGACTCGCTTCGTTCGTGTGCGCCCAGATCTTCTCCGTGCCGGCGCTCGTCTTCTTCGGCGTGCTGCTGCTGGCGGCGGTGGGCGTCTCGTTCGCGTCGCTCTGGCTGGGACACCGCGACGACGGCGTGCGCCGCTCGTTCGCGCCCGCCGTGGCGAACGTCGGGGGCGACGTCGACGTCCGCACCCACGTCGAGGCGCGCACCGTCCTCCCGACGGGGGTGGGCATGTGGCAGGACCGACTGCCCCGCGGTGTCGACGGGGAACCGAGCGGCGTCTACCCCGCGCTGCGGTCGGGTCTCGTCTCGGGCGGGCACAGCGTCGACATCTCGTACCGGGTGCAGGCCCGGCGCCGGGGCGTGCGCCCCATCGGCCCCCTCGTCGTCGAGACGACCGATGCGTTCGGACTGAGCCGGCGGCGTCAGCAGCTCGGCGGCACCGTCCCTCTGACCATCGCGCCCGCCGTCGTTCCGCTCGAGGCCTTCGAGGAACTCCCGGGAGCCGCCGGGGGCACGATGCAGTCCGTCACCGACAAGCTCGGGCAGGGCGCCGACAACCTCATCCCGCGCGTGTACGCGCCCGGCGACTCGATGCGCCGCATCCACTGGCGCGCCAGCGCGCACCGCGGTGAGCTCATGGTGCGTCAGGAGGAGCGCGAGTCGAACCCGGAGGCCGTGATCGTCTTCGACCGGAGCGTGACGCGGTGGAGCGGCGACGCCCTGCGCTCCCCCGGCGAGGACGCGGGCTTCGAGGCGGCCGTCTCGATCGTGGTCTCGGCCGGGCACCGCTTCGTGCAGGAGGGGTACAGCGTGACGATCGTCGACGTGGACGGCTCGGAGATCGCCGAGCCGCTCGAGGGCGGCGACACGACGGCGCTCGAGGCGCTCACGACGGGTTTCGCCACGCTCACCGCGCGACGGGACGGGAACCTCCGCACCCTCTCGACGCTGTTCGCCGGGACGACCCTCGGCCCTGTGGTCGTCGCGACCGGCGAGATCGACGCGGAGGATGCCGCGGCCCTCCTTCCGATCGTCACCCACAGCAGCCTCCCGGTGCTGTTCGCGCTCGGCGGGTCGGCCGAGGCGATGCGGATCGCCCGCGACGGCGGCTGGCGCGTCCACCGGCTCGAACCGGAGGACGAGATCGACACCCTGTGGTCGGGCATGGCGGGGTTCCCCGAAGGCCGCGGTCATGTCGACTGACCGGATCGAGGTGGAACGGCCCCGCCACGACGGTCCGTCGACGATCGCCTCGCTCCTGGCGATCGTCGCGGCGCTCATCCCGCTCTTCTCGGTGATCGCCGGCGGTGCGTGGGCGGCGCTCGCCTTCGTGCTCTCGGCCCTCCTCCTCGGCGCCGGTTACCTCCTGCGGCGCCTCCGGCTCGTGGCCGGCGTGGTCACCCTCGCCCTCCTGGCGCTGTGGACGGCGATCATGACGGCGGTGTTCTTCTCCGACGTCGCGTGGCTGCTCGTCATCCCGTCCGGTGAGGCGTTCGCGCGGGTGCCGCGGCTGCTCGAGATCGCGAGCTCCGACATCGCCGTCGGCGTCGCGCCCCTCGAGGCCTCGGCGTCGCTGACGTTCCTCATCGTCGGCGCCGTCGGAGTGCTGACCATCGCGCTCGACCACGTCGTCCTGACGGCGCGGATGCCGCTCCTCGGCGGTATCGCACTGATCGCCGTCTGGCTCATCCCGACGATCGCCGTCCCCCGCGCGGTCGACCTGTGGGCGTTCGCGCTCCTCGCCCTCGCGCTCCTGTGGCTCATGCGCACCGAGACGCGCGCGCGGCACCGCGCGCTGCAGCCCGCCGCGCCCCGGGGCGGTGTCGGCGGCGTGGCCGCCGTGATCGCGGCATCCGCTGTCGTCATCGCCGTCATCGTCGCGCCGGTCCTGCCGACGGCCGTCGCCCCCGCGGGCGGGTTCGGCGGCGGCACGAGGATCGACGCGAGCCTCAACCTCGGCGACGATCTGCGGCGCCCGGCCGAGGTCCCCGTCGTGCGCCAGTGGAGTGCGAGCGGCGGACCCTCGTACCTGCGGGTCGCCACCCTCACCGAGCTCGAGGGCGGGTCGTGGCGTCCCGACCGCGCCCGCACCGTGCCCGTCGAGGAGTGGGCACCCGAGGATTCCGCGGCGGAGGGAATCGAGATCGTCGAGTCCTCGCGGACCGTCGAGGTGCTCGATCTCTCGTCGGCGCAGCTGCCCGTGCCGGCCGACGCCGTGTCGTTCGAAGGACTCAGCGGCACCTGGCGCATCGCGGCGGAGAACGGCACGGTCGTGTCCCCCTCCTCGGCGGCGCGCGGTCAGCGTTTCGACGTCGTGACCCGCAGCCCCGCGCCCACGATCGAGCAGGCCCGCGCGGCCCAGGCGCGCGGCGGCCCCGACGACGCGCGGGGGCTCCCGGCCGAGACGCCCGACGACATCGGCGCCCTCGCCGCCGAGGTGACCGCCGACGCCGGCACCGACTACGACCGGCTGCTGGCGCTGCAGTCCTGGTTCCGCGGACCGGAGTTCGACTACTCGCTCGAGGCGCCTGTCGAGGACGGGTTCGACGGACCGGGTGTCGAGGCCGTCTCGCGGTTCCTGCAGGTGCGATCGGGCTACTGCGTGCACTTCGCCTCGGCGTTCGCCCTCATGGCCCGGTCGCTCGACATGCCCTCGCGGGTCGTCGTGGGGTTCCTCCCGGGCCTCGCCACGGGCGACGTCGTCGACGACGAACGCGTCTACCAGGCGACGACCGCGCAGCTGCACGCCTGGCCGGAGGTCTTCTTCGAGGGCATCGGCTGGGTCGGGTTCGAGCCGACGAAGAGTCTCGGCACCGCGCAGCGGTTCGCCTCCGACGACGACGGCTCGAACGAGCCCGAACCCGAACCGACGGCGAGCTCGACGCCGCAGCCGACCTCGAGTGCGTCGGCGGCACCGCGGCCCGAGGACGACCCCACCGCCGGCACCACGCCCACCTCGACCGCCTCGGTCACGCGAGCGCTGCCCGTCGTCGGCATCGTCGCGGCGATCCTCGTCGTGCTCGCCGTACCCGCGCTCACGAGCGCCGCCGTCACCCGCCGTCGCACCGCACAGGCCCGCGCCGGCAGCGCCGTGGCGGCATGGCGTCTCGTGCAGGACGCCGCGATCGATCTCGGCATCCCGGTGCCCGACTCCGAGTCGCCCCGCGCGTTCGGCTCCCGCCTGCGTCGTCACCACGGCGCCCCCGCCGACGCCGTCGAGCGACTCGTCGACGCGGTCGAACGCGCCAGCTACGCCCCGCCGGGATCGTTCGGCGACGAGGGCGCGGCGATGGCGACGGATGCCGCCGCCGTCCGCGCCGGGCTGTACTCGGCCGTCGCGGCGCCGCGGCGTCGGATCGCGCGCCTCCTGCCGCGATCGCTGGTCATCCGCCCGGGGTCGACGTTCGCCGAGGAGACACCGGTGCGCCGCTGAGCCGCCCCGGCGGGAACGCCGAAGCCCCGCACCACTCGGGTGCGGGGCTTCGTTGTGGCGGAAGCGACAGGATTTGAACCTGCGAGACGAGTTACCCCGCCTACATGGATTCCAGCCATGCTCCTTCGGCCGCTCGGACACGCTTCCAACGGGAGAGCCTACCACGCGGGGTTCGTCCGGCCCGCGCGCGGGGCGCGGCATCCGTCGTCAGTTCAGGGCGCGGGTGCCCTCGGGGATCACCCCGTCGCGGCAGAGATCGGCCGCGACGTCCTGGAACGCGGTGAGCGCGACGCGCTGGGTGAGGGGGCCGTACGAGATGCGGGCGACGCCGAGCTTCTCGTACTCGCCGGCGGTGAGGGCACCGGGCAGCCCGATGACGCTGATCCGGCCGATGCCCTCCACGAGGCGGGAGGTGGTTTCGGCGTCGAGGACCCCCGGCACGAAGACGACATCGGCGCCGGCGTCGAGGTAGGCGCGTCCGCGCGCGATCGCGTCGGCGATCGACTCCTCGACGGGGCGGCCGCCGCCGCGGACGAACGCATCGGTGCGGGCGTTCAGGGCGAAGGGCACGCCCTCCGCCTCGGCGGCGGCGACGACGGCCGCGACGCGCGCGACCGACTCGTCGAACGGGCGCAGCCGGTCCTCCATGTTGGCGCCGACGATGCCCGCCCCGATGGCCCGGCGTGTGGTGTCGCCGGTGTCGGCGTAGCCGTCGTCGAGGTCGGCGGTGACGGGGATGTCGCCGGCGACGGCGACGATGCGGCCCACCATGTCGAGGGTGGTCTCCAGCGGGATCGTGCCGTCGTCGTAGCCGAAGGATGCCGCGATCGAGTGCCCGGCCGTCGCGATCGCGCGGGTGTCCGGGAGGGCGAGGACGGCCTTGGCCGAGACGACGTCCCACACGTTGACGACACGGAGGATCTCGGGGGCGGCGTGGAGTTCGCGAAGGCGGCGAGCGCGGCCTTCGACGGAGAGGGTGGTCATGCCTCCACCGTGCCACGGCGGCCCGGTGGAATGCACCACCGGGCCGCCGTGAGCGGAAGGACGGGCCGTCCGCTCACCCCACGTCGCCTCGCCAGGCACCGGTCTCGGCGCCGCGGGATTCGATGAACTCTTTGAACTTCTGCAGATCCTTCTTGACCGCGTGGTCGTCGATGCCGATGGCGGCGCCGACGGTCTCGACGAAGCCCTCGGGCTTCCAGTCGAGCTGCACCGTGACGCGCGTCTCGGTGTCGCTCAGCCGGTGGAAGGTGACGACCCCGGCGTGATCCTCGTCGACGCTCTTCCACGCGACACGCTCGTCGGGATGCTGTTCGGTGATGTGCGCGGTGAACTCGCGCTCCACGCCGCCGATCTTCACCTTCCAGCGGTTCGTCGTGTCGTCGATCTGCGTGATCGATTCGACGTAGCTCAGGAAGTGCGGGAAGGACTCGAACTGGGTCCACTGGTTGTACGCGGTGGACACCGGCACACTGACATCGACGGTCTCGATGATGCTGGCCACGGTTTTCCTCTCGTCGTGATCGTGCCGCCCATCGTGCTCCCGATGCGTTCGTCCTCTCCAGGGGCTTGCACGAGCGACGGAGGAACGGATAGAAGCGGCGATAGGCTCGTCCGCGACTGCCGACCCGTCCCCCGCAAGGAGCCGCATCGTGCGCACCCCCGCCCTGCCCCTGCTCGCCGCGACCGCCGTGCTCGCTCTCGCGGGGTGCTCGGCCGCCGAGACCCCCGCCCCGAGCACGTCGCCGACCGCCTCGGCATCCGCATCTGCGGCACCGCCCGCCTCCGCGTCCCCCACCCCCGACGCGACGGCCGGCGCGCCCGTCGTCGAGACGCCCGTCGAGTGCGAGACGCTCGACCTCGCCTCCGGGACGGTCGCCGGGTCGGACCTCGGCCCCTGCCTGCAGGCGGTCCTCGTGCGCTACGACACCGGCACGCTCACCATCTCCGGCGACGAGCTCGCCGGAGAGATCTCGTACCACTACGACCCGATGTTCGAGTTCCGTGGCGACCTCGAGACCGGCGGCGGGCCGGTGGCCATCAGCTTCGTCGACGGCGACATGCTCATCGACGAGGGCGACGGGCCCGTCGTCGCCGATCCGGACTCCGCCGATCCCACCGAGCAGGCAGCCGGAACCGCGGCGGAGGCGTACCGCGTCTTCTCGGACCCGGGCTTCCTCGGCGACCTCATCGGCGGCGGCGACGCCTGGTCGGTCTCGGCCGCACCCGAGCCGGTCGAGACGCCCGACGGGTCCATCGAGGCCTACCGTCTGGAGAGCACGGCGGCTTACGACTGGTACGGCATCCCGATCGACGCCTACACGCTGTGGCTGACGGAGGACTTCCGTCCCGTCGCGGCGGAGTCGACCACCGGATTCCTCGGGCGGGCGGCGACGCTGACGCAGCAGCTGTCGGGCCTCGGCGAGCCGGTCACCATCTCGCCGCTGAGCTGAGTCGGCGAACGCGCCGCGGTCAGCGCCGCGCGAGGGCGGCGAGCGCGTCGCCCGTCATCCGCTGCGTCGTCCACTCGTCCATGGCTTCGGCGCCGATGGACCGGTAGAAGCCGACGGCGGGCGCGTTCCAGTCGAGCACCGTCCACTCCAGTCGCGGATAGCCACGCTCCAGTGCGACGGCGGCCAGGGAGGACAGCAGCGCCGTGCCGTACCCGCGGCCCCGGTCCGCTTCATCGACGAAGAGGTCCTCGAGCCAGATGCCGTGGCGTCCGGTCCAGGTCGAGTAGGTAAGGAACCACACGGCGATGGCGCGGATCCCCCCGTCTCGCTCGATGACGTGGGCGAAGGCCTTCGGATCGTCGCCGAACAGGGTGGCGGTGAGATCGTCCGTCGTCGTGCGGACGGCATCCGGCTCGCGCTCGTACACGGCGAGCGCATGGATCGCGGCGAGGATGCCGGCCTCGTCGCCGGGCGCCGCAGCGCGCAGGACGGCGCCGTCGTCGAGCGTGCGGGAAGGAAGCGCGGAGGGAGATGCCATGCCTCGAATGTAGCCGCGGCGTCGGATCGCCGCCGTGGACGCGGCGCGCTACGCTCAAGCCACCGCACCCCCGGAGCAAAGCAGGTTCACCCATGGCCAGACGCGGCGCCAATCAACCCAGCGTCGGTGGTTACAACGAGGCTGTCGTCCTGGACCAGATCCGCCGGTCCCGCGGACACAGCCGCGTCGAGCTCGCCGACGCCACCGGGCTGTCCGCACAGACCGTGTCCAACATCGTTCAGCGCCTGCTGGATGCGGGGATCGTCGAGGAGGCCGGCCGCACGAGCTCGGGGCGCGGCAAGCCGCGTACGACCCTGCGACTGGTCGGAAGCAGCCGCTACGCCGTCGGCGTCCACCTGGATCCGGGACTCATCACGGTGGTCGTCCTGTCGATCGACGGCGAGGTCGTCGCCCGCCACGCCCGCGCCACGCCGCGCGCACAGGACCCGGCCGACACGGTGGCCGTCCTCATCGAGGACATCCACGCCGTGCTGTCCCAATCGGGGATCGACCGCAGCCGGATCGTCGGCCTCGGGATCGCCGCGCCCGGACCGATCGACGCCGACCGCGGCATCGTCGTCGACCCGCCCAACCTGCTCGGCTGGGACCGTGTCCCCCTCCGTGACGCGATCGCCGAGGCCACCGGGCTGGCAGTCGTGCTCGACAAGGACGTGACGGCGGCGGCCGTCGCCGAGAAGTGGGTCGCCGCTCCCGGTGGGGCCCCGAACTTCGCGTTCCTGTACCTCGGCACCGGGCTCGGCGTGGGACTCGTCGTCGGCGACGAGGTCGTCCGCGGCGGGTCGGGCAACGCCGGCGAGATCGGGCACATCGTCGTCGACCCCGAGGGTCCGTCGTGCGCGTGCGGACTGCGCGGATGCATCGCGGTCACGTGCGCGCCGCTCCCCCTCGTCGAGGAGGCCGAGCGCCGCGGCGTGCTCGAGGCGGACCGCGAGTCCGACGACCCGACGCGGGTGGATGCCGCGCTCACCCGGCTCGTCCGCATGGCCGAGGACGGCGATGAGCGCGCCCGCGACCTGCTGCAGCGGTGCACGGTGCACGTCGCCCGCGCCCTCGCCGTCGTCTCCAACCTGCTCGACGTCGACCGCATCGTCATGGGCGGTCCGCTCTGGGACCGCGTCGGACCGACCTTCACCGAGGCGATCCCCCCGCTCCTCGACGAGATGCGCGTCGCACGCGGGGTCCATCCCCTCTCGATCGCGGGCACCGCACTCGGGTCGGATGTCGGGGCGATCGGCGCCGCGTGCCTCATCCTCGACGAGGCCCTGACGCCCCGGCCGACCTCGCTTCTGGTGCCGTCTGCGTGAGTCCGGCGTCCGACGCCGCGAGGCGTCTTGACTCCGCTATGTCCATCGGTTTGACTTACCGTGTCCCGTCGTCGCGCGTGGACGCCACGATCCGGAGCAAGGGGGCACCGTGAAAGCTCGCACCGTCGTCACATCCATCGCCGCAGCGACCGCTGCCGTCCTCCTCGGCGGGTGCTCCGCTGAGGAAGGCGAAAGCAACGGTGACACCGTCACGGTCGTCTACGCGAAGACCGACTCGTTCGAGGTGCTCGACACCCTGATGAAGACGGCGAAGGAGGAGTTCGAGGCATCCCACGAGGGGATCACCGTCGACCTGCAGCCGATCACCGCCACGGACGACGACTACAAGACCCGGTTGCAGCTCTCGCTCGCCTCGCCCGACACCGCCCCCGACGTCTTCTACGAGGACACCTTCACCGTCCGCAGCGACGCCGAGGCCGGCTACCTCCTGAAGCTCGACGACAAGCTCGCAGACTGGGCCGATTGGGAGATGTTCGACGAGGCCGGCCGGAACGCCGGCAAGGGCGAGGACGGCGGGACCTACGCCCTGCCGCTCGGCACCGACACGCGGGTCATCTGGTACAACAAGGACGTCCTCGAGAAGGCCGGGATCGCCACGCCCTGGCAGCCCGAGAGCTGGGACGACATCCTCGCCACCGCCGCCGCGATCAAGGAGAGCCAGCCGGACGTCGTGCCGTTCAACATGTACGCGGGCACCGGGACCGGCGAGGGCACCGTGATGCAGAGTTTCTACGAGCTGCTCTACGGCACCGGCGAGGGCACCGGCCTGTACGACGACGACGCGGGCAAGTGGGTCGTCGGATCGCAGGGCTTCATCGACTCGCTGACGTTCCTGCAGACCCTCTACGACGAGGGCTACGCCGTGAGCGCCGATCAGGCCCTCGACCCGAACGTGTGGCAGGCCGTCTTCGGCGAGTGGTTCCCGAAGGGCACCCTCGGGGCGACCGTCGAGGGCTCGTACACCCCGTCGTTCTGGGCCGAGGGCGGTCAGTACCCGTGGCCCGAGTACACCGACACGATGGGGGTCGCCCTCTTCCCGACGCAGGACGGACAGGCGCCCGGCGGCGTCAGCATGTCGGGCGGGTGGACCCTCGCGGCATCGGCGCAGACGGACGTTCCCGACCTCGCCTTCGACTTCATGACGACGGTCCTCAACAAGGAGAACGCGCTCTGGTACGCGATCAACAATGCGCAGATCGCGGTGCGCTCCGACGTCGCCGAGGACCCGACGTATCTCGAGGCCAACCCGTTCGTCGGCGCGGTGACGGATGCCGTCTCGGTGACGCACTTCCGACCCGCGAACAGCGACTACCCCAAGATCTCGGTCGCGGCGCAGCAGGCCACGGAGGCGGTCATCACGGGACAGCAGTCGCCCGCCGAAGCAGCCGCCGCCTACGACGACGCCGTCCGCGAGATCGTCGGCGACGACGGGGTCATCACCGGATGACCCCGTGAGCACGACGCTCGCGCCGCAGCAGGACCGCCGCGCGTCGCCCCGCCGCCGCGGCCACGGTCGGGTCGACATGCGCCTCTCCCCGACGCGCGCGCTCCCGCTCCTCCCCGCCGTCGGCCTCCTCCTCGTCTTCCTGGCCGGCCCCATCGTGTGGGCGACGGTCGGTTCCTTCACCGACCGCGCCCTGACGGGAGTGGGGGCTGCGAAGCCGGAGTTCATCGGCCTCGACAATTACGCCCGGCTGTTCACCGATCCGGTGCTGCCGTTGTCGGTCCTGCTGACCGTCGTCTTCGTCATCGGCTCGGCCATCGTCGGGCAGAACGTCCTCGGGCTGCTGCTCGCGGTCCTGTTCCGCGCCGGCAGCAGGGTCGTCGCGGGCACGGTGGGCGTCCTGGTGGTGACGGCGTGGGTCCTGCCCGAGATCGTGGCCGCCTTCGTGGGCTACGCGTTCCTCTCCGCGGACGGGACGCTCAACGGCGCGCTGTCGCTCGTCGGGATCGAGGGACCCAACTGGCTCTACGCCCTGCCGCTGCTGGCGGTCATCCTCGCGAACACCTGGCGGGGCACCGCGTTCTCGATGATGATCTACCGCGCCGCGCTCGACGACGTGCCGCCCGAGGTCACCGAGTCGGCGATGATCGACGGCGCCGGTACATGGCAGCGGCTGCGCTACATCACGCTGCCGATGATCTCGGGGACGATTTTCACGAACCTGCTGCTCACGACGCTGCAGACCCTGTCGGTGTTCACCCTCATCTGGGTCATGACCAAGGGCGGCCCGGGCGACCTGTCGCGCACCCTCCCCGTGCTCGCCTACAGCGAGGCCTTCTCGTTCGGCGACATCGGGTACGGCAACGCGATCGCGATCGTCATGCTCGCCCTGGGCGCCGTCTTCTCGATCGCGTACGTCGTGTCGCTGCGGCGCCGAGGGGGTGTCGCGTGACCACCGCCACCGCGACCGTCGCCACCGCGACCCGGCGCACCCCCCGTGCGCCCAGCGTCGCCTCACCGCGACGCGGCGCGACGCGGTTCTGGGCGAACCTCGTGCTCGTGATCATCGGGATCGTGTTCGCCGCGCCGCTCGCGTGGGTCGTCCTCGCCTCGATCGACTCGGCGGCGACCTATCGCGTGGCGTGGCCGACCGACCCGACCCTCGACAACTTCGCCGACGTCCTCACCCCCGAGCTGACGCTCCGCCCGCTCGTGAACAGCCTGCTGCTCTCGACGGGTGCGGCCGCGGTGACGGTCGTGGCATCCGTCCTCGCCGCCTACCCGCTCTCGCGGTACCGGTCGCGGTTCCACGCACCGTTCCTCTACTCCGTGCTCTTCGCGAGCTGCCTGCCGATCACCGCGATCATGGTGCCCGTCTACAGCCTGTTCGTGCAGGTCCGGCTGATCAACCAGCCGTGGGCGGTGGCGCTGTTCCTCGCCGCGAGCGCCCTTCCGATGGCGCTGTGGATGACGAAGAACTTCATGGACTCGGTACCGGTGAGCCTCGAAGAGGCCGCCTGGGTCGACGGGGCGAGCGCGATGCGCGCGCTGTGGACGATCGTCGTGCCGCTCATGCGCCCCGCCCTGAGCGTCGTCTTCGTCTTCGTCTTCCTGCAGGCCTGGGGCAACTTCTTCGTGCCGTTCGTCCTCCTGCTGACGCCCGACTGGCAGCCCGCCGCGGTATCGATCTACGCCTTCTTCGGGCAGTACGGCACCGTCGCCTACGGACGCCTGGCCGCCTACTCCCTGCTCTACTCGCTCCCCGTCCTCGGGCTCTACCTCCTCGTCACCCGCGGCCTCGGGGGCTCGTTCGCCCTCTCGGGCGCCGTGAAGGGCTGACCCGTCCCGGCTCCCGCGCCGCACCGATCTCGAAGGAACCCGCATGCACCGCAACGACCACCTGGCCCTGCAGCGCATCGACCGGCTCGTGCGCGACCGGCTGCCCCCCGCCCTGCACCGCGAGACCGCCCCCGTGACGATCGCGGCGTGGGAGGTCCCCGACGAGCCCGTGCCCTTCGCCGAGGCGATCCGGCAGGAGTACGCGCCGTTCGCCGTCGGCACCGAGTGGGGCAAGCCGTGGGGCACGGTGTGGTTCCACGTCACCGGCCGCGTGCCCGACTCCTGGCGAGACGTGCCGGGCACCCGTCCCGAGATCGTCGTCGACCTCGGCTTCGACGGCTCCGGTCCGGGGTTCCAGGCCGAGGCGCTCGTGTTCCGCCCCGATGGGTCGATCGTGAAGGCGATCGAGCCGCGCAACACCGCCGTCCCCGTCGAGGGCGACGAGATCGACCTCTGGATCGAGGCGGCGGGCAATCCCAGCGTCGCCGGGACGTTCACCTTCGCCGCGACCCCGCTCGGCGACAAGCGGACCGCGGGCGCGGAGCCCATCTACCGACTGCGGCGCCTGGAGCTGGGGCTGCTCGATCAGACGGTGTGGGAGCTGCAGCAGGACATCTGGACCCTGCGCGGACTCGTCGAGCAGCTCGACCCCGACCGCACCCGTCACGCCCGCGTCCTGGCGGCGCTCGGCCGCGCGGTCGACGCGGTGGACCCCGACGACGTCGCCGGTACGGTCGCCGCGGGGCGCGCCGAACTGCGCGACGCCCTCGACGCCCCGGCATCCGCCACCTCGCATCAGCTGACCGCCGTGGGGCACGCCCACATCGACTCGGCTTGGCTGTGGCCGGTCCGCGAGACCGTGCGCAAGGTCGCGCGGACGTTCTCGAACGTGCTCGACCTCATGCGTACCGAGGACGACTTCGTCTTCGCGGCGTCGTCGGCGCAGCAGTACGCGTGGATGAAGCAGCACTACCCCGAGCTGTTCGAGCGGATGCGGCGGGCCGTCGCCGAGGGCCGGTTCGCGCCCGTGGGCGGCATGTGGGTTGAATCCGACACGAACATGCCGGGATCGGAGGCCCTCGCCCGCCAGCTCGTCGAGGGCAAGCGGTTCTTCCTCGAGGAGTTCGGCGTCGAGCCGCTCGAGGTCTGGCTGCCGGACTCGTTCGGGTACTCGGCCGCGCTCCCCCAGATCATCGCCGCGGCGGGCTCGCGCTGGTTCCTCACGCAGAAGATCTCGTGGAACGAGACGAACCGGATGCCGCACCACACGTTCCTGTGGGAGGGCATCGACGGCACCCGCGTGTTCACCCACTTCCCTCCCGTCGACACGTACAACTCCGACCTGTCGGCGGCAGAGCTCGCCCGCGCCGAGCGTCAGTTCGCCGAGAAGGCGCACGCGACGCACTCGCTCGTGCCGTTCGGCTGGGGCGACGGCGGCGGCGGACCCACCCGCGAGATGATCGCCGCCGCGCGCCGCACCGCCGACCTCGAGGGGTCCCCCAAGGTGCGCCTGGGCTCGCCGGCGCAGTTCTTCGCCGACGCCGAGGCGGAGTACGCGGCGCCGCCGGTGTGGTCCGGGGAGCTCTACCTCGAGTACCACCGGGGCACCTACAGCGCGCAGGCGCGCACGAAGCGCGGCAACCGCGAGAGCGAGCACCTGCTGCGGGCGGCCGAGCTCTGGGCGACGCTCGACACGGTCCGCACCGGCGCAACCTACCCCGCCGAGCGGCTGCGCGCTCTGTGGCAGACGGTCCTGCTGCACCAGTTCCACGACATCCTGCCCGGCACCTCGATCGCGTGGGTCCACCAGGAGGCCGAGGCGACGTACGCCCGCGTCGCGGACGAGCTGCGGGAGATCATCGACACCGCCCTGCGCTCGCTCGTGGGCGAGGGCGAGCGGGCGCTCGCGGCCAACGCCGCGCCGGTGGCGCTCGGCGGCGCACCGGCGCTCGCCGTCGGGGCCGCGGCATCCGCTCCCGTCGTCTTGCCCGAAACGGACGGCGACGGCTGGCGGTTCCGGCATCCCCGGTTCGACTGGGCGATCGACGCGCGAGGACTCGTCGTGGGCGCCGTCGACCTCGCCACGGGCCGCGAGCTCATCGACCCCGCGCACCCCGGTGGCGCGCTGCACCTGTTCCGCGACACCCCGCGGGACTGGGACGCGTGGAACATCGACGTCGAGGACGGCGCGCTCGGGACCGTCCTCGAGGCGGCCGACGAAATCACGGTCGACGGGGCCGACCTCGTGGTCCGACGCCGGTTCGGATCGTCGTCGGCCGAGCAGCGCTACCGCGTCGACCCCGCGTCCGGCGCGCTCGAGGTGGCGCTGCGGCTCGACTGGCGCGAGCGGCAGAAGATGCTGAAGATCGCCTTCCCGCTGCGGGTGCGGGCCGAGCGCGCGGAGTCCGAGATCCAGTTCGGCCACGTGTCGCGGCCTGTCCACATGAACACGACGTGGGATGCCGCCCGGTTCGAGACCGTCGCGCACCGCTGGATCCGCGTGGCCGAGGGCGAGGACGGCGTGGCGATCGCCAACGACGCGATGTACGGCCACGACGTGCAGCGCGCGCCCGGCTCGGACGGGGGCGCGCGGACGGTCGCACGGGTCACCCTCGTGCGGGCGCCCCTGTTCCCGGACCCCGAAGCCGACCAGGGCGCACACACCTTCCGCCTGTCCGTGCTCCCGGGCGCCACCGTCGCGGCGGCCGTCGCGGAAGGGCTGCGACTGAACCTCCCGGCCGTCCACCTGCAGGGCGCGCGCGAGGTCGACCCGCTCCTCGAGCTCGACGACCCGGGCGTCGTCGTCGAGGCCGTCAAGCTCGCCGACGACGGGTCGGGCGACGTCATCGTGCGGCTCTACGAGGCGCTCGGCTCGAGCCGGACCGCGCACCTCGTCCCGGGCTTCCGGGCGACCGGCGTTGTGCAGACGGACCTGCTCGAACGCCCGATCGCGGCGACGGCGCTGCGGGATGCCGCCGGCGACGCGGTCCGCCTCGAGCTGTCGCCGTTCCAGCTGGTCACGCTGCGCCTGGCGCGCTGAGCGCCGCCGGACTCAGTCGAATCCGCGGACCGGGACCCCGAGCCACTCGCCGAGGTCCCGGACCTCGGCGTGCGCCATCTCGCGCTCGTCATCGTCCAGGGGGACGAGCTCGTGCACGGCGGAGACCACGAGGTTCTCCTTCTTCTTGTCGAGCGCCGCGTCGAGCAGACCCACGAAGCGGTCGCCGGCGAGGATCGGATGCGCGAAGTAGCCGTAGACCCGCTGATGCTTCGGTTTGAACTGCTCCAGGACGTAGGTGAACTCGAACAGCTCGGTCAGGCGCGGGCGGTCGAACAGCATGCGGTCGTACGGGTTGAGGATCGCCGCCCGCCCGCCCGGATCATCGCCCCGGGCGGCGAGCGCCTCGGGGTCGACCCGCCAGCGCCACGCGCTGCCCTCGACCTCGGCCGGCTCACCCGCCGTGCCGACACCCGACCACGACGACTTCTCGCGCGCGATGCCGAACGCCTGCAGCCGCCGTGCCGCCAGAACGTCCTCGGCGTCGGCCGGGTCCATCTCGGCATCCCGTGCACCGTAGACACGGTCGGGCAGGTCCCACACGCGCTGGCGGCCGATCCGCCCGCTGATGGCGACGTCGCCGAGGTACGACAGAAGCTCGAGCATGCGCGGCACCTGGTTCGCGCCGTACCAGCCGCTCTCGTTCTTCGCCTGGACCACGCTCGTGTCGGGGATCTCCGAGGCCGGCAGCGGCCCCTCCCGCTCGAGGCGTCGCAGGATCTCGGCGCGGAAGGCGGCGTTGGACTCGAGGTACTGGCGTGTCGAACCGCCGAGGCGGCGCCCCGGCATGACGGCGCGGAGAGCCGGGAGGAGGGATGCCGGGCGGAAGTGCCCGTCATACTCGAACAGCAGCCGGTCCCCCTCGACCGCCTTCGACAGCTGCCCCGGCTCGTAGGCCCAGCCGATGCGCGACCAGCAGATCGACTGCTCACTTGGCGCGATGACGGCCGTCGGGTCGATCTTGATCGCGGCGATCTGCTCGGCGACCTCGACGACGTCGCCGGGCCGGTCTGCGTCGAGCAGCTGCGCGCGCACCGCGATGCGGCGGGCCTCGTCCCTCGTGAGCCGGTGCATGGGTCGAGGCTAACGCCCGCCTCGGACGCTGCTCAGCCGGTGGGCTGCAGGCGCGCGTCGACGGTGCGCCGCTCGTCGAAGACGAAGCAGTCGCCGTCGAACCCGTCGCCGCCGACGTGCTCGAAATACCCGAGGATGCCGCCGTCGAGCTGACGCGCGTCGATGCCGTCCTCCCGCAGGACGAGGGCCGCCTTCTCGCAGCGGATACCGCCGGTGCAGAAGCTCACGACGGTCTTGTCGACGAGCTCGTCGCGGTGCGCGGCCGCGGCATCCGGGAACTCGGTGAACTTCTCCAGGCGCCAGTCCAGCGCACCGGCGAACGTCCCGTGGTCGACCTCGAAGGCGTTGCGCGTGTCGAGCAGGACGACCTCACGGCCGTCGTCGTCGCGGCCGGTTTCGAGCCATCGTCGGAGCGTCACGGGGTCGACCGCCGGGGCGCGTCCGGCCGCCGGTCGGATCGCGGGACGGTCCATCCGGATGATCTCGCGCTTGTGCTTGACGAGCATCTTGCGGAACGGCTGCTCGGCCGACCAGCTCTCCTTCGTCGTGAGCGCGGCGAACCGTTCCTCGGCCCGCAGCTCGTCGACGAACCCGCGGACGTCCTCCGCCGGTCCCGCGAGGAAGAGGTTGATGCCCTCCTCGGCGACCAGGATCGTGCCGCGCAGCGAGCGCGCGTCGACCCGCTCCTGCAGCTCGGAGCGCAGCGACGCGGGGTCGTCGATCGGCGTGAAGAGGTAGGCGGAGATGTTCAGGACGGATGCCACCGGTCCAGGCTAGGCGACCGGCGGCATCCGTCCCGGGTCGGTCAGCCGACGAACGGTGCCGAGGCCTCGTCGAGCGCGGCGACCTCGTCGGGGGCCAGCTCAAGCGTCGCGCCGGCGATGAGGCCCTCGACCTGGTCGACGCGCGAGGCCGAGGCGATCGGGACGGCACCCTTCGCGCGCAGCCACCCGAGGGCGGCGGAGGCGACCGAGACGCCGTGGGCGGCCGCGACGTCGTCGAGCGCGGAGAGCACGGCGAGCCCGTCGGGCGTCGCGTACTTCGCCGCCGATCCCGCACGGGGCGAGGACTGCCCCGAGGTGTCGGCGGAGCGGTACTTGCCGGTGAGGAATCCGCTCGCGAGGGCGTAGTACGGCACGACGGTCAGGCCGAGCTCGGCCGCCGTCGGGACGACGTCGCGCTCGACGGCGCGGTCGACGAGGTTGTAGGCGGGCTGGGTCGCGATGGGTTCGGCGACCCCCTGCTCGCGCGCCAGGCGAACCCACTCGCGGGTGCGCTCGACGGAGAAGTTCGACACGGCCGGG
The DNA here is from genome assembly GCF_040686395.1 of Microbacterium sp. NPDC080220. Taxonomy (NCBI): domain Bacteria; kingdom Bacillati; phylum Actinomycetota; class Actinomycetes; order Micrococcales; family Microbacteriaceae; genus Microbacterium; species Microbacterium sp. NPDC080220. The sequence continues at coordinate 96,835 of NZ_JBFBOP010000002.1, forward strand.
TAGCGGACGAGACCGTCGGCGACCAGGGCGCCGAAAGCGGCGACGGTCTCCTCGAGCGGGGTGTCGGGGTCTTCGGCGTGCGCGTAGTACACGTCGATGGTGTCGACGCCCAGCCGGGCGAGCGACGCCTCGGCGGCCGCGCGCACGTTGTCCGCCGACAGGCCGGGGAACTCGGGGTGCTTCGAGACCTTGGTCGCCACGACGACGCCTTCGGGCCGCCGCGAGGCCATCCACTCGCCGATGATGCGCTCGCTCTCGCCGCCCGAGTTGCCGGGGACCCACGCGCTGTAGACGTCCGCCGTGTCGATGAAGTCGCCGCCGGCGCCGGTGAAGGCGTCGAGGACGGCGAAGGACGTGTCGCGGTCGGCCGTCCAGCCGAAGACGTTGCCGCCGAGCGACAGGGGGAACACGGTCAGATCGCTGGTACCGAGAACAGTCATGATCTCGATCCTGACACGGCCGCGGATGCCGGGGCTCAGCGCGCGACGAGCTCGTCGGCGTTCGCCTGGATCCACGTCATGAGGGGCGTCATCCGCTCCATCAGCTCGACGCCGCGCGGGGTCAGGGAGTACTCGACGCGGGGCGGGACCTCGGGGTAGGACGTGCGCGCCACGATCCCGTCGGCGGCGAGGGTGCGCAGCGTCGTAGCCAGCATCTTCTCGCTGATCCCGTCGACGCTGCGACGCAGCTCGCCCCACCGGCGTGTGCCGTCGGTGAGCGCGAGGAGGACGAGGACGCCCCACTTGCTCATGACGTGGTCGAGGACGACACGCGACGGGCACGCCTCGCTGAAGATCCCCGGCGACTCCTGCCGCATCCGCTCGAAACTCACCGACACGTCAGCAGCTTACCTGAAAGTGGGTACCCTCCGATCGGAATGCATGGGGGGCCGGTGGGGGTTGTCCCGGCTGTCGCGCGCATCGCGCGATCATCGAAAGGATTCGCCATGACCATCCTCGTCACCGCCGCCGGCGGCCAGCTCGGACACCTCGTCGTCGACGCACTGCTCGCCCGCGGCGCCGCCCCGGAAAGCATCGTCGCCGGAGCCCGCACCGTCGCGAAGGCCGCCGACCTCGCCGACAGAGGCGTGCGCGTCGTGCCGCTCGACTACACCGTGCCCGAGTCGGTCGACGCCGCCCTCGAGGGTGTCGACAGCGTGCTGCTCATCTCGGGCTCGGAGCCGGGCGGGCGCCTCGCCGGCCACCTGACCGTCATCGACGCCGCCGCCCGCGCCGGTGTCGCGAAGCTCGTCTACACGAGCGTCTCGCACGCCGACACCGTCGACCTCGTCCTCGCCCCCGACCACAAGGCGACCGAGGAGGCGATCGCGGCCAGCGGCATCCCCGCCGTGATCCTGCGCAACAACTGGTACATGGAGAACTACGCCGGCGACCTGGCCGGCGCGGCGCAGACGGGCGTCTTGTCGGCCGCCGTCGGCGACGCCGCCGTGGCCGCCGCCGCGCGAGCGGACTACGCCGACGCCGCCGCGGTCGTCCTTCTCGAGGACGGGCACCTCGGCCGCACGTACGAGCTCGCGGGACCCCGCGCCACCTACGCCGACATCGCCGCCGCCATGGGCGAGGTGCTCGGGCGCGAGGTCGTCTACGCGCCGGCGACCCCCGACGAGCTGGCGGCGCGGCTGGCGTCGTTCGGGCTCGACGAGGGCACCGTCGGGTTCGTCGTCGCCCTCGACGGCGGCATCGCCCGCGGCGCCCTCGACGTCGCCTCGTCCGACCTGACCGACCTCATCGGGCGCCCCGTGATGCCCTGGACGGACGCGCTGCGCGCCGTGGCGCCCGCGAGCTGATCCCTCGCACGCTCCCGCGGCCGCGGCATCCATATTCATCGGAATGGATACCGCGGCCGCGTCGTTGTGCCCGGTATGCAACGCTTCGGAACGCTGTCCTTCGGCCATTACGGTCCCCTCGGCGGGGGTCGCGAACTCACCGCCGGCGACTCGATGCTGCAGGCGATCGACCTCGCACAGGGCATGGACGAGCTCGGGGTGAACGGCGCCTACTTCCGCGTGCACCACTTCGCCCGCCAGCAGGCCTCCCCCATGCCGCTGCTCGCCGCGATCGCGGCGCGCACCTCGCGCATCGAGGTCGGCACGGGCGTCATCGACATGCGCTACGAGAACCCGCTCTACCTCGCGGAGGAGGCGGCCGCGGTCGACCTCATCAGCGACGGACGGCTCGCGCTCGGCGTGAGCCGCGGGTCACCCGAGAGCGTCATCCGCGGCTACGAGACCTTCGGCTACACCGGGTCGACCGACCCGCGCGGCGCCGACATCGCCCGCGAGCACTTCGAGCTGTTCCTGCGCGCCGTCGAGGGCGAAGGGCTCGCCGAGAGCGACCCGCACAGCCCGTTCGGCGGCGGCCACGGGCTGCAGCGCATCGAACCGCACTCCCCCGGGCTGCGCTCGCGCATCTGGTGGGGCGCCGGCAACCGCGACTCGGCCGAATGGGCGGGACGCATGGGGGTCAACCTCATGTCGTCGACGCTGTTGACCTCGGCCGACGGTCGCCCCTTCGACATCCTGCAGGCCGAGCAGATCGACGCGTTCCGCGCGGCGTGGCGCGAGGCCGGTCACGCGGGGACCCCGCGCGTCTCGGTGAGCCGCAGCATCTTCCCCATCACGACCGCGGAGGACGCCATGTACTTCGGCGGCCGCTCCGACGGTGACCAGATCGGGATCATCGACGGCATGCGGTCCACCTTCGGGAAGACGTATGCCGGCACCCCCGACGAGCTCGTCGAGCAGCTTCAGCACGACGCCGCGGTCCGCGAGGCCGACACGCTCATGCTCACGATCCCGAGCCAGCTCGGGGTGGCATTCAACCTGCGGCTCGTCGAGTCCTTCGCCCGCTACGTCGCCCCGTCGCTGGGGTGGACGCCGACGCACGAGATCGCCACGGCGTAGCGCTCGGGTGCGCCGGGCGAGCGGCGCACGCGGGCATAGGGTGGACCCATGCGGACCCGCGCGGACATCGAGTGCTGGCTGACCGACATGGACGGCGTGCTCGTGCACGAGAACACACCGATCCCCGGCGCTGCGGAGCTGCTCGAGCAGTGGCGCGACGAGGGCACCCCGTTCCTCGTGCTCACGAACAACTCGATCTTCACGCCGCGCGACCTCAGCGCCCGGCTGCGCGCGTCGGGACTCGTCGTGCCGGAGGAGTCGATCTGGACCTCGGCCCTGGCGACCGCGGACTTCCTCGCCTCGCAGATGCCGGGCGGCACCGCGTTCGTGATCGGTGAGGCCGGTCTCACGACGGCCCTCCACGAGGCGGGCTTCATCATGACCGAGACCCGCCCCGACTACGTCGTCGTCGGCGAGACCCGCAACTACTCGTTCGAGGCGATCACCAAGGCGATCCGCTTCATCGGCGCCGGCTCCCGTTTCATCGCCACCAACCCCGACGCGACCGGCCCCTCGACCGAGGGCGTCCTGCCGGCGACGGGCGCCATCTCGGCGCTCATCACGAAGGCCACCGGCAAAGAGCCCTACGTCGTCGGCAAGCCCAACCCGATGATGTTCCGCTCGGCACTCAACCGCATCGGCGCGCACTCCGAGAACACCGGCATGATCGGCGACCGCATGGACACGGACGTCGTCGCCGGGATCGAAGCGGGCCTGCACACCGTGCTCGTGCTCACCGGCATCAGCGACACCGCCGAGATAGAGCGCTACCCGTTCCGCCCCGACGAGATCCTCGGCTCGGTCGCCGACCTGGTGCGCACCGAACCGCGCGAGAGCGACTCCCCCGACGTGCAGGCGGCGCTCGGCCTCTGACGGTCGGCGCCGGTCACCAGCCCATCGAGCCCGGCACGCCCTTGAACGGTCCCACGACCTGAGAGGTGACCCACCCGCCGTAGAAGCGACCCGGCTGCGGGGTCACGACCTCACCGGCGACGGTGCACTCGTCCATCTGCTGCGCGTACACCGCCACCCGGTCCGCCAGCTCCTCAAAGCCCGGTTCGGGATGCGGGTAGTTCCACGCCGCCGCAGGGCGGGGCACGCCGCCACCGTGGACGTCGAGGTAGCGCGCAGCGCCCTTGAACTCGCAGAACGACGACCCCTGACCGGGCGTCAGCGCACCGGGGACGAAGTCGTCGATCGGTAGATAGTAGACGGGCGGGTGGCTCGTCTCGAGCACGCGCAAGGCGCGGCTCGTCGAGACGATGCGTTCGCCGCCGAGGGTGATCGTGACGGTGCCGGTGACCGGTTCGACGCGGGGAGGCCGGGGGTAGTCCCAGACGCTCTCCTGGCCCGGTCCGACGGGGTCGGGGGTGGGATGCCGCATGGTCTCAGATTACGGGCGGAATCATAGGCCAGGGCCGCCCCGCGGCATCCGTCATCCCCCGATAATGAAGTCATGACGGCCCGGCGCCCGACCGCCTACAACGCGATCTCCACGTCATCGCGCGTGGAGATCCTCCACCTGCTGCAGACGACCCCGCAGCAGACCGTCGGCGAGCTCGTCGCGGCGACGAAGCTGCATCCGAACACGGTCCGGGAGCATCTGCAGCGGCTCATCGAGCGCGGATTCGTCGCGACCGAGGTGGAGAAGCGCACGACGCGCGGCCGGCCGCGGGTGTTCTACCGCGCCGTCGACGGCGTGAGCGTCTCGAGTCCGGAGCACCGCCGCAAGGTGCAGGCCGCTGCCGAGCGCGGCGACCTCATGCGCCGGGTCATGCCCGAGACGGCCGGGTCGCTGACGGGCGAGGAGCAGCATCAGCTCGACGCGCTCGTCGAGCAGCTCCTCGACGGCGGCTTCGACCCCGAGATCGACGAGGACGCCCTCACGATCGACCTGACGCCCTGCGCGCACGCGGCCGATCAGGCGGACAACCGCGAGACGCTCTGCGACGTGCACCTCGGGCTCATGCAGGGCGCCCTCAGCGAGGCGGGCGGACCCTTGGCGGTCGACGGCATGCGCTCGTCGTGCGATCCGCAGGAATGCGTCATCCACCTGCTGCGGCGACGGCCGGACGCCTGAGCGTCGAACGGCCTCAGTAGGCGAGGTTGGTGCGCAGGGACGAGTACCAGACCCAGGCGTATCCGCCCCGGTAGTGGAGCTTGTACCAGTGACGCTTCGAATCCGAGACCTGCAGCGGCGTGCCCTTCGGGATCGTCCCGCCGACCGCGCCGCCTGCGGACTTCCGCCACGTCGCGTTCTTCGTGGTCCGCACGTGCAGGTCGGAGTGCTTCGCCGCCGCCCCGAACGAGCCGTTGAAGTGCGTGTAGACGGTGCGCGCGATGTCGCGGATGCCGGCCTTGGACGACCCGGCGTCGCCGATCACGGTGAGCACGAAGGTCGCCTTCGGCCCGCGGATGATCGCGGTGTCGGCCTGAAGCAGACCGCCCTTGACCCAGAGCGAGCCCGGCTTGGAGGCCTGGTAGGCGGAGGCCGGGATGCCGTTGGGAATGCGGGAGCGGAACAACTGCGTGTGCATGAGATCCCGCAGCAGCGTCGTGTGCGTCTTGTTGAGGATCTGCCCCTTCTCGAGGCGTGCCACGAGCAGGCTCAGATCGTTCGAGGTGGTGCGGTTGCCGGCGTAGAGGACGTCCTGTCCCTTCAGCACGCGCCCGTAGGAGGTCTGCGAGTAGCCGGCGGCGGCGATCTGCTTGTTGAGGTTCGAGACGCCGATCCAGTGCACGAGGTCGGTGTGGCAGTAGTTGTCGGACATCCAGATGAGCTCGCGCAGGCATTCCTTGACGGTGAGACCCGACGACAGCTTCGTCGACAGCGACGCCTGCTTCTTCTCCACCCGCGTGAGCGCCGCCCAGGCGACGAAGAGCTTCATCATGCTGGCGGGTTCGCGTCGCGTGGCGCCCGTCTTGCCCGTCAGCACCTCGAGACCGCCGATCTGCCGCACGGTGACGGCGTACGACGAGGAGGGATGCCGCTTCATGGTGGCCGTGATCTTGTCGCGCAGCGTGTTCGCCGCCGCGGTGCGGACGACGGTGCAGCCGTCGCCCGTCAGCACGGCCGCCTGCAACCGGCTGGTCGGACCGACGGCGAGGACGGTGTCCTTTCGCGTGTCGAGGAGGGCGGCCGTGGCATCCGACACGCACTCGGTGCGTGAGTAGAGGAAGGGCTGGCGGAGGGCGCCGGCGACCGCGGCCGCCGTGCCGGTCTCGTGGTTGGGGATCGCGACGCCGGAGACCACGACACCGCGGGTGGTCGTGCTCGGGTAGTCGGCGGCCGTGGAGATCGCCACGGCCTCGCTGGTGCCGCCCGCCATGCGACGCACGCTGATCCCGGCGGAGCGGATGCGGTCGACGAACCCCTTCCCCATCATCGAGGCGATGTTCATCATGACCACCTCCTTCGCACCGACGTCCTTCAGCGCCGCCATCGTGGCGTCGGAGGCCGTGCCGCGACCGTCGACGGCCATGAAGCCGCCTCCCGTCGCGGCGGCGGCCGCCGCGGCGATCGGAGCGGTGTCCATCGTGCGCCCGTCGGCGACGTACACGCGGTCGACGGGGCCCAGGAAGCGCAGGACCGCGCGCGAGAGCGCGTAGGTGTCGGCGCCGGAGATCCGCTCGACGGGGGCCGTCTGACCGAGCACCCGCGCGACCGTACTGTTCACCGACGCCGTCGAGCCGACGACGAGGATGCGCGTCGGCTTCAGCCGGGCGAGTTCGGTCTTGACCGCAGCGGGGATCGAGTCTGGTGCGACGTACAGCATCGGCGCCCGGCGGGCGCCCGCGAGCCCCGCCGCGATCTGCGCGTCGTGGCGTTTGGCGGCGGCGATCACGACCTCGGCGCTTCCGTTCGGGAAGAGGGCGCGGCTCACGGCGATGGTCTGGTCGGCGGCGGTTGCGGCGCTGAGGCGACCCGTCGACGGCATCCGCGGGGCGGGCGGGGCCGCCAGGCGCGCCCCGGCGTCCGGCGTCGGAGCGGGTGTCGGGGTCGGCGTGGGTGTCGGGGTGGGCGTCGGAGTCGGAGTAGCCGTGGGCGTGGACGTCGGCGTCGGCGTGGGCTTCGATGTCGCCGTCGGTGTCGGAGTCGGGGTAGCCGTCGGCGTCGGCGTGCGAGTCGCCGTCGGGGTCGGCGAGACGGTCGGCGACGGTGACACGGCCGGCGTCGGCGAGACGGTCGGCGAGGGCGTCGTGCCGGCTGAGGCGGGCCCCGCGGTCAGGACGAGGACCGCCGCCAGCCACGCCGCGGTGAAGGCTGTGGTCCGCCGCACCATCGCGGGAACCCGGGACGAATCACCGCGAGTCATGAGCCCCACCGTAGGCGGCGGAGACCGCTCCCACCATGGGGGGCGTCCGGCGCGGCGGCATCCGGGTATTTTGCACGGCCCGATCGGATGCCGCGATCAGCCGGCTGTCGTAGCGTCGGAGCATACCTGTGGAAGGACCAAGCCCGTGGACTTTCTGGACCCGCTCATCCTGGCTCGCCTGCAGTTCGGACTGACGACGCTCTACCACTATCTGTTCGTGCCGTTGACGCTCGGCATGGCGCTCACGGTGGCGATCTTCCAGACGATCTGGCACCGCACCGGCGACGTGAGGTGGCTGCACCTGACCCGCCTGTTCGGCAAGATCTTCCTCATCAACTTCGCGATGGGCGTCGTCACCGGCATCGTGCAGGAGTTCCAGTTCGGCATGAACTGGTCCGCATACTCCCGCTTCGTCGGCGACGTGTTCGGCGCCCCGCTCGCCTTCGAGGGCCTCATGGCGTTCTTCTTCGAGGCGACCTTCATCGGCCTGTGGATCTTCGGCTGGGACAAGCTGCCCCGCCGCATCCACCTGCTCACCATCTGGGCGACGGCGTTCGGGTCGATCCTGTCGGCGTACTTCATCCTGACGGCCAACGCGTTCATGCAGAACCCGGTCGGCTACACGCTGAACCCCGACACCGGCCGCGCCGAGCTCACGGACTTCTTCGCGCTGCTGACCAACCCGGTCGCCCTCGCTGCCTTCCCGCACACGATCTTCTCGGCGTTCATGTTCGCCGCGGCGGTCATCATCGCCGTCGCCGCCTGGCACCTGCGCCGCGGGCAGCACGTCGAGACGATGCGTCCGGCCCTCCGCTACGGCATGTGGTTCATGATCATCTCCTTCGCCGGCACCGCCATCAGCGGCGACCAGCTCGGGCTCGTCATGGTGCAGACGCAGCCGATGAAGATGGCGGCCGCCGAAGCCCTGTACGAGAACGCGTGCGGCGCCGACGCATCCTTCTCCATCTTCTCGATCGGCACACCCGACGGCTCGGAGGAGATCTGGTCGCTGCGCGTTCCCTACCTGCTCTCCTTCCTGTCCACCCAGACGCTCGACGGCTGCGTCGAAGGACTGAACGATCTGCAGGACCTCTACACGCAGCGCTTCGGCGCCGGCGTCGACTACCGTCCCGAGATCTGGGTCACCTACTGGTCTTTCCGCTGGATGATCGGCTTCGGCGGTCTCGCCACCCTCATCTCGGTCGCCGGCCTCTGGGTCACGCGGAAGAAGGCGACCCGTCCCGTCGCCGACTGGATGTGGCGCATCGCGATCTGGTCCGCCCCGCTCCCCCTGCTCGGCAGCCTCGTCGGCTGGGTGTTCACCGAGATGGGCCGCCAGCCCTGGATCGTGTTCAGCCTCATGCTCACCGAGGACGGCGTCTCGCCCAGTGTCCCCGGCTGGACGGTGCTCATCTCCCTCGTCGCGTTCACCGCGATCTACGCCTCGCTCGCCGTCGTCGAGTTCCGCCTCATCCTGAAGGCCGCACAGAAGGGTCCCGACCCCCTGCCCGGGCCCGACGACCCCGACCCACGCGACCTGCCGGTCGACCAGACCCCCTCGACGGTCTACTAGGAGCACGCCATGGATCTCGCCTACCTCTGGTTCTTCGTCGTCGGTGTGTTCTTCGTCGGCTACTTCGTGCTCGACGGCTTCGACTTCGGCGTCGGGATGAGCCTGCCGTTCCTCGGCCGCGACGAGGTGTCGCGGCGCCAGGTCATCAACACCATCGGGCCGGTGTGGGACCTCAACGAGACATGGGTCATCGTCGCGGGCGCCTGCCTGTTCGCCGCGTTCCCGGAGTGGTACGCGACCCTGTTCAGCGGGTTCTACCTGCCGCTGCTGCTGATCCTGCTCGCCCTCATCCTCCGCGGCGTCTCGTTCGAGTACCGCCACCAGCGCGAGGGGCTCGCGTGGAAGCGCGGCTTCGACCGGATGATCGTCATCGGCTCGGTCGTCCCGGCTCTGCTCTGGGGGGTCGCGTTCGGCAACATCGTCCAGGGGGTGCCGATCGACGCCGACAAGGAGTTCACCGGGTCGCTCCTCACCCTCCTGAACCCCTACGGACTGTGGGTCGGCGTCACCACCCTGCTGCTTTTCTTCCTGCACGGTCTGTACTTCGTGGGGCTGAAGGCCGACGGCCGGGTGAAGGAGGACGCTCACGCCGTGGCCCGTCGCGTAGCGATCCCGACGATCCTCTTCGCGGCCGGGACGGTCGTCTGGACCACGGCGATCGCGATGGACCGCGACGCCCCCGCACTGGCGGCGGTGATCGGATGCGGCGTCGCCGCCGCGCTCGCCCTGATCGGCTCCGCCGTGGCCAACCTGCGGGAGCGCGACGGGTGGGCCTTCGCGCTGGGCGCCGTCACGATCGTCACGGCCGTCCTCACCCTGTGGTTCGCGCTGTTCCCCTTCGTCATGCCGTCCTCGACCGACCCGGCGTTCTCCCTCACGATCGAGAACGCGTCCAGCACCGACTACACGCTCGGGGTCATGACGTGGGCGGCGGTCATCTTCCTGCCGGGCATCCTGGCCTACCAGGCCTGGACGTACTGGGTCTTCCGCAAGCGCATCTCGCGTGCGCAGATCGAGAAGGCGGATGCCGCGCCCGCCCACTGAGACGGCGGAGGAGGATCGACCCATGGCCCCCGAGCTCGAACGGCGGCAGCCGCCGGTGGACCCCCGGCTGTGGCGGTACGCGACGGCATCCCGATCCTTCCTCCTGCTCATCGGACTGCTCGCGCTGGCGCAGACGGCGGTGGTCGTCGGCTTCGCCTTCCTGACGACGCGAGCGGTCGTCGACGCGATCGCGGGACGCGAGATCGGGGGAACCCTCCTCGCCCTGGCCGCCGTCGTCCTCCTCCGCTCGGTGCTCTCGTTCGCGCGCGAGCGGGTGGCCGCCCGCGCGTCGGCCCGTGTCGAGTCGCAGCTGCGGGCGGCCGTGCTCGACGCGATCGCCCGGCTCGGGCCGGGGTGGACCGCGACCCGCAGCACGGCGCAGCTCGCCCTCGTCGCCGGGCGCGGACTCGACGCGCTCGAACCCTACGTCGGCCGCTATCTGCCCCAGCTCGTGCAGACCGTGGTCGCGACGCCGATCCTGCTCGCGGTGATGGGGACCGCGGACGCGGTCTCGGGCCTCACCATCCTGCTCACCCTGCCGCTCATCCCGATCTTCATGGTGCTGATCGGACTCGCGACCCGCAGCGTCCAGCGCCGCCAGTGGGACACGCTCACCCACCTCGCCACCCGCTTCGCCGAGACGGTGCAGGGACTGTCCACCCTCACCGTCTTCGGGCGGCAGCATCGCGCCGCGGACTCGATCGAGCGGGTCACCGACGACTATCGGCGCGAGACGATGACCGTGCTGCGGGTGTCGTTCCTGTCGGGGTTCGCCCTCGAGTTCCTCGCGTCGATCTCGGTCGCCATCGTCGCCGTGACGATCGGGTTCCGGCTGCTCGACGGGTCGCTCAGCCTGACGGTCGGGCTCTTCGTCCTCCTGCTCGCGCCCGAGGCGTTCCTGCCGATCCGCCAGGTCGGGGTGCAGTTCCACGCGTCGAGCGAGGGCGTCGCGGCGACCCGCGACGTGTTCGCCGTCCTCGACGAGGCCGCCGCGGCGACACCGTCGGCACCTGCGGCGGCGGCAGTGGGCCGGGGCGCGCACGTGCTGCGGCTGACGGACGTCCGGGTGCGCGACCTGCCGCCGGTGGACCTCGAGGCGCGGTCGGGCGAGATCGTCCTCATCGAGGGGCCGAGCGGCGCGGGCAAGTCCAGCCTGCTGCACGCCCTCCTGGGCTTCGCGCCCGCGACGGGCCGGATCGAGCTCGACGGCCGCGACGTCCGCACCCTCCCGCCGTCGGCGTGGCTCGCGTGGGCGGGGCAGCGGCCCGGGCTCGCGGCGGGGACGGTCGCGTCGAACGTCTCGCTGGGGGATGCCGACCTGCCCGCCGCGACGGTCGCCGAGGCACTGGCGCTCGTGGGGCTCACCGACGTCGATCCGGAGCAGGTCCTGGGTGTCCAGGGCGCCGGACTCTCGGGTGGGCAGGCCCAACGGATCGCCGTCGCCCGCGCGGTCGCCCGCCACCTGCGCGGGCACGCACCCGTCCTCGCCCTCGACGAACCGTCGGCCGCGCTCGACGCCGCCGCGGAGGCGCACCTCTGGCGGTCGCTGCGATCGATCGCGGATGCCGGGGCCCTCCTCCTGCTCGTCTCGCACCGCACGAGCGCCCGCGCGATCGCGGATCGCGTCGTGCGGCTGACCGGTGCGGGGGTGTCGGTGTGACGACGACCCGTGACGTGCTGCGCGGCGCCGTGCCGCCTGTCCGCCGCCTCTGGCCCGCCCTGGCCTCGGGCTTCCTCTCGGAGGCCTCGGCGGTGGCCCTGCTCGCCGTGAGCGCCTGGCTGATCGTGCGCGCCGCCGAGCAGCCGCTCGTCCTCTACATCACGACCGCTGTCGTGGGGGTCCGGGCGTTCGCCCTCTCCCGCGCCGTGTTCCGCTACACGGAGCGCCTCGCGGGCCACGACGCGGTGCTGCGCCAACTGGCCCGCACGCGGACCGACCTCGTGCGCCGCCTTCTCCCCCACGCGCCCGCGGGGCTCGCCACGGCCGGCCGCGGCGATGCGGCGACCGCTCTCGTCGACGACGTCGACGAACTGCAGAACCTGCCGCTGCGCGTCGTCCTGCCGCTCGTGTCGTCGGCCGCCGTCGCCGTCGGCGCCGTCGTGCTCGTCGCCGTCGTGTGGTGGCCCGCCGCCCTCACCCTCGCGGCGTGCCTCGTCGGCGCGGGGGTCGCGGCGACCGCGTGGGGCTGGACGGCGGGCGCCCGCGCCGAGCGCTCGATCGCCCCCCTGCGCGCACGACTCCGCGGTGCGATCCTCGACCACCTCTCGCGCCTCGACGTCCTCGTCGCCTACGGCGCGGAGCACGACTCGCGTGCCGACGTCCGCGCCGCGGACGCGGCGTTGCGGCGCGCCCTCCTCCAGCGCACCGCGGCGCAGGCGGGGACGGCGGCCCTCGTGTCGCTCGCCGCCGGCGCCGCGACCGTCCTGGCGCTCGTCGCCGCCGCCCCGGCCGCGTCCGAGGGTGCGCTCTCGGGCCCGTCCCTCGCCGTGGTCGTGCTCGTGCCGATGGCGGTGTTCGAGGTCTACACGGCCGTGCCGCTCGCGGCGTCCGCGTGGCGGCAGGTCCGCGCGGCCGCGACGCGTGTCGCGGGCGTCGTCCCCGCCGCGGTGCCGGCCGAGATCCCACCCGCAGGCGCGCCGACGGGGCAGGCATCGCCGCTCGGTGACGGCCTCCGCCTGCGCGGCGTCACGGTCCGCTGGCCGGGCGCCGACCGCCCCGCGCTGACCGACGTGGACCTCGACGTCCGCCCCGGCGAGCGGATCCACGTCGTCGGTCCGAGCGGCGCGGGCAAGTCGACCCTCGCCGCCGCCCTCGTGCGCTTCCTCGCCGTCTCCGGCGAGTACACGATCGGCGGGCGCCCCGTCGAGGCGATCGCCCCCGACGACCTGCGACAGACCGTGGGACTGTGCGAGCAGCATCCGATGCTCTTCGACGAGGACATCCGCCAGAACCTGCTCTTCGCCCGCGACACCGCGACCGACGACGAGCTCGTGCGCGTCCTCGAGCGCGTGGGCCTCGGCGACTGGCTCCGCGCGCGCGGCGGACTCGACGCGCGGGTCGGCGAGCGCGGCGCGCTCGTCTCGGGCGGTCAGGCCCAGCGCATCTCGCTCGCGCGCGCCCTGCTGCGCGGCTTCCCCGTGCTGGTCCTCGACGAACCGACCGCCGGCGTCGACCCGTCCGCCGCCGATGCGCTGCTGACCGACCTGCTCGGCGCGGTCGACGGGTCGCACGCGGTCGTGCTCATCTCGCACGCCGAGGTCCCGGCATCCCTCGTCGACCGGACCGTCCGCGTCGCGAACGGCCGCCTCACGGCCTGAGACCTCAGGCGACGGGCGCCTCGCGCTCGGCGGCGGCCGCGATGCGGTTCGCCATGCCCTGGAAGATGAAGCCGTGGAAGGGCAGCACGGCGAACCAGTAGAGCCGTCCGGCGAGCCCCTTCGGGAAGAAGACGGCGCGCTGGTCGTACCGTGAGCCCGACCCCTCGGGGCTCGCGCGCAGTTCGAGCCACGCGAGGCCCGGCACCTTCATCTCCGCACGCAGGCGCAGCAGTCGCCCTTCCTCGACGGCCTCGACGCGCCAGAAGTCGATCGCGTCGCCCGCCGCGACCTTGCCGCGGCTGCGGCGCCCGCGCTGCAGGCCCACACCGCCCACGAGTCGGTCCATCCAGCCGCGGACGGCCCACAGGAACGGCGACGAGTACCAGCCGTTCTCGCCGCCGATCCCGACGATGACGCGCCAGAGCTGGTCGGGGCTCGCCGACGTCGTCGCGCTCTGCTCGTCGGTGAACACGAGCCGGCCGGCCCACTCGGGGTCGCTCGGCAGCGGGTCGCTCGGCACCGACGAGACCTCGGCGTCCTGCCAGCTCGTCTCGACGGCGTCGGCCTCGACCTTGCGCAGCGCCAGCCGCACCGCCTCGCGGTAGGGGGTGAGGCCGCCCTCGGGCCGCGGCAGCAGCTCGTCGACGGCGTGGTCGTCCATGATGCACTCGTTCTGCAGCGACGCGATGAGCGGCCGGGCGATCGCGCGCGGAACGGGGGTCACGAGGTTCACCCAGTGCGACGCGAGACCGGGGGTGAGCACCGGCAGCGCGGCGATCGCGCGCTGGCGCAGTCCCGCCTCGACGGCGTACCCGTTCATCATCTGGCCGTAGCGGAGCACGTCCGGCCCGCCGATGTCGACGGCGCGGTTGACGTCCGAGTCGACCCGCGCCGCCGCGAGCAGGTAGTGCAGCACGTCGCGCACCGCGATCGGCTGGATGCGGTTGCGCACCCACTTCGGCGCCGGCATGTACGGCAGCACGTCGGTGAGGTGACGCACCATCTCGAACGAGGCGGACCCCGACCCGATGACGACACCGGCCTGCAGGACGAGGGTGGGCACGCCGCTGTGCAGCAGCACCTCGCCCACCTCGACGCGCGAGCGCAGGTGCGGGCTCAGCTCCACCCCGGCCGGGTGCAGACCCCCGAGGTAGACGATGCGAGCGACGGATGCCTCGGCCGCCGCATCCGCCACGGTCTCCGCCGCCCGCAGGTCCTTCGTCTCGAAGTCGCCGCCGCCGCCCATCGAGTGGACGAGGTAGTAGAGCACGTCGACGTCGTCGACGGCGCGGGCGACGGCGTCGGCGTCCTCGGCGGCGCCCTCGACGACCTCGACCTCGCTCCCCCACACGAACGCCCTCACCCGGGCGGGCGTGCGGACGAGCACCCGCACCCGGTACCCCGCCGACAGGAGTCGCGGGACGAGGCGTCCGCCGAGGTATCCGGTCGATCCGAGGACCAGCGCACGCGGCGCGGTGCCGTCGGCGCGGGGCTGGGCGACGAGGGCGGATTCGCGGCCGGTGGGGGCGGAGAGCTCGCTCATGTCGCCACGATAGACCGGCCGCGGAGGGGTGCGGCCCCCGCTCGACGGACGGGTTTTGTCAAGGGACAGCCGCACGGATGCGGGCCGCGGACCACGCGCGTACCGTGGAGAGATGGCCAGGTCATCCCGTCAGCCGATACCCCCGTCCTCCGATCCGATCACCCGCCCGGCGCCCCCGCCACGCCTCGACGTGGACGATGTGGTGGTCGTCGACACCAAGCGCGTCCGCACCGCGATCAGCGGCACGGTCGTCGGCAACTTCATGGAGTGGTTCGACTTCGGCATATACGGCTACCTCGCCGTCACGATCTCCGTCGTCTTCGCGGACGATCTGCCCGAGCCGTGGAACCTGCTCGTCACCCTCCTCGGGTTCGCGATCTCGTTCCTCGTGCGCCCCATCGGCGGCCTCGTCCTCGGCCCGCTCGGCGATCGCATCGGTCGGCAGAAGGTCCTCTTCTTCACGATGGCGATGATGGCCGTCGCGACCGCCCTGATCGGCGTCCTGCCCACGAGCGCGCAGATCGGACTCTGGGCGATCGTGCCGCTGTACCTGCTCAAGATGGTGCAGGGGTTCTCCACCGGCGGCGAGTACGCCGGCGCCACCACGTACGTCGCGGAGTTCTCCCCCGACAAGCGACGCGGCTTCTGGTCGTCGTGGCTCGACCTTGGCTCCTATGTCGGCTTCGCCGCCGGCGCCTCGGTCGTCGCCCTCACCACCGTCATCACCGAGTCGGTGTGGGGCGAGACCGCGATGACCGACTTCGGGTGGCGGATCCCGTTCCTCGTCGCGATCCCCCTCGGCATCGTCGCCATCTGGTTCCGCCTCAAGATCCCCGAGACCCCCGCCTACGAGAACGCCGCCGAGACCGAGAACGAGCCGGACCGCGACGACCCCCTCGCACGCCACGGGATCGGCGGCATCCTCCGTCACCACTGGCGCGAGGTGCTCATCGGCATCGCGATCGTCGCGGCGACGAACACCGCCGGCTACGCCCTCACGAGCTACATGCCGACCTACCTCGAGACCGAGGTCGGGATCTCGAACCTCGGCGCGGCCGTGGCGACCGTGCCGGTGCTGCTCGTGATGTCGGCCTGTCTGCCGTTCATCGGGATGCTGAGCGACCGGATCGGCCGGCGGCCGGTCTACATGATCGCCGCCGGCTCGACGATCGTGCTCATGATCCCGGCGTTCGCGATCATGCAGATCGGGCAGGAGTGGGCGGTCTTCGTCGCCCTCGGGATGGTGGCGATCCCCGTCGCCTTCTACGTCGCCGTGTCGGCGTCCACACTGCCGGCCCTGTTCCCGACCGCGTCGCGGTTCGGCGCGATGGCGATCGCCTACAACGTCTCGGTCTCGCTGTTCGGCGGCACGACTCCGCTGTTCAGTCAGGCCCTCATCGACGCCACCGGCAACACCTACATGCCCGCGTTCTACATCATGTTCTTCGCGCTGCTGGGCGGGATCGCGCTGCTGTCGATGAAGGAGACCGCGAAGCGACCGCTGCTCGGCTCGGTGCCGACCGTCGAGACGCGCGCGGAGGCGGTCGAGGTCGTCGAGCGTCAGGACGACGACCCGCTCATCGACACGTCGACGATGCCGATCCCGGTGCACCGCTCATAGCTTCACGCCGTAGGCGCGGGACCCCGGCGACGAGGGCAGTGGAGCGAGCCCGAGGCGGGTGTAGAAGGCCATCGCGCCGGTGTTCCCCGCCGACGCCACGAGGTGCAGTCCGGAGACACCCCGCTCGCGGAGCGCGTGGAAGAGCGTCTCGACGAGGCGGCGCCCCGCGCCCTTGCCCTGGGCCTGCGGCAGCAGGTCGATGTGCAGGTGCGCGGGGAACTCCTCGGCGTACCGCTCGGGCTTCTCCCCGCGGCTGTAGGCGTAGAGCAGGGTGCCGTCCTGACGCGTGACCTCGCGCTCGGGCTTCGGCCAGCGGTGCGCGTGGCGCGGCCACCACTCGTCGCGGAACCACCGCTCGAACGCGTCGGTGTCGGGCGTCGCGACGACGTACCCCGTGACGGTGCCGTCCTCGTCCTCGACGAGGAAAGCCACGTCGGGGTGGCGTTCGACGTAGGGCAGGACCCAGATGTGGGCCCAGATCGCGTCGTCCTCGAAGATCCCGGTCGCGTCGCCGCCGCCGTCGGCGGTCCGCAGGCAGATCTCGGCGAGGGCGGGTTCGTCCCCGGGACGGAACGGACGGATGCGGGATGCCGCACTCACCGCCGACCGTTCCCGAACACGCCGCGGATGACGCTGCCGATGATCGACTGCGTCGCCTTCGATCCGAGGATCTGCTCGAGCGGCGAGGACTCGACGCGACGCGAGGTCCGGGTGCGGCCGCCGGTGCTGCGGAGGATCCGGTCGTATTCGCGCTGCGCGTCGGCTTCGGCCTTCTTCTGCGCCTTGTCCATCGCGGCCTTCTGCTTCGCGTACTCCGCGTCGGCCTTCGCCTTGTCGGCGGCGGCCTTGGCGGCATCCGCCTCGGCGTCCGCCGCCGCCATCTTCGCGGCCAGGATCTCGCGCGCGGACTCCCGGTCGACCGGGGTGCCGTAGGTCGCGAGCAGCGGCGACGCCGCGACGGCGGCCTGCACGGCGGCCGCCGGGGTCGGGGACATAAGCCCCTGCGGCGCGCGCAGCCGCGTCCAGGCGACGGGCGTCGGCGCGCCCTTCTCGTTCATGACGGTCACGATCGCCTCGCCGGTGCCGAGCTCCTGCAGCACGCGTTCGAGGTCGTAGCCCGAGGTCGGATACGTGCCCACCGTCGCGCGCAGGGCCTTCGCGTCGTCGGGCGTGAAGGCGCGGAGCGCGTGCTGGATGCGCGAGCCGAGCTGGCCGAGGACGTCGCCCGGCACGTCCTTCGGGGTCTGCGTCACGAAGAAGACTCCGACCCCCTTCGAGCGGATGAGGCGCACGGTCTGCACGATCGCCGCGGTGAACGCCTTCGACGCGTCGCGGAACAGCAGGTGCGCCTCGTCGAAGAAGAACACGAGCTTGGGCTTGGCGGCATCCCCCACCTCGGGGAGGATCTCGAACAGCTCCGCGAGCAGGTACATGAGGAACGTCGAGAACAGTTCGGGCTTGTCGGCGATGCCGGGCACCTCGAGGAGCGAGATGATCCCGCGTCCGTCGGGGGTGGTGCGCAGGAAGTCGCGGACGTCGAACTCCGGCTCGCCGAAGAACACGTCGGCGCCGCCGTCGGCGAAGGTGATGAGCTCGCGCAGGATGACACCGGCCGTGGCGGAGGACAGCCCGCCGAGGTCCTTCAGCTCGGGCTTGCCGGCGTCGCTGGTCAGGTGGGTGAGGACGGCGCGCAGGTCCGCCAGGTCGACGAGCGGCAGCCCGTGCGCGTCGGCGTAGTGGAAGACGAGGCCGAGGCTCGACTCCTGCGTCTCGTTGAGACCGAGCACGCGGCTCAGCAGCAGCGGACCGAACCCGGTGACGGTGGCCCTGACCGGGACGCCGGTACCGATGCCGCCGAGCGCGAAGTACTCCGTGACGGATGCCGCCGGTTCCCACGCCTGCCCGATCGCCTCGGTGCGGGCCAGGAGCTTCGGGCTCGATTCGCCGGCCGTGGCGACCCCCGTGAGGTCCCCCTTGATGTCGGCCGCGAAGACCGGCACGCCCTTGGCCGCGAGCTGCTCGGCGAGCCCCTGCAGGGTGCGGGTCTTGCCCGTGCCGGTGGCCCCGGCGACCAGCCCGTGTCTGTTGGTCATCGCGATCGGGATTCGGATCTGCGCTTCGCGGACCGCGTCGCCGTTGACGAGCGCGCCGAGGTCGAGCGTCTCCTCTTCGAACGTGTACCCCGTGACGATCCGCGCGACCTCCTCCGCGTCGAGCGGGCCGGTGGGCGCGTCGGGAGCGGGCGCGTCGGCCGGAGTGGGTGCGTCGGCCGGAGTGGGTGCGTCGGCAGGAGCGGGCGCGGCGGGCGGCGGAGGGTCGGCGGCCGGGGCGGGATCGCCGTCCGGGCCGGCCGCGGTCGGAGGCGCGGCATCCGTCTGTGTCCGTGCGGCCGCCGCACGTGCGGCGGCCAGGGCGGCCTGCGCCTTCGCGAGCTTCAGCTCCGCCTCTGCGGCGGCGGCCTCGGCTTCGAGACGGGCGAGTTCGGCAGCGGCTTCCTCGGCGCTCATGCCGCTCAGCCTAGCGAGAACCGGCGCTCACGTTCCCGGACGACAGGGATCGTCAGCGCCGCCGCGACCAGCAGCGTCGTGGCGACACCGAGCACGGTCCCGCCCAGGGTGTCGGTCAACCAGTGCGCATGGACCTGCGTGCGGCTGAACGCCATAAGCAGGGTCCACGCGACCCCGACGAGGAGCACCCAGACGCGCGGGAAGAGGATGACCGCGACGGTGGCGATCACGGCGGCGTTCGCCGTGTGGCCGGACGGGAACGACCCGTGGTCGGAGATGACGAGCATCTCCTCCGGCCGCACGCGGCCGAAGATCCCTTTGAGCAGCTGCACGACGAGCGCGCCCACGATCGACGCGGCGAGGAAGAAGACGGCGCCCCACGGCCGCCGGGCCAGCAGCAGCAAGGCCGCGCCGACGAGGGGCACGACGTAGGTCCCGATGACCCCCGCGCCCAGGACGTTCATGAGCAGCGACACGGGTCGGATGCCGGGGAGGAACGTCGCGACGTAGGCGTTCCACCAGGAATCGAGGTCGATGAGTTCGGAGTCGGTCGACTCGACGGCGATCCCGGTGGCGACGGCCGCGACGAGGAGCACTGCGCCGATCACCGCCAGCCGCAGGCCGATACCGATCTCGTGTTCGTGCGTGGGCACTGTCATCGTCCCATCCTGCTCGACGCGGGGCGCCGTCAGGCACCCCTTGCGCAGCCGCGCGGGATGCCTCCCACGTCACGAGACCCTATGAAACGCTCACCGCCCAGGGCCCGTGCAGATGCCTGCGAATAAAATCGAAGCGGCGCACCTGCGCCCTCCCCACCCCGACCGACGAGGCCACTCCCATGACCCCGAACGATCCCACCGGTAAGCGCACGAGCGGCAACCCTGCCACGCAGGCGCAGCTGAACCTCACCGTGAAGCAGCAGCGCGAGCAGCAGAAGCAGCAGAAGCTCGCCGAGTACCAGCGCCAGCTCGCTAAGCGCCGCCGCACGAAGACCACCTGGTGGATCGTCAGCGTCATCGCCGCCGTGCTTATCGTCGGCCTCGTCGTGGCCTCCGTCGTTCTCACCCCGCGCCCCGTGACCGTCGCCCGCGGCGACGGCGACGGCTCGGGCATCGCGGGGGTGCAGACCTTCGAGCACACCGCGAACCACGTCGAGGGTGTCGTCGACTACGAGCAGACCCCTCCCGCCGGCGGCGACCACAACGCGGTGTGGCTGAACTGCGGTGTCTACGACCAGCCCGTCCCGAACGAGAACGCCGTCCACACCCTCGAGCACGGCGCCATCTGGATCACGTACGACCCGGCGCAGGTCGACCAGGCGGGCATCGACGCCCTCGACGCGCAGCTGCCCTCGGACTACACCGTGCTCTCGCCCTACGAGGACATGGACACTCCCATCGCCGTCAGCGCGTGGAACGCGCAGCTGAAGGTCGACTCCCCCGACGATGAGCGCATCGGCGAGTTCATCAAGGCCTACTGGCGCAACGTGAACGGTCCCGAGCCGGGCGCCGCGTGCACCGGCGCTCTGGACGCGCCCGGCAAGCAGTGACCGACGGCACCGTCGGCGACGAGCCGGGCACCGAGCGCACCCTGCCCCCGTGGTGGGTCGTGCTGCTCGTGGGCCTCGCCATCGCCGCGGTGGCGTTCGCGATCGGCCGCTTCTCGACGTTCGGCATCGCCGGCTCCACCCCGGGTGAAGGCTCCGCCGACGCCGGCTTCGCCCGCGACATGCAGATGCACCACGCGCAGGCGGTCGACATGGCGATGACCATCTACGCCGAGACCGACGACGACGAGCTCCGCGCCCTCGCGTACGACATCGCGACCGGGCAGTCGTCGCAGCGCGGCGAGATGCTGGACTGGCTGGTCCGCTGGGGGCTGCCGCAGTACGACGACCAGCCGATGGCGTGGATGGCGGCATCCGATTCCGGGCATGCGCACGGCGGCACCGACGGCGAGCCCCTCTCGGACGAAGAGATGCGCGAGCAGATGGGCATGGCCTCGGACGCCGAGCTGGCAGCTCTCAAGGCGGCCACCGGTCAGCAGGCGGACTGCTCGTTCCTCACCCTGATGATCCGCCACCACGAGGGCGCGATCCCGATGGCCG
Source organism: Microbacterium sp. NPDC080220 (assembly GCF_040686395.1). Lineage (NCBI taxonomy): Bacteria > Bacillati > Actinomycetota > Actinomycetes > Micrococcales > Microbacteriaceae > Microbacterium > Microbacterium sp. NPDC080220. The sequence goes on from NZ_JBFBOP010000002.1 coordinate 117,787, forward strand.
AGGCCGCCGTCGACCTCGCCTCCGACGAGCGGGTCCGGACGGTCGCTCAGACCATGATCAAGGGTCAGTCCTTCGAGATCCAGGCGATGACCTCGATGCAGCAGCGCCTCGGCTGCAGCGGTTGACCCGCAGACGAACGAAGAGGGGGATGCCGGTGGCCACCGGCATCCCCCTCTCTCGTCGTTCCGGGCTCAGCCCTTCGTCGCACCCGCGAGCAGGCCGCGGACGAAGAAGCGCTGCAGCGCGAAGAACACGATGAGCGGGACGATGATCGAGATGAACGTGCCCGCCGACTGCAGGAACCAGCGGTTGCCCCAGGTTCCCGACAGCGAGTTCAGCGCCTGCGTGATCGGCAGGGCGCCCGGCGAGGCGAAGATCGTCGCGACCAGCAGGTCGTTCCACACCCACAGGAACTGGAAGATCGCGAACGACGCGATCGCCGGAGCGGCCAGCGGCAGGATGATCCGGAAGAAGACCTGACCGTGGCCGGCGCCGTCCACCCGCGCCGCCTCGATGACCTCACCCGGGATCTCCGCGATGAAGTTGTGCAGCATGAACGTCGCCAGCGGCAGCGCGAAAATGGCGTGCGCGATCCAGACGCGGGCGAAGCTGTACTGCACGTCGTTCAGACCGAAGCCCGGGAAGATCGGCACCTCGTTGATGGTGAGCCCCTGCGAGAAGAGGGACAGCAGCGGCACGAGGGCCATCTGCAGCGGCACGATCTGCAGGGCGAACACGAAGACGAACAGCGCGCTGCGCCCCTTGAAGTCGATCCACGCGAACGCGTAGGCCGCCAGCGCCGCCATGACGATCGGGAAGACCGTCGCGGGGATGGTGATCGCGAGCGAGTTCACGAACGCCGAGGCGAGTGTCGTCGACGTACCGCCCGCGTTCAGCGCCTCGAAGTAGTTGTCGAGGGTGAAGTCGGGGTTCGTGAACACCGTCCACCACCCGGTCGACTGCGTGTCGGCGCCGGGTCGGAACGAGGTGACGAAGAGGCCGAACGTCGGGATCGTCCAGAAGATGGCGATGATGACGGCCGCGATCGTCGCGCCCTTCGACGTCAGCTTCTTGTGGGCGATCGCCTCGTTCTTGCGGGTGTCGCGCGCGACCTGGCGGGCCGTGCGGTTGTCGACCGGTGTGGTGGGTGCTGCGACGGTCATCAGCGGATCTCCCTCTGCTTGGCCATCGATCGGGCGTTGTAGATGATCAGCGGCAGGACGAACAGGAACAGGACGACGGCCAGAGCGGACGAGTGACCGTAGCTCTGGAACCGCTGCTGCTGGTTGACCATCTCGAAGCCGAGGACGGTCGTCTCGTCGCGACCGCCGGTCATGACGGCGACGATGTCGTACACCTTCAGCGAGGCGATCGTGATGGTCGTGAGCACGACGATCAGCGACGAGCGGATGCCGGGGACCGTGACGTTGCGGAACCGCTGCCACGCGTTGGTGCCGTCCAGCTGCGCCGCCTCCATCTGCTCGACGGGGACCGCCTTGATGGCCGCCGACAGGATCACCATCGCGAAACCGGTCTGCGTCCAGATGAAGACGACGAGGAGCATGAGCGTGTTGATGACCGGCTTGATCGCCAGCCACTGCACCGGGTCGCCCCCGAAGGCGGTGACGATGGCGTTCAGCAGACCGACCTGGTCGCCCTGGCGGGCGTCGTACATGAACTTCCAGATGATGCCGGCGCCGACGAACGAGATCGCGACGGGCATGAACACGAGGACTTTCAGGATCTTCTCGCCGCGGGCGCGATCGATGAAGACCGCGTAGGCGAGACCGATCACGACCGAAATCGTCGGCGCCAGAAGCGCCCACAGCAGCGTGTTGACCACCGACGCCGTACCGGTCGGGTTCGTGAACACCCAGATGTAGTTCTCCATGCCGACGAACTGCTCGCCCGACTTGTCGAAGAACGACTTGAAGATCGTCGAGATCGCCGGGTAGATCAGACCGAGGATCAGCATGATGCTGGCCGGCGCCATGAAGAGGATCAGCTGGAACAGGTAGCCGGCGCCCTGACGGGAGCGGAAGTCCGCGAAGAAGAGCAGTCCACCGACCAGCAGGGCGATCGCGACGACGTACACCACCGCGTTCGCGTAGGGACGCAGCAGGAGGAAGGCCAGCAGCGGGATCAGCAGGCAGGCCGCCAACCGCATGATGAAGTAGCCGCGGCCGGGCCGCGGGGCGAACTCGATCAGCACGAGGATGATGCCGACCACGATCCCGAACACCACCAGGATGACGGGGATCTGGATCAGCGGGTTCAGACCGCCGAGCCAGAGGAAGAAGCTGTTGAGCGAGAACCCGATGGTGATGCGTGCCGACTCCTCGCTGGAGGCCGTGAAGGCCAACAGGAAGAAGAGCAGGACGATCAGGGCGAAGCCGGCGGCGACGACGATTCGGGTGATCGATCGTCCCTTGGGGTCCTGCGCGTGAGTGGTCACGGCGGGTTCGGTGTCGACCGGCCTGTCGACGGTGGTCTGCGACATGGGTGTCCCCTTCTGAGTACGACGACGCACTCGGGCGGTGCGGATGGGAGAAGCGGGGTCGGGCTGGTGCAGCCCGACCCCGCTCGGCTCAGCCGATCGTCAGGCGACGATCAGTTCTCGTAACCGGCCTGGATGTCCGAGAGCACCGTTTCGGTGTCCTTGCCGTCGATCCAGTCGACCATGCCCTTCCAGAACGAGCCCGAGCCCACCGTGGAGGGCATCAGGTCGGAGGCGTCGAAACGGAAAACCGTCGACTCGTCCTGGAGCGTCGTCATCGCTTCCTTGAGGAACTCGCTGGAGGCGAGGCTGGGGTCGGCGTTCTTGTTCGCGGAGATCACACCGCCGAGCTCGACACGAGCGTCGGCGAACTCCGGCGAGGCCATGAACTCCAGCACCTTCTGAGTGGACTCGTCGTCCGAGAAGCCGGCGACGAACTCGCCGCCACCCTCGACCTGGAGCTCGCCCTCGGTGTAGCCCGGCATGATGAACGCGTAGACGTCACCGTCGGGGGCGACCTCGGGGGTCTCGCCGTCGGCGGTCTGCACGTCGAGGAAGTTCGCCGAGAGGAACGACGCCTGGTGCGTGAGCGCGCAGTCGCCGCTCGCGACGGCCGCAGCCACGTCGCCGAACGCCGTCGAGTTGATGCTCTTGACGTCGCCGTAGCCGGCGTTGACGTAGTCCGGGTTGAGCAGGATGTCGCCGACCGCGTCGAACGCTTCCTTGATCTGCGGGTCGGTGAACTTCACGTCACCGGCCACCCACTGGTCGTAGACGTCGGGGCCGGACTGGCGCAGGACGAGGTCCTCGATCCAGTCGGTGCCCGGCCATCCCGACGCGGCGTCGGAGGCGAATCCGGCGCACCACGCGGGGCCGCCGGTGGTCTCGACGATCTTGTCGGTGAGGGCGATCATCTCGTCCCACGTCTTGGGGATCTCGACGCCCCACTCGGCGAACTGCTTCGGGGAGTACCAGACGTACCCCTTCAGGTTCGCGAGCATGGGGGCGGCGTAGAACTCGTCGTCGAACGTGCCGTAGTTCTTCCAGTCGGGCGACCAGTTCTCGTCGACGGCACTCTCGACCGCGTCGGAGGCGGGCAGCACCTTGCCGGTGTCGACGAGCGTCTTCAGCAGACCGGGCTGCGGGACGATCGCGATGTCCGGGGCGTCACCACCGGTGACCTTCGTGACGATGTTTCCTTCGAACGACTTGTCGCCGGTGTACTCGACCGTGATGCCGGTGTCGGCGGTGAACTTCTCGAACGACTTGTTGAGGGCGTCGGCCTCACCGCCGGTGATGCCTCCGGCGATGCGGACGGTCTTCTTCGCCTCGCCGCCCGTGCCGCCTTCGCCCTCGGTGCCACCTTCTGCACACCCGGCGAGCACCAGTGCTGCCGCGCCCAGGAGGGCGACCGGGGCAAGAAGACGGTATCGCTGTGACAATGCCATGTACTTCTCCTCTTTCGGGATCATCGTCCGCCCAGAGGAGCCTTGGCCGCATCCTTGGGGAACCGATTCCAAGACAACCTACTTGGCGGTAGCGCTTCGACACAACAGCGAAATATCAAGGTTCTGCATCCATTAGAGTGCCTGGGCCCTCGAGCCGTGAGACCGCTCTCACGGCCGGCCCACGGAACCGGTTCCGGAGTGCCGTTCCAGGCACTACGCTGAGTCCTCGACCGAGGGGACGGTCGGACGGGGTCGAGGAGGACCGATGAGCACCATCGCCGACGTCGCACGTGAGGCCGGCGTATCGAAGGCGACCGCCAGTCGCGCACTGACGGGCAGCACGCAGGTGTCGGCCGATGCCCGACGACGTGTGCACGAGGCCGCACGCCGGCTCGGATACACACCGTCGACGAGCGCCGTCAGCCTCGCGACGGGGCGCACCCGCAACGTCGGCGTCGTGATGCCGCACGTCAACCGATGGTTCTTCGCCGAGGTCCTCGAGGGCGTCCAGCAGGCACTCCTGGAACGCGGACTGGACCTCACCCTGTACGACGCCGACCCGGGCAGCGAGACCCGCCGTCGCGTGTTCGACGAGTTCCTCACCCGCAAGAGGTTCGACGGGCTCATCGCGGTCGGGCTGGAGCCCGCCGAGAGCGAGCTCGAGACCCTGCTGTCGCTCAGCCGCCCGGTCGTCAGCATCATCGGCACGGAGCGCACGACGAGCGTCGTGACCCTCGACGACGCGCACGCGGCCGCCCTGGCGACGGCGCACCTCGTCTCGCTGGGACACCGCCGCATCGCGTTCCTCGGCGGCACGGCGGCGACGCTGTGGCCCCACGTCGAGTCCGCGCGCTACGAAGGGTACGAGCGCGAGATGCGCGAGTCGGGGCTCGGCGACCACATCAGCCGCACGCCCGCAGAGCTCACGATGTCCGCCGGCTACGCCGCCGCGGTCGATCTGCTCAGCGACCCCTCGCAGCGACCCACGGGACTGGTGGCGGCGTGCGACGAGGTCGCGATCGGCGCCATCATCGCGGCGCGGCGCCTCGGCATCCTGGTCCCCTCCGACCTCAGCGTCATCGGCATCGACGACCACGAGAATGCGGAGATGTTCGCCCTGACGACGCTGCGGCAGATCCCGCGCGAGCAGGGCGCGACGGCCGTGGAAATGCTCATGCGGCACATCGAGGATCCGACGGCCGAACCGACCAGCGTCATCATCCGACCCCGACTGGTGGTGCGGAACTCGACGTCCACACCGACCGGGTCATCGAGCGCCGCCGTCCGAGACGCCGCCTGGTCCTGACCCCCGGCATCCATCCCGGAAACGGCCGAAGGCCCCGGATGCCGAAGCATCCGAGGCCTTCGGAAAGGTGCGGGACCTTACTTGACGGACACCGTCGCGCCGGCGGCCTCGAGGGCCTCCTTCGCCTTGTCGGCGGCTTCCTTGTTCGCGCCCTCGAGCACGGCCTTGGGAGCACCGTCGACGACGGCCTTGGCCTCGCCGAGGCCGAGCGAGGTGAGCTCGCGGACGACCTTGATGACCTGGATCTTCTTGTCGCCGGCAGCCTCGAGGATGACGTCGAAGGAGTCCTTCTCCTCAACCTCTTCAGCAGCAGCGCCACCACCGGCACCGGCAACGGCGACGGGGGCAGCAGCGGTGACGTCGAACTTCTCCTCGAACGCCTTCACGAACTCGCTGAGCTCGACGAGGGTGAGGCCGGCGAACTGCTCGAGCAGCTCCTCGGTGGAAAGCTTCGCCATGATGTATCTCCTAGATAGATGGGGTGTGTGTAAAAGAGCTCGCTCGTCGCTTACGCGGCGTCAGCGGTCTCCAGCTTTTCGCGAAGCGCGTCGATGGTGGCGGCAGCCTTGCCCATCGTCGCCTTCATCATGCCCGCAGCCTTCGCCAGCAGAACCTCGCGGCTCTCGAGCGAGGCGTACTTGTTGACCTCGTCGGCCGAGAGCGCGGTGCCCTCGAAGATGCCGCCCTTGATCACGAGAAGCGGGTTGGCCTTGGCGAAGTCACGCAGAGCCTTGGCAGTGGCGACGAAGTCGCCGTGCACGAAAGCGACGGCCGAGGGACCCTTGAGGTCCTCGTCCAGCGCCGTGATCCCCGCGTTGTTCGCGGCGATCTTGGTCAGCGTGTTCTTCACCACGGCGTACTGCGCGTCCTGACGGATCGCGTTGCGCAGCTGCTTGAGCTGGGCAACCGTCAGACCGCGGTACTCGGTCAGCAAGACGGCGTTCGAGTCCTCGAAGTTCTTCGTGAGCTCGGCGACCGATGCATCCTTCTGCGCCATGGTCACTCCTTGATGTGTACGAGACGCCCCGCGGTGGCGGGACGTCGACCTCGACGGTCGGGCTGCATGAGAAAAGCTCCGGCGCAAGCGCACGGAGCTTCGGCCCGGTTTCCCGGAAGTCTGTCGTACACCTGCGTGGGCCCCTGCGATGCAGAGCTTCGATCGTGTGCGCGGGCGCACAGCGATGACCGACGGTCTTTGGCTTGTCCCCCAGTGTACGCCGCGCTCGCGCACCCGCCAAATCCCGGCATCCGGTCCGTGCGTTCGCGCGAAAGCGCGCACGCGTGCCGGTGGGTGCGGGCGAGGCGCCGCCGCGTCGTCCACATCATGTGCTCCCGACGAGAGCACACGATGCGGACGGTTCAGGAGATGTGCAGTCGTTCAGAGCACATGATGTGCACGACGGAGGAGGCAGGGGATGCCGCGTTCGCCGCGCTCATGGGCGGGGGGAGATCCGGAAGGCAGCCATCCGGGCGGCGAGCACCTGCGGTGTGTCGAGGTCCGTCCACCCGATGCGCACCAGTCGCTTCTGTGTCACGCCTCGGATCCAATCCTCACGCTGCTTCTCCAGGAGCAGGATGTCGTCCAGGTGTCGACCGGCGCGGAGCTCATCGTCGCGGTACTTGACCGCGCCGTCGAACTCGACGAGAACGTTCTCGTCCTCCAGCTCGATGTCGACGCGGTAGTCCGAGCCGGCGGGCCCGCGCACCGGGACTTGGAGCCGGAATCGGGCGAACCCGATCTCCGCCAGCATCCAGCGCGCGATGCTTTCGCCCGTACTCTCGGCGAGACCGTTCGCGAAGGCGATGACCGTCCCGGCACGAGCCGCTCCGCGTGCACCGCGCTTTCGCCGGCCGATGTCGAGCACACTCTGACGCCAGCGCTCGACCGCCTCGGGATCGCCGCCGGATGTGGACGCCACGATGCGCAATGCCGCGTCGGCGGCCGCGACACCGCTGGACGGCGGCAGAACTCGACACACATCCCAGAGCGTCCGGGCCAAGGTCGTGCAGGGCACATCGAACGGGTTCGTGATCTCGGACGGCTCGAGCCGATCCGCGTGTCGGCGCAGCGCCGCGCGACTGACCAGCCGGCCATCCGCCGGCAAGCTCACGTGAACCGCATCGGGTACGTGCCGTGCAAGCGGCAGTCCCCACAGCACCGCTGCGGACTGATAGGAGAACACGCTCGTCCCGTCCTTCCGCTCAGCATCGGCGGCGGCGATCTCGACGAGGTGGCGCGCTTCGGGCCATAGGTCGTCGAACTGCTCGGCGAGGACGTATCGATTGCGTTGGATCCGCAGCATCCGACCCTCTCTCACCGCGTCCGTGATGTCACGCGACCGCCACCCGGAGCGTTCCAGATCGGCACGATCGAGAATCAGCCGGCGCGCTTCGGCGAACGAGATGTGTCGAGGCATGCAGCCAAGCCTCTGCAGGGCGGCCCACCCAGGGGGATTCGCGCGCCGAACCGGGGAAGCCTCCGCAATCCGTCGTCCAGTGGAGGAAGCGACGGATGTCCACATCATGTCGTCCGCACGAGAACACACGTTCCGCGCAGCTCACGACGTGTGATGTCGACCAGACGACATGATGTGGACAGAAGGGCGGATGCCGGGCGGCAGCGCACGGGCGGGAGCGCAGCGCGCGGGCGACACAGCGCACGCCCTCGCGCGCCGGCACCGGCGCTCGGGTCAGTGCGAGGAGAAGGCGGCGTCGGAGGCGGGCGTCCTGGGCGCCAGCATCCTCGCCGTCGAGCATGCGCTCTCCCGGGACGTCCTCGCCGCGGAGGTCGAGACCGTCTGATCAGGCGACGGCCGCGCGCGGCGGGTCGGGACAGCCCGTGCGGGAGGGTCGACTTAGGATCGACGGGTGACTCCCGAACTCGCCGCCCGGATCGTCGCGGACTCCCGCGACCGGGTCGCGTGGATGCGGGCCCGCTCCCGCGGGATCACGGCCACGGACGTCGCCTCGCTCACCAGCGAGAAGGCGATCGCCCGGGCGGCCGAGGCGAAACTGAACGGCTCCGGATTCAGCGGCAACGCCTACACCGACCACGGCCGACGGCGTGAGCCCGAGATCGCCGCCTGGGTCGCGGCGACCCACGGCATCCGTCCGTCGTCGGCGCTGTTCCACGCCGAGATCGAAAAGCGGCACCTCGCCACCCCCGACGGGATCATGGTGGATGCCGCGGGCCGCGTCACGCTCGCCGAGATCAAGACGACCAACAAGACGTGGAAGTCGATCCCCCGTACGTACCTGCGTCAGGTGTGGTGGCAGCAGCACGTCCTCGGCGCCGAGCGCACGCTCGTCGTGTGGGAGGAGCACCAGGACTTCGTCCCGCTCCGGGACGAGCCGCGGTGCGCCTGGATCGATCGCGACGAGGCCGAGATCGGGTCGCTCGTGCGCCTGGCGACCGCCTTGATCGACGAGCTCTACCACCGCACGACCGGTAAGACGCCGCCGGTGCGCGAGACGGCCGCGCCGGTGAGCCGCCGCGAGCAGCTGCGCGAACGCGACATCTTCCGCGCGCTCGCCCTCGCCGACTGATCCCCCGCGATGAGGCCGCCTCGGGGCGGTGTTCCGTCGCGCCTCGGGGAGATAGTTGACGTGGATCAAATGACGGCATATAGTTGACGTCTATCAAATGTTGACCTGAATCATCTAACTGGAGTTGCATGTCCACCTCGACCCCCACCGCGCCGCGCCGGGTCCTCGCCCCGCTCTCGGGGCTGCTCCTCGGCATGTTCGTGTCGATGATCGCGTCGACGGTCGTCTCGACGTCGCTGCCCGTGATCATCCACGACCTCGAGGGCGACCAGGGCGCGTTCACCTGGGTGGTGACCGCCACGCTGCTCACCACGGCCATCTCGACGCCCATCTGGGGCAAGCTCGCCGACCTCGTGAACCGCAAGGCGCTCTACCAGATCGCGCTCGTCATCTTCGTCCTCGCGACCGCCGCCGCCGGGTTCGCGCAGGACCCCGGCACGCTGATCGCGTTCCGCGCCGTGCAGGGTCTCGGCGCAGGAGGCCTCGCGGCCCTCAGCCAGGTGCTCATGGCCGACATCATCAGCCCGCGTGAGCGCGGCCGCTACATGGGCCTGTTCGGCGCCGTCATGGCCGTCGCGACCGTCGGCGGCCCGCTGCTGGGTGGCGTCATCACCGACGCGTTCGGCTGGCGCTGGAACTTCTTCGTGTCGCTCCCGATCGCCGTCGCCGCGCTCATCATGGTGCAGCGCACCCTGCCTCACTCGAGCGTGAGCAGTCGCCGTCCGAAGATCGACTACCTCGGCATCGTGCTGCTGTCCACCGCCGTCTCGCTGCTGCTCATCTGGGTCACCAGCGCCGGCTCCAGCTTCGATTGGTGGGGCACCGAGACCATCCTCATGGTCGGTGGCGCCCTCGTCGCCGCCGTGCTGTTCGTCGTCGTCGAACTGCGCACCAGCGAGCCGCTCGTGCCGCTCACCCTCTTCCGCGACCGCACCTTCACCCTCGCGGTCGTCGCCTCGATCGCCACGGGCATCGCGATGTTCGGTGCGTCGGTCTTCCTCGGCCAGTACATGCAGATGGCCCGCGGCGCCACGCCGACCGAGGCCGGCCTCATGACGATCCCGATGATCGCGGGGCTCCTGCTGTCGTCGGTCGGTGTCGGTGCGCTCATCACGCGCTTCGGCCACTGGAAGCCGTACCTCGTCGTGGGCAGCATCCTGCTGACCGCCGGCGCGACCCTCCTGTCGACCATCCACTACGACACCGACTTCTTCCTCGTCTCGGTCTACATGTTCCTGCTGGGCGCGGGCGTCGGCATGACGATGCAGAACCTCGTCCTGGCGGTGCAGAACACCGCGAAGCCGTCGGAGATCGGCGTCGCGAGTTCGGGTGTGACCTTCTTCCGCAGCCTCGGCGGCACCGTCGGCGTCTCGCTCATGGGCGCGGCGCTCGCCACGCGCGTCACCGACCTGTTCGGCGGAGCGCAGGAGAAGATCGTCGCCGCCCTCACCGCCCTCGGGCCCGAGGGGGCGACCTGGGCCAAGCAGCTCGCCTCCGGCGCACTCCCCCGCGTCGCCACCATGCCCGAGAGCCTCCGCGTGATCGTCGAGGACATCTACGCGCAGGGCATCTCGTCCGCGTTCCTCATCGCGGTGCCGTTCGGTGTGATCAGCATCCTGGCCGTGATCTTCCTGCCCAACCGCAGCCTCAGCACCATGACGACCTCCGAGCGTCGCCACGCGTCGGAGGCCGACCTGGCCACCGTGTCGGTGCCCGCCGGAATGGACGCCGTCACCGCGACGGGCACGGTTCCCGTGGTCGCCCCCGACGCCCGGGCGGACGAGACCGCGAGCGAGGCACGGCGATAACATGGACACGATGTCCGCAGCGACCGACCGAGAGGCCCGCACCCGCGCGGTGCGGGCTCTCGAGGGCGAGTTCAGCGACCTGATCACCCTCTTCCGGCGCAAGATCACCGAGAACGCCAACCGTGTGAGCCCGGGGATGCTGCCGGGCGCCTACAAGGTCTTCACGACGATCGTGCGTCACGAGCCGGTCACCCAGTCCGCCCTCGCCGAGATGCTCCTGCTCGACAAGGGCCAACTCAGCCGGAGCGTGCGCGAGCTCACGGAGCTCGGACTCATCGAACGCACCCCCGACCCCAACGACGGCCGGTCGAGCCTGCTGAGCGCCACGGCACACGGCCGCGATCGCCTCGCGGATGCCCGGGGCCCCCAGGAGGGCGCGCTGCTCGCCGCGCTGGAGGACTGGCGGGTCGAGGACATCGAGAACCTCGCCCGACTGCTGCACGCCCTCGTCGCCGGATCCCGACCCGACGGCGGCCCCACCACGTAGGCCGCCGCCGGGATTCTCGCTCCGGTGACGCCGACGTAACACCGTCGAGACAATGTCGCGATTGACTGGTCTTCCACCGAGCACCCCCGCGCTCGCCGTCGAGCGCAGGTGAGAAGGAGCAGCCGATGCGATTCCGGCCGCTGCGATCCGCAGCCCCCACCGCGAGCGAGGTCGTCGAGGTGACCGCTCCTCCCCCGGACATGCGCGGCGTGGTCTACGACGCCCCGGGCGACGCCGAGGCCCTCCGTGTCGCCCGGCTGCCCGTCCCGAAGCCCGCGCTCAGCGAACTGCTCGTGCGCGTCGTCGCCGCCGGCGTGAACCCCATCGACGCCAAGACCCGCGCGGGTCGCGGCCTGAACGGTCTCCTCGACGGTGCCCCCACGCCCCTCGGCTTCGACTTCAGCGGGGTCGTCGTCGCGAGCCCGTTCGAGGCCCACCCGTTGCAGCCGGGCGACCCGGTGTTCGGGATGGCGGCCTTCCCCCGGACGGGCGGGAGCTACGCCGACTACCTCGTCGTGCCCACCCTGTCGGTGGCGCGCAAGCCCGCCTCGCTGTCGCACGTCGAGGCGGCGGGGGTGCCGGTCGCGGCGCTCACCGCCTGGGGACTCGTCGTCGAGACCGCTCACGCGCACGAGGGCCAGCGCGTCCTCATCCACGCCGGCTCCGGCGGCGTCGGTCACTTCGCCGTGCAGCTCGCGGCCTACTTCGGTGCCTACGTGACGGCGACCGGTTCGGAGCGCAACCTCGGTTGGCTGCGCGAGCTCGGGGCATCCGTCGCCATCGACTACACGACGACCCGCTTCGAGGAGGTCGTCGGCGAGGTGGACGTCGTCATCGACCTCGTGGGCAACGTCCACGGCGACACCGGTACGCGGTCCCTGACCGTCCTGCGCCCGGGCGGTCTGTACGTCATGGTGCCCACGGGAGCCTGGGACGGATACGCGGATGCCGCCGCGGCGGCCGGCGTGCGCGCGACCTCCTACAAGACGATCCCCGACGGTGCCGTGCTCGCGACGCTCGGACGCCTGCTCGACTCGGGTGCCGTGCAGGTCTACATCGACCGGGTGTTCGATCTCGCCGACGCCGCCGAGGCGCACCGCGAGCTCGAACGCGGCCACACGCGCGGCAAGATCGTGCTGAGCGTGGCGGACGCCTGATGCGCCGCATCCGCCTCGTCGTCCGGGGCATCGTCCAGGGCGTCGGATTCCGGTACGCGATGCAGCACATCGCACGCACGGTCGGCGCGACCGGCTGGGTGCGCAACCTGTCGGACGGCACCGTCGAGGCCGAGGTCCAGGGCGGCGCAGCGGCCGTCGAGGCGGTCCTCGACTGGGCGGCGAAGGGACCCCGGGGTGGCGTGGTCGACGACGTCGCGATGACCGAGGTGTCGACGGTGGAAGGCGACGCGGGTTTCGAGATCCGCCGCGACGCCTGACGCCTCACTCCTCGAGCGGTCGCAGGATGCGGTCGAGGAAGCGCCGGGTGCGCTCGTTCTGCGGCGCCGTGAACAGATCACGGGGGTGGCCGCGTTCGACGATGACCCCGCCGTCGAAGAAGACGACCTCGTCGGCGACCTGCCGTGCGAAGCCGAGCTCGTGGGTGACGATGACCATCGTCCACCCCTCGTCGGCGAGCTCCTTGAGCACCAGCAGCACCTCGCCCACGAGCTCCGGGTCGAGGGCGCTGGTCGGCTCGTCGAAGAGAAGGACGTCGGGAGCGAGCGCGAGCGCCCGTACGATGCCGACCCGCTGCTGCTGTCCGCCGGACAGCTCGTGCGGATAGGCATCGCGCTTCTCAGCGAGTCCGACGCGCGCCAGCAGCCGCTCCGCGTCGGCGACGGCGGCATCCCGCGCGACTCCTCGGGCGTGGACGGGACCCTCGATGACGTTCTCGAGGACCGTGAGGTGCGGGAAGAGGTTGTGGTGCTGGAAGACCATCGCGGAGCGGTCCCGCAGCGCGGCGCGCTGCTGCTTCGCCGCCCGCCCCGTGGCCGACTGGCCGAAGTCGTGCGTCTGGCCGTCGGAGAAGGTGACGACGCCGGCGTCGGGGGCCTCGAGCCCGTTCAGGCAGCGGAGCACCGTGGTCTTGCCCGACCCGCTGGGCCCGATGAGACAGACGACTTCGCCACGGCCGACGGCGAAGTCGACGCCGTCGAGGACGACGTTGTCGCCGAAGGACTTCCGCAGTCCGGTCACGGCCAGCAGGGGGGCGTCAGTGTGCGACACGGCGATCGAGCCTCCGTTCGATGCGGTCCTGACCGAAGGAGAGGACGAGGCAGAAGAGCCAGTAGATGACGGCGGCCTCGATGTAGACGACGAGGAACTCCGAGCTGAAGGCGGCGATGCGCTGCGCCGCGAGGAACAGCTCGGCGACCGTGATCTGGGCGACGAGCGAGGTGTCCTTCACGAGCGAGATGAACGTGTTCGACAGCGGCGGGACCGAGACGCGGGCCGCCTGGGGCAGGATGATGCGCCGGAGCGCCGTCGCCCGGGACAGCCCGACGGTGAACGCGGCCTCCCACTGCCCCTTGGGGACCGAGAGGATCGCGGCACGGATGACCTCGGCGGCATACCCGCCGACGTTGAGCGACAGCGCGATGACCGCGGCCGGCCAGGCCTCGAGGCGGATGTCGATCTGCGGCAGACCGTAGTAGACGACGAAGATCTGGACGAGCAACGGCGTGCCGCGGATGACGGAGATGTACGCCCGAGCGAGACCCGACAGCACCCGGTTGCCCGAGATCCGCATCAGGGCCGCCGCGATCGCCAGCACGAGACCGACCACGAACGAGACGATCGCGAGGGGGATCGTGACCGTCACCCCGGCCAGGAGCATCGGCCAGAACGAGCTCAGGACCAGCTGCCACGTATCGGCGTCCACCGGCATCCTTTCTCAGAACGGGCGACGGGCCCGACGGACGCCTCGCAGCGTCGCGCCGAGCCCGTCGGGGCCGGGATCACTCGGTGACGTCGGCTCCGAAGTAGGTCTCGCTGATCTTCGCGAGGGTTCCATCTTCGCGCAGCTCGTCGAGCGCGTCGTCGATCTTCTCGATCAGCTCGGTCTTGTCCTTCGCGGCGACGATGGCGCTCTGGGCGGGGTCGGTCTCGGCCGCGATCTTCAGGCCCGTGGGTCCGTTGGTCTTCTCGTAGTCGAGGAAGGTGAGCTTGTCGTTGACGGTCGCATCGACGCGGCCCTGACGCAGCAGCTCGACGGCCTGTGCCCAGCCCTCGATCGGGGTGACGTCGGCGCCGGCCTCCTCGGCCAGCTGGAAGAAGTTGCTCGTGAGCGACTGCGCCGTCTTCTTGCCCTTCAGATCGGCGAAGCTCGAGATCGAGTCGTCGTCCTCCTGGACCACGACGACGCTCGGCGACACGGTGTACGGCTCGCTGAAGAGGTACTTCTCCTCGCGCTCGGGGTTGATCGAGACCTGGTTGGCGATGACGTCGACGCGGCCCGCATCGAGACCGGCGAAGATGCCGTCCCACTGGGTCTCCTGGAACTCCACCTTCAGATCGAGCTTCTCGGCGACGGCCTCGATGATCTCGACGTCGTAGCCGACGAGCTTGCCGGTCTCGTCGTGGTACGTGAACGGACGGTAGGTGCCCTCGGTGGCGACCGTGAGCGTGCCCGCCTTGGCGAGACCGAGGTCCTCGCCGCCGGCACCGGGCTGCCCCGAACTCGTGGAGCAGGCGGTCAGCGCCAGGACGGTGCTGAGGGCGAGGGCTCCGAGGGCAGCGGTACGACGGGACATGGATCTCCTTGGTGAGGGGGTGTCGGGATGCGGTCGCGCAGCATCGGTGGCCGGCGCGACCCTTCAGTACAACACGCAGCGGCCCGAGATCTTCCCCGGGTGACGGACTGTGTCAGCGCGGCAGCCCGCGGACCAGCTCCGCGAACACTGCGGCGGCGTCGTCCGACCGCGACAGACCGGCCGCCTGACCCGCCCACAGCGACACGAGGTCGCCGTTGTGCGGTGCGGCGGAGCGGAATCCGCCGGTCAGCCAGTTCTGCGCCGGGAACGGCGCGATCGCCCCGCCGTCCTCGATCGTCCGCACCGCTCGATTCGGGATGCCGCGGGCCAGGCGCCCGCTCATCGCCCGGGTCAGCACCGTGTCGGTGTCCGCCGCCGCCGCGAGTGCGGCTCGGTGCGCCTCGGCGGCCGCCGACTGCCGCGTCCGCAGGAACGCGCTCCCCACCTGCACGCCGGCCGCCCCGAGCGCGAACGCCGCCGCGACACCCCGACAATCGGCCACGCCGCCGGCGGCGATCACCGGGATGTCGACGGCGTCGACGACCTGCGGCACGAGGGCGAACGTCCCCACGAGGGACTCCTCGGCCGGTCGCAGGAAGCTCACCCGGTGACCGGCTGCCTCGGCACCGCTCGCGACGACCGCGTCGACGCCACCCTCCTCCAGCGCGACGGCCTCGGCGACGGAGGTCGCCGTGCCGATGACGCGGATGCCGCGACGATGCGCCTCGGCGACGACCTCCGGCGCGGGCACCCCGAACACGACGCTCAGGACGGCGGGCGCGGCATCCCAGACCGCGTCGAGCTGCTCCGACAGCGAGGGGAGGAACGCGGCGGGCAGCGGCGGGACGGCCGCACCGGCCGCCTCGAACAGCGGCGCGACGGCCGCCTGCGCGGCGGTCAGGTCGACCTCGTCGGGCGCGACCTCGTCGCCCTGCGGCAGCCACAGATTGAGCGCAAAGGGGCGCCCGGTCGCGGCGCGCAGCGCCGTCGCGGTGTCACGGATGCGGTCGCCCGAGTAGCCGTACAGTCCGAAGGATCCGAGGCCGCCGCAGTCGCTCACGCTCGCCGTCAGCGCGACCGACGAGAGCCCACCGAACGGGCCGAGGACGATCGGGGTGTCGATACCGAGAAGGGAATGCAGATCACCGGTCACCCCCTGACGCTACCAAGGGCGGGAACGACGACGGGGCCCCACCCGAAGGTGGAGCCCCGTACGGTCAGTGATCTCAGACGAGAGCGTTGACGTCCAGCGGGATGCCGGGACCGAACGTGGTCGAGATGGCGCCCTTCTGGATGTAACGGCCCTTCGCGCTCGAGGGCTTCAGGCGCACGATCTCTTCGAGAGCGGCGGTGAAGTTCTCGTTGAGCTGCTCAGCCGTGAACGACGCCTTGCCGACCACGAAGTGGACGTTGGCGTGCTTGTCGACGCGGAACTCGATCTTTCCGCCCTTGATCTCCTCGACGGCCTTGGCCGGGTTGGGGGTCACGGTGCCGGTCTTGGGGTTCGGCATGAGGCCGCGGGGTCCGAGGACCTTACCGAGGCGACCGACCTGGCCCATGAGCTCGGGGGTGGAGACCGCCGAGTCGAACGCGGTGTAGCCACCGGCGACCTTCTCGATGAGCTCGGCGCCACCGACCTCGTCCGCACCCGCGGCGATGGCCGCTTCGGCGGCGGGACCGGTCGCGAACACGATGACGCGCGCGGTCTTGCCGGTGCCGTGGGGCAGGATGACCGTGCCGCGGACCATCTGGTCCGCCTTGCGCGGGTCGACGGCGAGCTTCAGCGCGACCTCGACGGTCGAGTCGAACTTCGCGGAGCCGGTCTCCTTCGCGAGGGCGACGGCCTCCTCGGAGGAGTAGAACGTGGAGCGGTCGATCTTCGCCGCTGCTGCTTCGTAAGCCTTGGACTTAGCCATGATGTTCTTCCCCTCAGTCCTCGACCGTGATGCCCATGGAGCGGGCGGTGCCGGCGATGATCAGCGAGGCGGCCTCGATGTCGTTCGCGTTCAGGTCGGGCATCTTCGTCTCGGCGATCTGACGGACCTGGTCCTTGGTGAGCTTCGCGACCTTGACGGTGTGCGGAGTCTTCGAGCCCTTCGCGACGCCGGCGGCCTTCTTGATGAGCTCCGCGGCGGGCGGGGTCTTCAGGACGAAGGTGAAGCTGCGGTCCTCGTAGACGGTGATCTCGACGGGGATGACGTTGCCGCGCTGCGACTCGGTCGCGGCGTTGTACGCCTTGCAGAACTCCATGATGTTGACGCCATGCTGACCGAGCGCGGGGCCGATCGGCGGCGCCGGGTTGGCGGCACCGGCGTTGATCTGAAGCTTGATCAGGCCGGTCACCTTCTTCTTCGGTGCCATTCCTCTTCCTTTCACGAGCGGGACGGATGCCCCGTTCTCCCACGGTCCCGGCGGTTCCGGGTCGTGGTGGTGTCCGTGCGCGCGACGAAGCGACACACAAACCACATGAGTCTACCGCATCCGGCATCCTCCGGCAGTACGGCGAAGGCCCCGCCGGAGCGGGGCCTTCGCGTCGCGCGGTGCGGCGCTTACTGCTTGGTGACCTGGTCGAAGCTGAGCTCGACCGGCGTCTCGCGCTCGAAGAGCGAGACGAGGACGGTGAGCTTGCCGCTCTCGGGCTTGATCTCGGAGATCGATCCGGGCAGACCCGCGAACGAACCCTCCTTGATCGTGATCGTCTCGCCGATCTCGAAGTCGACCTCGGTGACGACCGAGCGCGCCTGCGTGGCGGAGCCCTTGGCGGCACCGGCCTTGGCGGGGGCGACCTCCTTGGCCTCGACGAGGGGCTTCAGCATGTTGAAGGCCTCTTCGAAGCGCAGCGGCGTGGGGTTGTGGGCGTTGCCGACGAAGCCGGTGACACCGGGCGTGTGACGCACGACCGACCAGGTGTCCTCGTTGAGCTCCATGCGGACCAGCACGTAGCCGGGGATCCGCACGCGGTTGACCATCTTGCGCTGGCCGTTCTTGATCTCGACGACGTCCTCCATGGGGACCTCGACCTGGTAGATGTCGTCCTCGACCTCGAGCGTCGACTTGCGCTGCTCGATGTTGGCCTTCACCTTGCGCTCGAAGCCGGCGTAGGAGTGGATGACGTACCACTTGCCCTCGAGCGAGCGCAGCTCCTGACGGAACGCCTCGTACGGGTCTTCGGGGGTCTCGTCCTCGTCGTCGCCGAGTTCGGGACCGTCGTAGGGGGCGACCTCGTCGGCGGCGGCCGCGGCGCGCTCGGCCTCCTCGTCGGCGAGCGACTCGGTCAGCACCTCGGCGGCGGCCTCGGCCTCGTCGGCCTGGTCGATCTCGAGCGCGTCGTTCACGATGCGGTCGGCCTCGGGGTCTTCGATCACGACGGCGTCCTCTCCCGGGGGCTCGTCATCGGAGGGCTCGTCGTCCTCGATGTGCAGGGCGGCGTGCTCGGCGGACTCGGCGGAACGCTCCTGGTCGGCCAGGACGTTGCCCTCCTGGGCCTCGTCGTCCTCGCTGGACTGCTCCGCGGCGGTCGACCAGTCGGCGTCGTCGACATATCTTTCGGTCACGTCATTCACTTCCCTGCAGGTTCGGCTTCGATGTTCAGCGGCGCGTCGGCGGGTGATCCCGTGGTCCGGGATGCCGTCCGTCACCGCGACGGATGGTCGTCCGTTCGTCAGCTCGGCACGTCGAAGACGATGTCCGTGACCCAGGTGAAGAGCAGGTCGAGCCCGTAGACGATCGCCATCACGACGACGACGAATCCGAGGACCACGAGCGTGAACTTGACGAGCTCCTGCCGGGTCGGCGTGACGACCTTGCGGAGTTCGGCGATCACCTGACGGATGAAGAGGGCGATCCGCTGGAAGAAGTTGAGCTTCTTCTCACGGGTGGCGCCGCTGCTGGCAGCGACGACCTCGCCGTTCGGCTCATCCTGGACCATTCAACCCACCTGTTGCTCGGTTCGAGTCAGCTGACGCTGACGCGCAGGGCGGACAGGAATCGAACCTGCAACCTGCGGTTTTGGAGACCGCTGCTCTGCCAATTGAGCTACCGCCCTAAGGTCTTGCGACCCGGGGATCCACATCCTCGCCGACCCCATGGGCACGGCAAAAGAATGCAGACAACTGCGCGCACAAGCATACGGCATGCCTCGCGGGCTGGCGAACGCGCGGCATCCCTCCCCCTCCCGGAAGGGCCTCGCTAGGCTTGTCCGGCCGTCCCGTCGCGGCAGCGCCGGAGGGGGTCCGGCGCGCGGACGATCACGAGGAGCCCGGTGACCGACAGTTCCGCCGCCCACCAGTTCCAGGTCGACCTCCGGGGTGTCATCGACCTCCTCAGTCGCCACATCTACTCGAGCCCCCGCGTGTTCCTGCGCGAACTCCTCCAGAACGCCGTCGACGCGATCGCCGCTCGACGTGCGCTCGACGGCGGGGGCGGCCGCATCCGGATCACGCCCGTGAGCGCCGCGTCGGACGAGTTCGTCCTGCGCGACGACGGCATCGGGCTCACCGAGGCCGAGGTCGCGGATCTGCTCGCGACGGTGGGACGCAGCTCGAAGCGCGACATCTTCGATCTGCCGCGCGGCGACTTCCTCGGCCAGTTCGGCATCGGGATGCTGTCGTGCTTCATGGTGTGCGACACGATCGTCATCCGTTCGCGCAGCGCCGCGAGGGGCGGCGCCGTGGAATGGACCGGACACGCCGACGGCACCTTCACGGTGTCGCCGTACGCGGGCGACCTCCCCGTCGGGACGAGCGTGCACCTGACCCCGCGCGCCGACACGCGGTCGCTGCTCGAGACGAGCACCGTCCTCGACCTCGCCGAGACGTTCGGGCGCTACTTGCCCCACACCGTCGTGGTCGACCTCCCCGGCGGCGGCGAGACGACCGTCACCGGAGGCCGAGGGCCAGGCGCAGGCGCTCGTGCAGCAGGGCCGGCACCTCGGCAACTTCGGGGAGTTCGACGACGCCGTGCTCGTTCGACACCGCGATCGGCCTCATCCGGGACCGCGAGGACCAGGTCGGCGTGCTCGCCGAGGCGCTGCACCTGCTCGCGCAGGCCAAGATGCAGCGCGGCGACGAGGACGCCTCCGACGTGATCGACCAGGCGCTGGCGCTCGGCCGGGCCAACGAGGCGCACTGGTACGTCGCCGACGTGCTCGACACGCGCGCGCGCCTGCTGGCCGGCCGTTCGTTCAGCCGATGCGGATTAGCTTCTTGTTGACGAACTCGTCGGCCGCCAGGAGCCCCAGCTCGCGGCCGGTGCCGCTGCGCTTGATGCCGCCGAAGGGCAGGCCCGGCTCGTCGGCGAGCACGAGGTTGACGTAGACCATGCCCGCCTCGATCCTGTCGGCGACCCGCTTCGCCTGTTCGGCGTCGGTCGTGTATACGTACGATCCGAGGCCGAACGGGGTGTCGTTGGCGAGGCGGACCGCCTCGTCCTCGTTCGCGACGCGGTAGACGACGCCCGCCGGACCGAACAGCTCCTCGCGGTACACGTCCATCTCGGGGGTGACACCCGTGAGGACGGTCGGGGTGAAGAAGGCACCGTCGCGGGTGCCGCCGGTGACGATCGTGGCGCCCTGGGCCGCAGCATCCCGGATCTGCTTCTCGAGACGCTCGGCGGCCGCGACCGACGAGAGCGGGCCGAGGACCGTGTCCGAGCTCCACGGGTCACCGACGCTCGCCGCGGCCATCTTGGCGGTGAACGCCTCGAGGAACGCGTCGTAGAGCCCGTCGACGACGATGAACCGCTTCGCGCCGTTGCAGGACTGCCCGGTGTTGTCGAGGCGCGCGTCGACCGCCGCCTGCGCGACCGCGTCGATGTCATCGGCCGACAGCACGATGAACGGGTCGGACCCGCCGAGCTCGAGGGCGACCTTCTTGAGGTTGCGCCCGGCGACCTCGGCGACCGCCGCGCCGGCACGCTCGGAACCCGTCACCGAGGCGCCCTGCACCCGCGGGTCGGCTATGACGTCGGCGGCCTGCTCGTTCGTCAGGTAGACGTTCGTGTACGCGCCCTCGGGGAAGCCCGCGTCGCGGTAGATCGCCTCGATCGCCGCGGCGGACTCGGGGCACTGCGGCGCGTGCTTGAGGAGGATCGTGTTGCCGACCGCCAGGTTCGGAGCCGCGAAACGGGCCACCTGGTAGTAGGGGAAGTTCCACGGCATGACGCCCAGCAGCACGCCCAGGGGCGCCTTGCGGATGACGGCGGTGCCGTCGCCGTCGATCGGGACGGGCGCGTCCGCGGTGATCTCCTCGATGTGGTCGGCGTAGTACTCGGTGATGTCGGCGGCGAAGTCGACCTCGCCGAGCGCCCCGTCGATCTGCTTGCCCATCTCGCGGACGATGATCTTCGCGAGCTCGTCCCGGCGCTCGCGGTGCAGCTGCGCGGCGCGGCGCAGCAGATCGGCCCGCTCGGCGGGCGTGGAGGTGCGCCCCCACCCGCGGGCGGCCTCGTCGGCGGTGGCCAGGGCGTGCTCCACCTCGTCGGCGGTGGCGGTCGGGTAGGTGGCGTGGGTCTGCCCCGTGGCGGGGTCGATGACGGCGTAGTCGCTCATGATGCTCCTCTTCGTCCCGCTCAGGCGGGGATCAGGGTGTACTTCACGTTCAGGTATTCGTGGATGCCTTCCAGGCCGCCTTCGCGCCCCATGCCCGACTGCTTGACCCCGCCGAACGGGGCGGCGGCGTTGGACACGACGCCGACGTTCAGGCCCATCATGCCCGTCTCGAGACGGTCGATCATGCGGTGGCCGCGGGCGAGGTCCTGCGTGAAGACGTAGGACACCAGCCCGTACTCGGTGTCGTTGGCCAGGCGCACGGCCTCGTCCTCTTCGGAGAAGGTGGAGATCGCGAGCACCGGCCCGAAGATCTCCTCGCGGAGGATGGCGCTGCCGGGGACGACACCCTCGACGACCGTCGGCTCGTAGAAGGTGCCGGGACCTTCGAGGGCGTTGCCGCCGGCCAGGATGCGGGCGCCCCGCTCGACGGCGTCGCCGACGAGCTCCTGCGCCTTCGCGACCGCGCGGTCGTCGATGAGCGGACCGATCTGCACGCCGTCCTCGGTGCCGCGGCCCACGTTCATGGCGCGCACGCGGTCGGCGACGCGCTGCGAGAACTCGGCCGCGACCGACTCGTGCACGATGAAGCGGTTGGCCGCGGTGCAGGCCTGTCCGATGTTGCGGAACTTGGCGAGCATCGCGCCGTCGACGGCCTTGTCGAGGTCGGCGTCCTCGAAGACGACGAACGGCGCGTTGCCGCCGAGCTCCATCGAGACGCGCAGGACGCCCTCGGCCGCCTGGGCGATGAGCTTCTGACCGACGGGCGTGGACCCCGTGAACGACAGCTTCCGCAGCCGCGGGTCGGAGATGATCGGCCCCGACACCGCGCTCGACGACGAGGTCGTGATCACGTTGACGACGCCCTCGGGGACGCCGGCCTCGGCGAGCAGCTGCGCGAAGAACAGGGTCGTCAGCGGCGTCAGCTCGGCGGGCTTCACGACCACGGTGCAGCCCGCGGCGAGCGCGGGGGCGATCTTGCGAGTCGCCATCGCGAGCGGGAAGTTCCACGGCGTGATGAAGAAGGACGGACCCACGGGGCGCTGCGAGACGACCATGCGCCCCGTGCCCTCGGGATTCATGCCGTAGCGGCCCGAGATGCGCACGGCCTCCTCGCTGAACCAGCGCAGGAACTCGCCCCCGTAGGCCACCTCTCCCCGGGACTCGGCGAGGGGCTTGCCCATCTCGAGGGTCATGAGGAGGGCGAGGTCCTCCTTGCGGGCCTGCACGAGGTCGAACGCGCGGCGGAGGATGTCGCTCCGCTCCCTGGGCGCGGTCGCCGCCCACGCCTCCTGCGCTGCGACGGCCGCGTCGAGGGCCCGGATGCCGTCGCCCGGCGAGGCGTCGGCGATCCGCCGGATCACGTCTCCCGTCGACGGGTCGAACACGTCGAGGGTCTTTCCCCCCTCGGCATCCACCCACCGGCCTCCGATGAAGAGCTGGTTCGGGATCTGGGCGAGGAAGTCGGACTCGCGGGAGGTCATCGGTTGTTCTCGCTTTCTGCGCGCAGCTTCCGCGCACTGGGGGGTGCGTCCATCGCGAGCGTCTGCCCGCGGAAGAACGCCGGACGGCGGACGGACTGCCAGATCATGGTGACGATCCCGACGACGATGATCAGCATCCCGAGGATGAACACGAGGCCGACGCCGAACACCTCGGAGCCGGACCCGTAGGCCGGGTCCATCGAGTCGACGAGGGTCGTGACGAAGATGACGGCGAGGATCACCCCGCCGACGAGCGGCGAGAGGAATGTGAACAGGAACGACCGGACGGAATCGAACCACTGCTTGCGGAAGTACCAGACGCACGCGAAGGCGGTGAGCCCGTAGTAGAAGCAGATCATCATCCCGAGCGACAGGATCGTGTCGGTGAGGACGTTCTCGCTGAGCAGCCGCATGACCGCGTAGAACACCGCGGCGACGACGGAGGACACGATCGTCGCGAAGCCGGGCGTGAAGAACCGCGGGCTGACGGCGGCGAACCGACGCGGCAACGCGCCGTAGTGCCCCATCGCCAGCAGCGTCCGGGCCGGTCCCACCGCGGTGGACTGGAGGGATGCCGCCGAGCTCGAGAGCACGGCCAGCGAGACGA
This sequence comes from Microbacterium sp. NPDC080220, assembly GCF_040686395.1. Lineage (NCBI taxonomy): Bacteria > Bacillati > Actinomycetota > Actinomycetes > Micrococcales > Microbacteriaceae > Microbacterium > Microbacterium sp. NPDC080220. The sequence continues at coordinate 141,265 of NZ_JBFBOP010000002.1, forward strand.
GGAACGCCAACGGTCCGAGCACGGGGCCCGAGAGCGCGAAGAAGACGTTCGCCGAGATGTCCTCGTTGCCGAGCCCGAGTTCCCCGGTCCCGACGCCGGCGAACATCATCAGACTGACGGACAGGGCGAGGTAGAGCGCCATCACGACCACGACGGTCACCATCGCGGCGCGTCCGGGCGTGCGGTCGGGGTCCTTCGTCTCCTCGTTCATCGTCAGGACGACGTCCCAGCCCCAGAAGATGAAGATCGACAGCGAGATGCCCGCGGCGAAGGCGCTGAAGCTCGACACCTCGAACGGGTTGACCCACGACCAGTCGAAGGCGAGGTGGTCGATGCCGTCCCCGCTGAAGCTCTTCACGAAGGCGGCGACCGCGAAGAGGACGAGCACGATGACCTGGAAACCAACGAGGACGTACTGGAACTTCTGCGTGGTTTGCATGTCGCGGTAGGACACGAGCGTCGCGCCCAGGAGGAACAGGAGACACACCCCGACGTTGATGAACGGGTTGAAGGCGAGCTCGGCGATGCCCTCGTTGCCGCTGATCTGCGCGATCAGCAGGAAGAGGAACTCGACGGCGATGCCAGCGAGGTTCGACAGCACGATGACGGTCGCCGCGATCAGGCCCCAGCCCGTCATCCATCCGATCCACGGGCCGAAGGCGCGGACGCCCCACGTGAAGCTCGTTCCGGAGTCGGGCATGACCCGGTTCAGCTCGCGGTAGCCCAGAGCGACGAGCAGCATCGGGATGAACCCGACGAGGATCACGGCGGGCACCTGCACGCCCACCGCCGAGACTGTCGGCCCCAGGGAGGCGGTGAGCGTGTAGGCGGGGGCGATCGTCGAGACACCGATCACGACGGCGCCGACCAGGCCCACCGTTCCGGCGCTGAGGCCCTTGGCGGAGATCGCGGCGTCTTTCGCGCCGGGGATCTTCTCTGCGGCGTGCTGGCTCATCGTCGAGCTCCTTCGGATCAGCGGGACTGTTCGGGGGTGCGGGTGCGAGGCACGACGACCATCGGCACCGGGATCTCGCTCAGCAGCTTCGCCGCGACCGATCCCAGGAAGAGGCGCCGCGGCTGCGCGAGGCGGCTCGAGCCGACGAGGATCATCTCGCCCGGCAGCCAGTCGAGGTGGGCCACGGCATCCTCGATGCTGTCGCCCTTCGCGGTCACGATGTCGGCGCGGACACCCTCGGGGATGGCCGTCAGGACGTCGTCGAGGACCTTCTCGGCGTGGGCGGCCCCGGCGAGGCGGATGACCCCCGTGTCGACCGAGGCGGGCAGGTCGACCGTCACGAGCGAGACGAGGCGCAGCGACGCCCCCGTCGCCGACGCGAGCGCGACGGCCTCCTCGAGGAGGACGTCGGCACCGGCACGCGTGCCGACCGCGACGGTCAGGCGCGGGACACCGGCATCCGTCACCCGCTTGCGCGCACCGCGCGGCACGAGCACAACCGGAACGTCGGAGGAGTGGAGCAGCTGGCTCGTCGTGGAGCCCAGCCGGTGACGGCCCCGCGAGCCGCCGTCGGCGGCGCCCACCACGAGGTGCGAGGCGCCGAACTCGTCGGCGGCCTCGACGAGACCCTCGGCGAACGACTCGGCGTAGCGGGCGTGCTCGCGGTGGACCACGCCGTTCGGCACATCCGCGGCCGCCTCGGCGAGCCAGGACTCGGCCTGGCCGAGCAGGTAGCGGTCGTACGACGCGTCGGGAGGGGTGATGACGCTGCGCCCCTCCCCCGGCAGGACCAGGACGATGTCGAGCTCGGCACCGGATGCCGCGGCGAGCCCGCCCGCGACGGCCACCGCGTCGCGGCCCGCCTTCGTCGCGGTGTACCCGACGACGATCCGGCCGCTCATGTCCGGCCGTCCGCGAGGATGTTCCGGGCGGCCAGGCGACCCATGCGGATCGCGCCGTCGACGTGCTGGTAGCCGGCGCCCGCGATGTCGCTGCAGGCGAAGTGGATGGGCCCGACGGGCGTGCGCACATCCGCGCCGTAGCGGTGCAGGCCGCCCATGTCGAAGCTCGCCGCGTAGGCGCCGCGGGTCCACTCCTCGGTGCCCCAGTCGCTCTCGTAGTAGACGACCGGGTCCTTCGCCTCGGGGCCGTAGTAGTGAGACAGCGACTCGAGGATGCGTTCCTTGCGCTCCTCGGCCGACAGGCGGAACATGTCGTCGGCGTTACGGTCCGACACGAAGCCGACGAGCGTGCCGCGCGGGTCCTCGTGGTTCGTGTTGTCGTAGGCCTCGTGGCAGATCTCGTAGGGGCTGAAGGCGGTGCCCGACAGGCCCTTCTCGCGCCAGAACGGCGTCTCGTAGACGGCGTGCACCTTGATGACGAACCCCATCGACAGGTGCTGGTGCATCTGATGCTGCAGACGCGGCATCGGCGGCTCGAACGAGATCCGGTGGTACAGCACCGGCGCGAGGGCGAGGATCGCGCTGCGCGCGCGGACGGTGAGGCCCTCCGCGTGCGCCGTGACCCCGGCATCCGACCATTCGAGCGTGCGCACCGGACGGTTCAGGAAGACGTCGTCGCCGAGGCGCTCCGCCAAGAGCACCGGCACCTGCTGCAGGCCGCCCACGACGCGCTTGTCGAGGATGAAGTCCGCGTCGACGAGGTGCGAGTAGCTGCCGGCGCTCGCGGCCATGAGCAGGGACTGCAGCAGCGAGAAGGCGTGCGTCGGCTTCGTGAGCATCGCCGACCCGGTCGCGAAGGCGAGGTTGCGGACCGCCTCGTCGTCGTCGGTCTGCTGGCGGAGCCACGCGTCCCACGTGATCGTGTCCCACTCGGCGGCCTTCGGGTGCGCGTAGGGACGGTCGGGGTCGATCTCGGCGACCATCGCGTCGAGCCGGCGGGTGATCGCGTCGATCGTCCGCTCGGTCTCGGGGCTCACGGGGAACATCTCGCCCGTGAAACGCGACACGGTGCCGTCGGGCCCGACGTAGACGCTGTCGCCCTCGCGGTAGCGGCTGAAGGTCTCGAGACCCAGTTCGGCGACCGTCTCGATGAGGGCGTCCTGGTCGGGCGAGACCCACTGGCCGCCGAGCTCGAGCATCGCGCCGTCGACGACGTCGGTCCACAGGCGACCGCCGACGCGCTCGCGCGCCTCGAGGACGGCGACCGACAGACCGGCCTTGCGCAGCTCGTTCGCGGCGGTGAGGCCGGCGGCACCGGCTCCCACGATCACGACGTCACGGGTGATCTCGGTCATTCACGACTCCTTCGTCAGAGAGCTGGTCGTCGGCGCGTGGTCGGGCCGGCGACGGAGGTTGCGCCGCACGAGCGGCCAGAACACGAGTAGCACGGCGGTCGCGATGAGGCTCGTCCACACCTGCGCGCGCCCGGACTCCGACGTCAGCATGATGGCGACGACGGCGGTGATCGCGGCGATCAGCAGGATGTTGAGCCACGGGTGCAGCCACACCTTGAGCTTCAACGCGGCGACCTCGTCGGGCGTCATCTTCTGCCGCAGCCGCATCTGCGTGAGCGCGATGAAGACGTAGACGAAGAGGGCGACGAGGCCCGCCGAGTTCATGATGAAGTCGAAGATGCCCGAGCTGGGGGCGACGAAGTTCACGAGCGTCGCGATGAGCCCGCCGATCGTCGAGGCGAGCAGGGCGAACACGGGCACCCCGGTGCGCGACCGGCGGGCGACGACCTTCGGGGCGAACCCCTTGTCGGCGAGGGCCGCGAACATGCGCGAGGCCGAGTACAGCCCGGAGTTCAGCACTGAGATGACGGCCGTGAAGATGACGAGCTGCATGATGACGTCGGCGAACGGGATGCCGAAGCGCGACAGTGCGATCGTGAAGGGCGCGTTGGCGACGTCGGTCGGCACGGGCAGTTCGTCCCAGGGGACGACGGTGACGATGACGAGGACCGATCCTACGAAGAACAGCAGGATGCGCCAGATGATCGTGCTCGTCGCCTGTCGGATGCCCTTGGCGGGGTCCACTGACTCGGCCGAGGCCATGACGGCGATCTCGGTGCCGAAGTACGAGAAGATCACGAGCGCGACGCCGGTGAAGGCGACGCCGATGCCGTTGGGGGCGAAGCCGCCGTGTTCCCACAGGTTCGGGACGGCGAAGGTCGCATTCGGCCAGAGTCCGAGGGCGAAAAGGATGCCGGCGCCCAGGAACACGACGATGGCGACCACCTTGATGCTCGCGAGCCAGAACTCGACCTCCCCGAAGGTGCGCACCGAGATGACGTTGGTGCCGACGAAGATCGCGATGAGGATGAGCGACCAGGCCCAGGACGGCAGCGCCGGGAGCCACGTGTGGAGCGTCTCGCCGCCGAGCACCGCCTCGTAGGCGAGGACCCCGACCCAGAAGTACCAGTAGAGCCAGCCCACGAGGTACGCCGCCCAGTCGCCGAGACCGACGCGGGCGTACTCCATGAAGGAACCGATTGCGGGGCGGGATGCCGCCATCTCGCCCAGCATGCGCATGGCGAAGAAGACGAGCAGACCGCCGATCAGGTACGAGACGATCGCGGCGGGTCCGACCTCGCGGATGACGTTGCCGGAGCCGACGAACAGGCTCGCCCCGATGATCCCGCCGAGGGTGATCATCGTCACGTGGCGCGAGCGCAGCTTGCTGGCGCGCGCCTGCGTCACCGCGCCGAGCCCCGCCGACGTCTCGGGCGAGACCGGCTGCGACCAGTTTTCGGACCCCGTCATACTCAGACCGTCTTCAGCGCCCGCGCGAGGACGTCGAGGCCCTCGGTCAGCAGGTCGTCGCTGATCGACAGCGGGGGCAGGAAGCGGATCACGTTGCCGTAGGTGCCGCACGTGAGCACGATGACGCCTTCGGCGATGCAGGCCTTCGCGACCGCGGACGTGAGCGCACCGTCCGGCGCACCGGTCGTCGGGTCGACGAACTCGATCGCGATCATGGCGCCGAGCCCGCGGACCTCCGCGATGCGGGGGTCGGATGCCGCCATGGCGCCCAGTCGCGCCGTGAGGAGCGCCTCGATCTGCTGCGCGCGCTCGATGAGGCCGTCGTTCTCGAAGGCGTCCATCGCCGCGAGCGCGGCCGCGCACGCGACGGGGTTACCGCCGTACGTGCCGCCGAGGCCGCCGGTGTGCGTCGCATCCATGATGTCGGCGCGACCGGTGACCGCGGCCAAGGGCATGCCCCCAGCAATGCCCTTGGCCGTGGTGATCAGGTCCGGCACGATGCCGAAGTGCTCGCTCGCGAACATGGCGCCGGTGCGGGCGAAGCCCGACTGCACCTCGTCGGCGATGAAGACGACGCCGTTGTCCCGGCACCAGTCGACGACGGCCGGCAGGAAGCCGTCGGCCGGGACGACGAAGCCGCCCTCGCCCTGGATGGGCTCGATGATGACGGCGGCCAGGTTGTCGGCACCGACCTGCTTCTCGATCATCGAGATCGCGCGGGCCGCAGCATCCGCCCCCGACAGTCCGTCGCGGAGCGGGTACGAACCGGGCACGCGGTAGATCTCGGAGGCGAACGGACCGAAGCCGCTCTTGTAGGGCATGGACTTGGCGGTGAGCGCCATCGTGAGGTTGGTGCGGCCGTGGTAGGCGTGGTCGAAGGCGACGACGGCCTGCTTGCCGGTGAACTTGCGGGCGATCTTGACGGCGTTCTCGACCGCCTCGGCGCCCGAGTTGAACAGGGCGCTCTTCTTCGCGTGGTCGCCGGGGGTGAGCCGGTTGAGGTTCTCGGCCACCTCCACGTAGGACTCGTACGGCGAGATCATGAAGCAGGTGTGCGTCAGCTGCGCGGCCTGGGCGGCGATCGCCTCGACGACCTTCGGGTGCGCGACACCCACCGTCGTGACGGCGATGCCCGAGCCGAGGTCGATGAGCGAGTTGCCGTCAGCATCGACCACGACGCCACCGCCGGCGGCGACGGCCGCGATCGGGACGGTGTGCCCGACGCCCGCGGCGACGGCCTCGGCCTTGCGCGAAAGGAGCTCCTGCGAGCGGGGCCCGGGGATCGCGGTCTCGAGGCGGCGCTCCTGCGGGAGGGACGGTCCGCCGAGGGGCGTGGTGACGGCTGCGGTCGAGGTGCTCATGCGGCGAGCGTAGAGGGGCGCGGGCGAGCGGTCACTCGCCGTTGCGTCTATCCTCAGCGCAGGGGTGTACATCGTGTACACACCGGAGGAGGCGACATGGTCACGCGCGAGGCCGAGCCGACCCTGCGGGCGCTGCTCTCTCGCCGCGAGCTGGCCCTCCGCCTCGCCGACGACGAGTCGGCCTTCCGGCCGGGGGCGCTCGACCGACCGACCCGGTGGGTGCACAGCTCCGACCTCGACGATCCGACCCCGTTCCTCGCCGAGGACCTCGTCCTCCTGACGACCGGCACCCAGTTCCCGACCGACGGCGACTACCCCTTCGACGCGTACGTCCGGCGGCTCGTGGACCGCGGCGTGGCGGCGCTCGGTTTCGGCACCGAGGTGGTGCGCGACGGCATCCCGCCCGACCTCGCGGCGGCGTGCCGGGCCGCCGGGCTCCCCCTGTTCGAGGTCCCCTACAGCACACCCTTCATCGCCGTCGCCCGCGCCAACGCCGAAGCCGTCGCCGCGCAGGCCTACGCACGGCGCACGTGGGCGCTGTCGGCGCAGCGCGCCCTCGCCCTCGCCGCGCTCCGCCCCGACGGGCTCGGGGCGACGATCGCCGAGCTCGCCAAGCAGCTCGACACCTGGGTCGGGATGTACGACGCCGCCGGCGAGCTCGTCCGAGAGCACCCCGCTGGCGCGCTCTCGCCCACGGCGGCGGACACCCTGCGCGCCGAGGTCGGCGCGGTGCTGCGGCGCGGTGCGCGCGCCGGCTCGTCGCTGCACTCGGACGCCGCCGCCTTCACGCTGCAGACCCTCGGGCGCGGCGGCGAGCTGCGCGGCGTCCTCGCGATCGCCGCCGGCGAGCTCGACCGCGCCGGGCGCGACGTCGTCACCGCGGTGATCGCGATGGCGGGGCTCGCCCTCGAGCAGCATCAGCGCCTGTCGCGGGCGCGCAAGGCGCTGCGCTCGGGGATGGTGCGCTCGCTCCTCACCGGGGATCCGGCCCTCGCCCGGCAGATCTCCCGGGACGTCTGGGGCGCCCTGCCGCCCGCGCCGGTCGTGGTGGCGGTGACGGATGCCGCCGGTCGCCGCGCGGACGCACTGCTCGACCTGCTGGAGCTGCGCGCCGAGGAGCGCCACGGCGGGCTGTTCTTCGGGAGCGTCGACGACGACGTGGTGATCGTGGTCCCGGCATCCGCGTCATCGGTCCTCGACGAGTTCGCCGGACGCTTCGACGCGCGGCTGGGGGTGTCGGAACCGACGCCCTACGCCGGCTTCGCGAAGGCCCTGGACCAGGCCCGCGTGGCGCGCGGACGCGCCGGGAGCGCGGGCGTGGTGGGATTCGCGGAGGTGCAGGCCGGCGGCATCCTGTCGGCGCTGTCGGCGGGGACCGCGCCGACGGTGGCCGCCGCCTTCCTCGAGCCGCTGCGCCGGCACGACCGCGAGCAGGGCGGCCGGCTCGAACAGACCCTGCGCGCGTGGGTGGCCGCCGACGGGTCGAACGACGGCGCCGCATCCGCGCTCGGTGTGCACCGCCACACCGTGCGCACGCGCCTCGCCGCCGCGGAACGCGTGCTCGGCGTCGACCTCTCGTCGTTCGCCGGGCGCGCCGAGCTGTGGGCGGCGCTGCAGCTCGGGGGGTGAGGCCGACGGCGGAGATCCGGTCGGACACGCCGCGGAACGGATGCCGCACCACGGCGCGTCGCGAGGATCTCCGCCGTTCGGCCCGGCGGCGGCCTCACTCCGGCGCGTGCGCCTCGAGGAACTCGTACAGGTCGGTCGTGTCGACGCCGGGGAAGGCCCCCGTCGGCAGCGTCGCGAGCAGCGTCCGCGGCGTCCGCACGTTCGGCCACGCCTGGTCGCGCCACTGCGACTCGAGGTCCTCCGGCGGGCGCCGGCAGCACACCTCGACGGAGTGACGTGACACGCCGCGGTTCGTCGTCTCGCGGCCGATGAACCACTTCGTGTCGTCGAAGCGGACGCCCACGCTCACCGAGTGGGAGCCTTCGCTCGACGCCTCCACGCGGGCCGTGCACCAGTAGGTCCCGTTCCCGGTGTCGGTGTACTGGTAGTACGGGTTGAACTTGTCGGGGATGTCGAACACGACCCGGCTCGTCCACTTGCGGCAGCACAGCTGCCCCTCGATCGAGCCGAACCGGTCGGCGGGGAAGTTCACGTCGTCGTTCTCGTACGCCTTCGTGATCGTGCCCGACTCGTGCACCTTGAGGAAGTGCACCGGGAAGTCGAGGTGCCGCGTCGCGAGGTTGGTGAACCGGTGCGCGGCGGTCTCGTACGACACCGAATAGGCATCGCGGAGGTCCTCGATCGAGAGCGCGCGACGGGACTTCGCCTCCTGCAGCGCCGCCGCCGCGTGCGCCTCGGGCACCATCATCGCGCCGACGAGGTAGTTGGTCTCGACGCGCTGGCGCAGGAATTCGGCGTAGGAGCGCGGTTCGGCATGGCCGAGGATGCGGCTGGCGAGCGCCTGCAGCACGGGGGTCCGCGAGTCGCCGCGGTGCGGCACCGTGCTCGAGAGGTACAGCCGGCCGTGGCGGATGTCGGCGACGCTGCGCGTGGACTGCGGCAGGTCGCTCACGTAGTGCAGTGAGAAGCCGAGGTGGGCGGCGATCTCGGATGCGGTCCGCTGCGTGAGCGGGCCGCCTGGATGGTCGACGGCGGCGAGGATCCGCTGCGCGTGGTCCTCGAGCTCCGGAAAGTAGTTGTCCTGCCGCCGCATGAGGTGGCGGAGCTCCACGTTGGCGCGACGCGCCTCTTCTGGCGTCGCGGAGCGCTCGTCGTTGAGCCGCTCGACCTCGCCCTGCAGGCGCAGCACGGTACGCAGCACCTCGTCGGGCACGGCCTTGCCGATGCGGAACGGCTCGATCCCGAGGGACTGGAACGTCGGCCCCTTCATCGCCCTCTCCACCGCGATCTCCAGCGTGGCGCGCTCGTCGAGCGGCTCCGCCTCGAGCAGCGCGTCGATCGTCGTGCCGAGGGCACGCGCGATCGCCTGCAGCAGCGTGAGCTTCGGCTCCCGCTTGCCCGTCTCGATCATCGACAACTGGCTCGGCGCTCGGGACACGGCGGATGCCAGGTCGTCGAGCGTCATCCCGCGCGCGACGCGCAGCTGCCGCACCCGCCTCCCGATGGTGAGCGCGTCGGCCGCATCGCCGTCGACCGGGGCGTCTTCGATGATTGTCATGACCGGGAGTGTGTCACGGAAGCAGAAGATCGCGCAATCTTCTCTCCGGAAATGTTCGTTGCGAGAGTCGAACTTCACACAGGCTGGGTGTCACGAACCGAATCGGCGCCGCACCGGCGTCGACCTCACCGCGAAGGAGCCGGCCATGACCCTCACTGCCACGGGCATCGCGCCCGTCACCACCCCCACCCCGACGCAGATCACGCCGACGCTCGTCGTTCGCGGTCGGATGGGCGACCGGTACGAGGAGATCCTGACTCCCGCCGCGCTCGACTTCCTCGCCGAGCTCCACGCCCGCTTCGGCGGTCGTCGCCACGACCGGCTGGCCGCGCGGATGCGTCGGCGCTTCGAGATCGGCAACGGCCAGGACCCCACGTTCCGGGATGACACGGCGCACATCCGCGACGACGCGGAATGGCGCGTCGCCGGCCCCGGCCCCGGGCTTGAGGACCGCCGGGTGGAGATCACCGGCCCGACCGACCCGAAGATGACGATCAACGCGCTGAACTCCGGCGCGAAGGTGTGGCTGGCCGACCAGGAGGACGCCACCAGCCCCACGTGGCGCAACGTCATCGAGGGCCAGCTCTCGCTCTTCGACGCGATCCGCGGGCAGCTGACCTACACGAACGAGGCGGGCAAGGAGTACCGCGTCACGGCGGAGCGGACGCCGACGATTGTCATGCGGCCGCGCGGCTGGCACCTCATGGAGAAGCACATGGAGTTCACCGACCGGAACGGCCGCACCCTCGCGGCGTCCGGCTCGCTCGTCGACTTCGGCCTGTACTTCTTCCACAACGCCGCGCAGCTGATCGCCAACGGCCGCGGCCCGTACTTCTACCTCCCGAAGATCGAGTCGTCCGAGGAGGCCAAGCTGTGGGACGACGTCTTCACCTACAGCGAGCAGTACGTCGGCATCCCGCACGGCACGATCCGCGCGACCGTCCTCATCGAGACGCTTCCCGCCGCGTTCGAGATGGACGAGATCCTGTTCGAGCTGCGCGACCACATCGCGGGTCTGAACGCCGGCCGGTGGGACTACATCTTCTCGATGATCAAGAACTACCGCGGCCGCGGCGCCCGGTTCGTCCTCCCCGACCGCAGCCAGGTCACCATGACCGTCCCGTTCATGCGGGCGTACACCGAGCTGCTGGTGCAGACGTGCCACAAGCGCGGCGCCTACGCGATCGGCGGCATGAGCGCCTTCATCCCGAACCGGCGCGACCCCGAGGTGACGCGGCAGGCGTTCGAGAAGGTCGCCGCCGACAAGAAGCGCGAGGCCGGCGACGGCTTCGACGGCACGTGGGTCGCCCACCCCGACCTCATCCCGGTCGCGCAGGCGGAGTTCGACGCCGTGCTCGGCGACCGGCCGAACCAGGTCGACCGCCTGCGGGAGGACGTCCAGGTGCACCCGTCGCAGCTGATCGACTGCCACATCGGCCTGCCGATCAGCGCTGCCGGGGTCTACGGCAACGTGTCGGTGGCGATCCGCTACATCGAGGCGTGGCTGCGCGGACTCGGCGCCGTCGCGATCGACAACCTGATGGAGGATGCCGCGACCGCGGAGATCAGCCGGTCGCAGGTGTGGCAGTGGATCCACCAGGACCGCACCACCGAGGACGGCACGCCGATCACCCGGGACTACATCGAGGGCCTCATCGCGCAGGTGCTGAGCGAGGTCGAGCGCCAGGGCGGCGACCGGTTCGACGACGCCGCCGCCGTGTTCCGCGATGTCGCCCTCGGCGCCGAGTTCCCGACGTTCCTGACCCTCGGCGCCTACGCCACCTACCTGACCGACGCCGACTGACCCCGGCCCCGCACACCAGAGGAAGAGCAATGACCGCTTACTCGAACGACATCGACGCCATCCGCACCCTGAAGGAGGCGAACGGCCCCTCCTGGGATGCCATCGACCCCGAATCCGTCGCCCGGATGCGCGCGCAGAACCGGTTCCGCACGGGACTGGAGATCGCGCAGTACACCGCCGACATCATGCGGCGCGACATGGCCGAGTACGACGCCGACTCGTCCCTCTACACGCAGTCGCTCGGCGTCTGGCACGGCTTCATCGGGCAGCAGAAGCTGATCTCGATCAAGAAGCACCTCAAGAGCACGAACAAGCGCTACCTGTACCTGTCGGGCTGGATGGTCGCGGCGCTGCGCTCCGAGTTCGGGCCGCTCCCCGACCAGTCCATGCACGAGAAGACGGCCGTCCCCGCCCTCATCGAGGAGCTGTACACGTTCCTCCGGCAGGCGGATGCCCGTGAGCTCGACCTGCTGTTCACCAAGCTCGACGACGCCCGCGCCGCCGGCGACGAGACGGCCGCCGAGTTCGTGCAGTCGCAGATCGACAGCTTCGAGACGCACGTCGTCCCGATCATCGCCGACATCGACGCCGGCTTCGGCAACCCCGAGGCGACGTACCTGCTGGCGAAGAAGATGATCGAGGCGGGCGCGTGCGCCATCCAGATCGAGAACCAGGTGTCGGACGAGAAGCAGTGCGGTCACCAGGACGGCAAGGTCACCGTCCCGCACGAGGACTTCATCGCGAAGCTCAACGCGGTCCGCTACGCATTCCTCGAGCTCGGCATCGACAACGGCGTCATCGTCGCCCGCACCGATTCGCTCGGCGCCGGCCTCACGCAGAAGCTCGCCGTCACGCGAGAGCCGGGCGACCTCGGCGACCAGTACAACGCGTTCCTCGACGTCGAGGAGATCTCGGGCGACGACCTCGGCAACGGCGACGTCGTCATCAAGCGGGGCGGCACGCTGCTGCGGCCCAAGCGCCTGCCCAGCAACCTGTACCAGTTCCGGCCCGGGACGGGCGAGGCGCGCGTCGTGCTCGACTGCATCACGTCGCTCCGTAACGGCGCCGACCTGCTGTGGATCGAGACGGAGAAGCCGCACATCGAGCAGATCGCGGGCATGGTCGACGCGATCCGCGCCGAGGTGCCGAACGCGAAGCTCGTGTACAACAACAGCCCGTCGTTCAACTGGACGCTGAACTTCCGGCAGCAGGCGTACGACGCGCTCGAGCAGCGCGGTGAGGACCTCTCGGCCTACGACCGCGCCGACCTCATGAACGTCGCCTACGACGACACCGAGCTCGCCCGGCTGGCGGACGAGAAGATCCGCACCTTCCAGCGCGACAGCGCCGCGCGGGCGGGGATCTTCCACCACCTCATCACCCTGCCGACTTACCACACCGCCGCGCTGTCGACGGATGACCTGGCCAAGGGCTACTTCGGCGACGAGGGCATGCTCGCATACGTGCGCGGCGTGCAGCGGCGCGAGATCCGCGAGGGCATCGCGACCGTCAAGCACCAGAACATGGCCGGCAGCGACATCGGCGACAACCACAAGGAGTACTTCGCCGGCGAGGCCGCCCTGAAGGCGGGCGGCGCGCACAACACGATGAACCAGTTCGGCTGACGTCCGGGGGGAACGAAGAGGGGGCGGATGCCTGTTCAGGCATCCGCCCCCTCTTCGTGCGGTCAGTCCTTGTGCCGGGGCTTCCGCGGCGGACGGTCGTCGAAGCTGCGCTTCGGGCGGTCGTCGAACGGGCGCCGATCACCGCCCCGCTGGCCGGGGCGTCCCCGGTCGGGGGCGATGTTGATCAGCTGACCCGAGATGCGCGTGGCGCGCAGGCGGTCGAGGACGCCGGCATCCATGTTCGTCGGGAGCTCGACGAGCGAGAAGTCGGGACGGATCGTGATGGCGCCGAAGTCGTCGCGGCCGAGGCCGCCCTCGTTCGCGAGTGCGCCCACGATCTGCCGGGGCTCGACGCGCTGCCGGCGTCCGACCGCGATGCGGTACGTCGTGAAGTCGCCCTTGCCACGACGCTCACGGGGGCCGTCGGCGCGCGCCGGACGGTCCTTGCGCGTGCCGCGCTCGGCGTCGGCGGCGACCGCCTTCGCGAGTTCGTCGCGCTCGGGGTCGAGCAGCAGCGGTGTCTCGCCCTGCGCCACGACGGCGAGCGCCGCGGCGACGTCCTGCTCGGGCACGTCGTGGTTGCGGACGTAGTGCGCGATGACGTCGCGGAACCCGTTGATGCGGTCGGTCTCGGCGAGCGCCGCCGTGATGGCGTCGTCGAAGCGCGCGAGACGGGTCGAGTTTATGTCCTCGGTCGTCGGCAGCTGCATCTGCGTGGGCGCCTGACGCGTCGCTCGCTCGATGTGGGCGAGCAGATAGCGCTCGCGCGGCGTGACGAAGCTGATCGCGTCGCCGGTGCGGCCGGCGCGACCGGTGCGGCCGATGCGGTGCACGTACGACTCGGTGTCGGTGGGGATGTCGAAGTTCACGACGTGGCTGATGCGCTCCACGTCGAGGCCCCGCGCGGCGACGTCGGTCGCGACGAGGATGTCGAGCTTGCCGTCCTTCAGCTGCTGGATGCTGCGCTCGCGCTGCGGCTGCGGGATGTCACCGTTGATGGGCGCCGCGCTGAACCCGCGGGCACGCAGCTTCTCGGCGAGGGTCTCGGTCTCGTTCTTCGTGCGGACGAAGATGATCATCCCGTCGAAGTCCTCGACCTCGAGGATGCGGGTGAGGGCGTCGACCTTCTGCTGGTACGACACGATCAGATACCGCTGCGTGATGTTCGTGTTCGTGGATGTCTTGGTCTTGACCGTGATCTCCTCCGGGTCGCGCAGGTACTGCTGCGCGAGACGGCGGATGGATGCCGGCATCGTCGCCGAGAACAGGGCGACCTGCTTCTCGGCGGGGGTCTGCGCGAGGATCTGCTCGACATCCTCGGCGAAGCCCATCTTCAGCATCTCGTCGGCCTCGTCGAGCACGAGGTTCTTCAGCTGCGAGAGGTCGAGGGTGCCCTTCTCGAGGTGGTCCATGATGCGGCCGGGCGTGCCGACGACGATGTGCACGCCGCGGCGGAGAGCCGACAGCTGCACGCCGTAGCCCTGACCGCCGTAGACGGGGAGGACGTGGACGCCCTTCATGCGCGCGGCGTAGGACTCGAACGCTTCGCACACCTGGAGCGCGAGCTCACGGGTGGGGGCGAGCACGAGCGCCTGCGGCGTCTTCTGCGTCAGGTCGAGGTTCTCCATGATCGGCAGCGCGAACGCGGCGGTCTTGCCGGTGCCGGTCTGTGCCATGCCGACGACGTCGCGGCCGCCGAGGAGGACGGGGATGGTCGCGGCCTGGATCGCGGAGGGCGTCTCGTAGCCGAGGTCTTTGATGGCGGCGAGGACGGGACCGGTGAGGCCCAGCTCGTCGAAGCCGGGGAGGGCGGGGGTGTCTGCGGGCTCGGTCGGGGTCTGGGGGTCACTCACCTATCCACCGTAGTGGAGCCGGGCTGGGAACCATCCGGGCGGGCGTAGGATGAGAGGTCGCGCCTGCCGACCGGAACGGACTGCCTCGTGATCGAGATCCTCACCCCCGACCAGATCGACCGCGCCCGCACGACGGGCGGCCTCGTCGGCGACATCCTGCACGGCATCAAGGAGCGCGTGAAGCCGGGCACGAACCTGCTTGAGATCGATGCATGGGCGAAGGACATGATCCTCGGCGCCGGCGCCGAGTCCTGTTACGTCGACTACGCGCCGTCGTTCGGCCGCGGCCCGTTCGGCCATTACATCTGCACCGCCGTCAACGACGCCGTGCTGCACGGCCGTCCGCGGGACCAGCGTGTCGCCGCCGGTGACCTGCTGACGCTGGACCTCGCGATCAAGACGGGCGGGGTCGCCGCCGATGCCGCGATCAGCTTCACCGTCGGCGGCGCGCCCCACGCCGAGAACGATGCCCTCATCCGTGCGACCGAGGAGGCCCTCGCCGCCGGCATCGAAGCCGCCCAGCCTGGCGCGCGCATCGGTGACATCTCCGCCGCGATCGGCGACGTGTTGACCGGTGCCGGCTACCCCGTGAACACCGAGTTCGGCGGGCACGGCATCGGCACGACGATGCATCAGGACCCGCACGTCTCGAACATCGGCCGCGCCGGCCGCGGGTATCGCCTGCGCCCCGGACTCATGCTCGCGATCGAGCCGTGGGTCATGGTCGACACCGAGGAACTGAAGGTCGACGAGGACGGCTGGACGCTGCGCAGCGCGACCGCATGCCGCACCGCCCACACCGAGCACACGGTCGCGATCCTCGAATCCGGCAACGAGATCCTGACGCGCCCGACGCGCTGAACCGGCCGGACAGGGTGCCGGTCGGCATCCCGCGACATTGCGCCCGACGGTACGCTCGGAGGGTGACCGAACACGCTGCCGCCCCCCGCACGCCCGCCGTCTCCACGAAGCTCAGCGCGATCGCCGAGTCCGCGACCCTGAAGGTCGACGCGAAGGCGAAGGCGCTGCAGGCCGCGGGACGACCGGTGGTCTCGTACGCGGCCGGCGAGCCCGACTTCGCGACCCCGCAGTTCGTCGTGGATGCCGCGGCCGAGGCGCTGCGCGATCCCGCCAACTTCCGGTACACCCCCGCGGCCGGTCTGCCCGTGCTGCGCGAGGCGATCGCCGCGAAGACGCTGCGCGACTCGGGGCTGGAGGTCGCCCCGTCGCAGGTGATCGTCACCAACGGCGGCAAGCAAGCCGTCTACCAGGCCTTCCAGGCGGTCGTGAACCCGGGCGACGAGGTGCTGCTGCCCGCGCCGTATTGGACCACCTACCCCGAGGCGATCGCCCTGGCCGACGGTGTGCCCGTCGAGGTGTTCGCCGGCGCCGACCAGGAGTACAAGGTCACCGTCGACCAGCTCGAGGCCGCCCGCACCGACAAGACGACCGCGCTCGTGTTCGTGTCGCCGTCGAACCCGACGGGCGCCGTCTACACCGCCGATGAGACGAAGGCGATCGGCGAGTGGGCCCTCGCCCACGGCATCTGGGTCATCAGCGACGAGATCTACCAGAACCTCGTCTACGAAGGCGCTCGCGCGGTCTCGATCGTCGAGGCCGTGCCCGAGCTCGCCGGCCAGACGATCCTCGTCAACGGCGTCGCGAAGACGTACGCCATGACCGGCTGGCGCGTGGGCTGGATGGTGGGCCCCGCCGCCGCGATCAAGGTCGCCGGCAACCTGCAGTCGCACCTCAGCTCGAACGTCAACAACATCGCGCAGCGCGCGGCCCTCGCCGCCCTCACCGGCCCGCAGGACGAGGCCGAGAAGATGCGCCAGGCCTTCGACCGCCGTCGCGGACTGATCGTCTCGGAGCTCGCGAAGATCCCCGGCGTCACGGTCCCGAACCCGCTCGGCGCGTTCTACGTCTACCCGGACGTCACCGGACTGCTGGGGCGCGAGTGGGACGGTGTGCACATCGACACGTCGCTCGAGCTGGCGGATTACATCCTCGAGCGCGCCGAGGTCGCCGTCGTCCCGGGCGAGGCCTTCGGCCCGTCCGGCTACCTGCGCCTGTCGTACGCCCTCGGTGAGGAGCAGCTGCTCGAGGGAGTCCAGCGCCTGCAGCGCCTCTTCGGCTGACGCGCGCCCGCCGGGCGTCGACCACCGAGGTCGACGGCTCGGGTCAGAGCTCGACGTCGAAGAGCACCGGCTCGGGCTGCAGCAGCACCCCGAACTCGGACTGCACGCGCTGCTGGATGAGTCGCGCCAGCGCGGCGACCTCCTCTGCGGTCGCGCGTCCGCGGTTCGTGAGGGCGAGCGCGTGCTTCGTCGACAGCGACGCGCGCGAGCCCGGCAGGCGGAAGCCCTTGCGCATCCCCGCCTGCTCGATGAGCCACGCGGCGCTGATCTTGACCGGCGCGGGGCCGTCCGAGCGGGGCGGGATGAATCCGTCGAACCGGTCGAGCGGGATCACGCGGTCGGCCTCGGGCTCGGGCGCCATCGACCAGCGCGGCGCCTCGGGCGGCAGCGTCGCGGCGAACTGCGCCGAGACGATCGGGTTCTGGAAGAACGACCCCGCACTCCACGTGTCGTGGTCGTCCTCGTCGAGCACCATGCCCTTGCGGGAGCGGATGTCGAGCACCGTCTCGCGGATCCACGCGAGCGAGACCGCGGCATCCGGTTCGAGGCCCAGCGCCGACCGCAGCTGCGCGCCGCGCACGGGGACGTCGCCGTGACCGACCTGCGTGAGCTCCAGCGTGACCGAGAGGATGACGGCGGAGCGCTCGGGGACCGACCCGTAATGCTTCTTCAGCACCGAGGTGCGGAGCCCGAGTCCCAGATCGGATGCCGGGACCACCGACACCTCGCCGGTCGCCTCATCGATGAGCTCGACCTCGACGAGCGACTCGACGATCTCCTGGCCGTAGGCGCCGACGTTCTGGATGGGGGCGGCGCCGGTGGTGCCGGGGATCCCCGACATGGCTTCGATGCCGCTGAGTCCTGCGGCCACGGTCTGCGCGACGAGGTCGTCCCAGTTGTGACCGGCCTGCACCTTGAGCCGCACGCGGCCGGGGTGCGGCGACGGGAGGCGCTCGATGCCGCTCGTCCGCACGAGGACGACGGTGCCGTCGAACTCGTCGTCGCCGAACAGCAGGTTCGACCCGCCGCCGACGACGAGCCAGCGTTCGCCGTCGTCCCACACGTCACGGAGGGCGGCGACGAGCTCGTCGGTCGTCGCGGCCTCGACCATGCGGCGCGGCATCCCTCCGACGCGGAGCGTCGTGAGCTGCGACAGCGGGACGGGGGCGATCTCGGGCATCAGGATGCCGCGCGCACGCGCACCTGCGCCTTGCCGAGAACGGTCGTGCCGTCGTGCGAGACGGTCAGGTCGATGCGCACGGCGTCGTCCTCGATCGCGCCGACCTTGGCGACGACGGAGACGTCGGCCCCCGCATCGGTGTCGACGACGACGGGGCGCGTGAAGCGGACGCCGTAGTCGAGGATGCGGCCGGAGTCCCCCAGCCACGACACGATCGTCTCGACGGCGAGGCCCATCGTGAGCATGCCGTGGGCGAGGACACCCGGCAGCCCCACGCGCTCGGCGATGGCGTCGTTGTAGTGGATCGGGTTGAAGTCCCCCGATGCGCCCGCGTACCGCACGAGCGCGGCGCGGGTCAGGTGCACGGTGCGCTCGGCGACGACCGCGCCGACCTCGAGGTTCGGGCCCACGGCGGTCATTCGTCGCCTCCCACCAGCAGGACGGAGGTCGCGGTGACGACGCGGTCACCGGCGGCATCCGTGATCTCGGCCTCACTCGTCACCATCGCACCCTTCCCGAAGGCGCGGATGCCGGTGACCGTCAGGCGTCCCGTCAGCTCGTCGCCGGCGACGATGGGCCGCGTGTAGCGGAAGCGCTGCTCGGCGTGCACGACGCGCTCGAGCACGATCCCGGAATCCGGCTCGCTCAGCAGCTGCTGCAGCGTGGCGTCCTGGATCACCATCGCGAAGGTCGGCGGCGCGACGACGTCGGCGTAGCCGAGGGAACGCGCGACCTCGGGGTCGTCGTGCTGCGGGTCGGTCGCGAACACCGCGCGGGCGAACTCGCGCACCTTCTCGCGGCCGACGAGGTACGGGGCGGTCGGCGGGAAGGCGCGACCTTGCAACTCGGGATTCACGGGCACCGGTCGATCCTACCGTCCGGGTCCGGCGCCGGCCCGGTTCAGCGGGCGCGGTGGGCCCGCACGGCCTTGATCGACAGCTGCACGGCGATGAAGGTCAGGTAGACCGCGAAGAGGACGTTCGCCGTGAACGGGTCGACGAGGGTCGCAAGCCACGCGCCGAGGGCGGTGGTCGTGCACGCGGCGATGCCGATCACGCCGGCGGCGACGAGGTCGACGTTGTGGCGGCGGAGGTTGCCGATCGTCCCCGAGATCGCGGTCGGGATCATCATGAGCAGCGAGGTGCCCTTGGCCACCAGGTCGCTCGTGCCGAAAAGGAAGATGAGCGCGGGCACGACGATGACGCCGCCGCCCACCCCGAGGAGCCCCGCCATCACGCCGGTGAAGACACCGAGCACGGCCAGGCCCGTTCCCGTGAGCCACGTCAGCGGCAACTCCGCCTCGCGGGACGGCACGACGATGAAGAGCATCACGATGACGACGACGAGGAAGGCGATGAAGCCCCAGCGGATCGCGTTCTGCGGCAGGCGGGCCAGGAGCCACGTACCGATCTGCGCGCCGACGACCGCGGCGGCGGCGAGGATCAGCGCAGGCACCCAGGCGACGGCCCCGACGGCCGCGTACGACACGACGCCGACCGCGGCGGTGGGCACGATGGCGGCGAGCGAGGTGCCGGCGGCGCGCTTCTGATCGAAGACCAGCAGCGTCAGCAGAAGGGGCACGATGACCGTTCCGCCGCCCACGCCGAACATGCCCGACATGAGCCCGGCGAGCAGGCCGATGCCCAGTGCGCCCAGGTAGTAGCGGGGGGTGCGGGCGACGGGGGGTGTCGTGGTCACGAGGCGGGGCCCGACAGGAAACGCATGCCTCGACCCTACTCCCGGCCCGGCGGACGCCCGCGCGGAGCCTCGGCCTACGATCGAAGCATGTCCCCATCGCTCGTCCTCGTGGCCAATGCCGGTGAATCCTCGATCAGCACGTTCCGTGTGACGGATGCGGGGCTCGAGCGCCTGTCGGTCACGACCGGCACCACCGGATGCTCGAACTTCGCCGTCGACCCCGAGCGCGGCCTCGTCTACGCGTCGGTCAAGGCCGACGACGAGAACGCGGAGGCCGGCATCCTCACCCTCTCCCTCGACCGCGAGACGGGCGACCTCACCCCGCTGACCCGCGTGCCGCTGCCCGGCGGCGCGATGAACTACCTCTCGCTCACGCGGGACGGCTCGGTGCTGCTGGGTGCGGCGTACTCCGGCGGGTACGGGATCGTCTGCGCCGTCGACGCGTACGGCGTCGTCAGCCCGCCCGCCGCCGAGGTCCGCTTCCCGCGACTGCACTCGGTGCTCGCGAGCAGCGACGGCCGCCACGCCTACTTCGTCTCGCTCGAGAGCGACCTCCTCGCGCAGTTCTCGCTCGGCGACGACCTCGCGCTGACCCCGCTCGACCCGCCGGTGGCCGCGGCTCCGACCGGCAGCGGCCCGCGTCACCTCGCGTTCGGCGACGACGAGCAGACGCTGTACGTCCTGACGGAGTTCACCGGCGAGGTCCTGCGTTACCGGCGCGATCCGGCGGCGGGGACGCTCGAGCTGCTGTCGGCGACGCCCGCGCACGACCCGTCCGAGAAGCTCCGTCACAGCGTCATCGACGAGGACCCCCGCGAGAACCACTACGTCTGGGGCGCCGACATCCACCTCACCGACGGCGTCGTGTGGGCCTCCGAGCGGACCGCGAGCACATTGGCGGCCCTGCGCATCGCGCCGGACGGCTCCCTCTCCGAACCGACCGGCTTCGTCGTGACCGAGGAGCAGCCGCGTGGCTTCGCCGTCAGCGACGACCGCACGCTGCTCGTCGCGGCGGGCGAGCGCTCGACGACCGTCTCGCTGTACCGCGTCGACGGCGCGGACCTGCACCTGCAGGGCCGGTACGAGACCGGCCGCGGCGCGAACTGGGTCCGCTTCGCCTGAGCGCGCTCAGCGCAGGAACTGCTCCGGGTCGAACTCGGCGATCGGGATGATGCGCACGCGCGGCAGCTGAGCGTCGAAGGCTCCGGCGTCGTACTCGAGGTCGAAGAAGCGGATGCCGGGGATCTGGGCGAAGCCGGCGTTGCGGAACTCCTCGAAGGCGAGGACGCCGACACGGCGCGAGCCGTCGGCGAGGACGCCGAGGTCGTCGACGAAGTCGCCGTCGTGACTGACGAGGACGACGTCGTCGCCGTGGTCCTGCAGGGCGCGGAGGGTGCGCTGGATGGCGAGGTCGACGACCTTCTCGTCGGGGTCTCCCGACAGCGGCACGGGCTGGTAGCCGAGGGCCAGGAGCGCCTGCACGAACGACATCGGCAGGTTGATGGACGCGTTGAGGAAGAAGAGCCCGCGGGCATCCTGGTTCCAGCTGTCCGCGACGAACGACAGGATGCGGTCCCACCGCGGCCGCTCATCGGGCTGCGGACGCCGGCCGAGGATCGATCCGCCCAGGGTGGCGTCGATGTTCTCTCCGTCGACGAGCACCCAGGTCCTGCGATTGCCGGCCATGCCGCCTCCTCCGCGCACCGCCACCCGCGGACCGGTGCGCCCGACTCATCCTAGGCGCCGGCGCGCGCTCACCAGCGGCGGCCGAAGACCCCCGCGAGCACGGCGTGCGCGAGCGGCAGGAGCGACCCCGTCATGAGGACACCGCCGAGCACCGGATCGTCGGGGCGGATCACCGCGCCCCCGACGAGAAGGCCGGCGAACAGCATGCCCGACAGGGTGCGACGGCCGAGCTGCTCGAGCCGCCCGACGCGACGCTCCAGCGCCGGGTCGGGCAGGGTGATGCGATGGTCCTCGACGCGGGTGATCAGGTCGTCGACGCGGCCCGGCAGGCGCGAAGCGGTCGTCAGCGAGGTCACCGCGCGCCGCAGCACGTCGGTCACGGCGTTGCGCCCCTCCTCCCGGACGAGACGCGAGGCATAGGGCTCGACGGCATCCCACAGGTTGAACGCGGGGTCGAGGGCGCTGCAGACACCCGAGGTCAGCGACATGGCGCGCACGATGAGCAGGAAGTTCTCCGGCAGCTGGAACGGCAGCGTCCGCACGACGTCCTGGAACTCGATCGCGAACGCGCGGAACTCCCGCGGGTCGACCTCGCGCAGCTCGGCGAAGCCCATCCCGCCGAAGCGCGCGAACAGCTGGGTCATGGCGCGCTCGAGCTCGCTCGTGTCGGCACTCGGCAGCAGGACGCCGACATCGCGGATGCTCTGCACAAGGGCCACGCCGTCGCGCGCGGCGACGGCGATCATGAGGCGGCGGAGACCGGCGCGCAGGCTCGGCGGAACCTCGCCCATCATCCCGAAGTCGATGAACGTGAGCCGCCACGGCGGGGTCGCGGGACCCGCGGCATCCGTCGTCGGCATCGGCGTGACGAAGATGTTGCCCGGATGCGGGTCGGCGTGGAAGAACCCGTGCGTGAACACCTGGTCGAACATGACGGAGGCGAACACCTGCGCCACCTCGGCGGGATCGATGCCGGCGGCCCGGAGCGACTCGTGGTCGGTGATCTTGATGGCCGTGACGTCTTCGAGGGTCAGGGTGCGCCGCGAGGTGCGCT
This sequence comes from Microbacterium sp. NPDC080220, assembly GCF_040686395.1. Lineage (NCBI taxonomy): Bacteria > Bacillati > Actinomycetota > Actinomycetes > Micrococcales > Microbacteriaceae > Microbacterium > Microbacterium sp. NPDC080220. The sequence continues at coordinate 163,536 of NZ_JBFBOP010000002.1, forward strand.
CCCAGACGACGGTGGGGACGCCGACGCGAGGGTCGCCGGCGAAGTCCGCCGCGAACCTCTCGCCGTTGGCGGCCTCGTGCAGGTAGTCGATCTCCTCGAGACTCGTCTCGGCGAACTCTTCGACGAGCTGCGGCGCGTCGACGCGGTCCGACACGATCCGTACGTGGCTCAGCCACCTGCCGACCCGGCGCAGTGCCGCGAGGTCGGTGTCGACGATGTCCTGGATGCCCGGGCGCTGCACCTTCACGACGACGGCGTCCAGCCCGGTCAGGGCTGCGTCCTCCGACGACAGTCGTGCGCGGTGAGCCTGGCCGAGGGATGCCGCGGCCACCGGCACGGTCTCCATGGCGGCGAACGCGCGGTCGAGGGTGACCCCGAGCTCGCCCTCGGCCTCGGCACGGATGAGCGGGAACGGGACGGCGGGGACCTCGTCCTGCAGACCTTCGAGCTCCTTGGTGATCTCGGGCGGCAGCACGTCGAGGCGCGAGGACATGAACTGCCCGACCTTGATCATGAGACCGCCGAGGTCGATCGCGAGCGCGTGGAAGCGCCGGGCGATCCGCTGCATGCGCGCCGAACGGCCGCGCACGCCGATCCAGCCGAGACCGATCCGGGGAAGGAACAGCTCGAACCACCACGTGACCACGAGGGCCCTCGCGGCGAAACGCAGGATGCGGCGGTAGCGCGCCCGTGCGTCGCGGTCGTCGGGAAGGTCGTCGCCTTCCCGACGCCGTGCTGCCACGCGGGTCAGCCCTGCGCGAGCAGGGCGTAGAGCCGGCGGCGGGCCTCGTCGAGGATCTCGACGGCCTGTGCCACCTGCTCGGGAGAGCCGGAGCGCGCCACCTGCGCGGCGGCCTGGGCGAGCTCGACACCCGCCTTGGGCAGCGCGGTCGCGCGGTGCGGGTGCTCCTTCTGCGGCGCGGCGGTCTCCCACGGGGCCGATCCCACGGCCTCCTCGGCGACCATCCGGCCGGCGTCCGTCAGCGAGTACGTCTTGCGACCGTTCGCCTCCTCGGCGACGATCAGGCCCTCGTCGGCGAGGAGCTGAAGAGTGGGGTAGACCGAGCCGGCGCTCGGCTTCCACGAGCCGCCGCTGCGCGAGTCGATCTCCTGGATGATCTGGTACCCGTGCATCGGCTTCTCGGCGAGGAGGGCGAGCACGGCGGTGCGGACGTCGCCGCGGCTCATCCGGGGCGATGCGGGACGCTGGTCGAACTGGGTGCGGAACTGTTCGAACGCCTCCATGAGATTCGCGCCGAGGCCGCTGAGGTCGAAGCCCTGGGACCCCGATCCGAAGCCGCGACCGCCGCCGCCGAAGCCGCCCGAACCGAAGCCCTGCGAGCCGAATGAGCTGTTCATGATGTCTCCTCCAGATGGTGACCGATACCCAACGATATATCGCTGACGACATTCGATGGGCGGCGTCAGCAACTTCCCAGGGATCGTGACCAGGTCTTTTTCGGACACCGTCGACGACGTCACTGTCCAGGTAACGTTCGGGTAACGCCCAGGAACGTGGGACAGAGTGGGCGACTCGTGCCCGCCCGAACGGACACGCGCGCTCCATCGGAGCGTGTTCTCGCTACACGGAACCATTCTCTCTGCATGCCTACAGACACGCCATCCACCCCCACCCGCCGATCCATCCGCACGACCCGCACCGACGCACGCCGACTCCGGCGCCGTCCGGTCCTCGTCCTCACGACGTTGACCACCGCGTTCGCCATCGCCGCGAGCGCCACCGCCATGGCCCCCGCTCCGGCCACGGCACGTGCCGAATCGACCCCGGCGATCGCGCTGGCCTCGTTCACGAAGGCACTGCCCGACTCGATCACCGCCGGCGTCGCCACCTCGGTCCCCGCCTCGAAGATCCAGTCCACCCTCGACCGCGCCGACGACGCGGTCGCAGCCTCGAAGAAGGTCACCGCGGACATCGCGACCTCGAAGCTGGACGTCGGTACGGACGACACCACGGTCGAAACCGATGACCTCGCTCAGGCCGTCTCGGACCTCGAGAACGTCTCCGCCCTCCCGCTGCTGCTCGACACGCGCGACGCCACCGCCGCCGTCGAAGAGGCGGTCGCCGAGGTGAACGAGCAGACGGGCGCGCTCCAGGGCCGCCTGGACGCCGCCATTCAGAAGGAGAAGGAGCGTCTGGCCGAGGAGAAGCGCAAGGCCGAGGCTGCGGCGAAGGCCGCTGCCGAGAAAAAGGCCGCCGAAGAAGCTGCCGCGGCCGAGGCATCCCGGTCCAGCTCCTCCGGCTCGTCGTCGTCGGGCTCGTCGAGCTCCGCCGGCACGACCAAGCGCGCCGCCTCGGGCACGTCCGCCGGCGCCGCGCAGGCGACCGCGCGCAGCATGCTCGGAAACTACGGCTGGGGCGACGACCAGTTCTCGTGCCTCGTCTCCCTCTGGAACAAGGAGTCGAACTGGAACTACCAGGCCTACAACTCCTCGAGCGGCGCCTACGGCATCCCGCAGGCCCTGCCCGGCAGCAAGATGGGCAGCGCCGGCTCCGACTGGAAGACGAACCCGGCGACGCAGATCGCCTGGGGCCTCGGCTACATCGACGGCCGCTACGGCAGCCCCTGCGGCGCATGGGGCCACTCCCAGTCCAACGGCTGGTACTGACCCCCGCACGCCCCCGGATGCCGCGGGTCCCCGACACGACGTCGGCGGGCCCGCGGCATCCGCCGTTTCAGGAGGTGAAGACCGCCTCGGCGACACGGGCGAGGTCGTACAGGTCGGTGACGCCCGCGAGCTCGCGGGCCGAGTGCATCGACAGGATCGGGATGCCGACGTCGACCGTGGCGATGCCCAGTCGCGTCGCCGTGATCGGACCGATGGTCGAGCCGCACGGCACCGCGTTGTTCGAGACGAACTCCTGCGAGCCGATACCGGCGGTCTCGCACCAGCCGTGCCACGCAGCGGCCCCGGCGCCGTCGGTCGCGTAGCGCTGGTTCGCGTTGATCTTGAGGATCGGGCCGGAGCCCAGCCGCGGCTGGACGACGGGGTCGTGCTTCTCGGCGTAGTTGGGGTGCACGGCGTGACCGACATCGCTCGAGACGCACCACGACGACGCGAGGGCGCGCAGCTGCTGTTCGCGGTCGGCGCCGAGGCTCAGCTGGATCCGCTCGAGTACGTCGGCGAGAAAGGGCCCCGCGGCACCCGAGCGGGTGGCGGAGCCGACCTCCTCGTGGTCGAAGACGGCGAGCATCGCGATGCGCTCCCCGTCGAACCCGTCCGCCGCGCGCGCGAGCGCGACGACACCGGCGTGCACCGACGCGAGGTCGTCGAGCCGCCCCGAGGCGAAGAACGCATCGTCCTTGCCGAAGACCACGCCGCGTGCGGCATCCGCCGTGACCACGTCGTATCCGCGGATGCGGGTCGCGTCGACGCCGGCCTGCGCCGCGAGCTCGCCGAGCAGATCCGCCGAATCGGCGTCCCCCAGACCCCAGACCGGCTGGGTCTGCCGCTGCCGGTCGAGGGCGAGCCCGTCGTTGACCTCGCGGTCGAGGTGGATCGCGAGCTGCGGCAGACGCAGGAGCGGTCCGGTCGCGGCGAGGACGCTCGTGCCGTCGTCGAGCACGAGGCGACCCGCGAGGCGCAGCTCACGGTCGAGCCAGGAGTTCAGCAGCGGCCCGCCGTAGACCTCGACGCCGGCCTGCAGCCACCCGTGCGACCCGGTCGTGGGGCGCGGCTTGAGCTTCAGGGCGGGCGAGTCGCTGTGGGCTCCGAAGACGTGGACGCCGGTCGCGGCATCCGCTCTCTCCGGGACGATCCAGGCGAGGACCGCACCGTCGCGGACCACGAGGAACCGGCCACCCGGCTGCGCCGGCCAGGCCTCGCGCTCGTCGAGCTCGCGGAAGCCGACCTCGCGCAGTCGACGGGCGACCTCGGCTGCGGCGTGGTAGCTCGACGGCGAGGCGGCGACGAAGTCGGCCAGGTCGGCGGCGTGGTCGAGTGCGGCCGTGCCGGACACGGGCGTGGACATGGGACCTCCAGGAGGGATGCCGGACGGGACCTCTCGATCGTAGACACCCCGCTCCGCAACCCCGTGGCGGGGCCGGCGCGGGCGGGGTAGACCGGGCGCATGGCGAAGAAGGACGACGCGGTCACGCTCGAGGTCGACGGGCACGTGGTGCGGCTCTCGAGCCCCGACAAGGTGGTGTTCCCCGAGCCGGGGATCACCAAGCGCGACCTCGCCGACTACTACCTCTCCGTCGCCGACGGCGCGCTCCGGGGCGTGGCCGACCGCCCGATGGTGCTGAAGCGCTTCGTGAAGGGCATCGGCCAGGAGGCGTTCTTCCAGAAGCGCGTGCCCGAGAACCGGCCGGACTTCGTGTCGTCCGCGACGCTCCGCTACGCCTCGGGGACGAGCGCCGAAGAGGCGGTGATCCGGGATGCCGCGGGCCTGGTCTGGGCGGTGGGGCTCGGATGCCTCGACCTCAACCCGCATCCGGTCCGCGCCGACGACCTCGACCACCCGGACGAGCTCCGCATCGACCTCGACCCGATGCCCGGCGTGGACTGGGCGCAGATCGTCGACGTCGCCTTCGTCGCGCGCGACGTGCTCGCCGACGTCGGGCTCGTGGGCTGGCCGAAGACGTCGGGGTCGCGCGGCATCCACATCCTGGTCCGCACCGATCGAGCCCACGACTACCCGCAGGTGCGACTGGCCGCGCAGACGTTCGCGCGCGAGGTCGAGAACCGGGCGCCGGGGCTCGCCACGGCGCACTGGTGGAAGGAGGAACGCGGCGAGAGCGTGTTCGTCGACTTCAACCAGAACGCGAAGGACCGTACGGTCGCCTCGGCCTACTCGGTGCGCCCGGTCCCCGACGCCCGCGTGTCGATGCCGGTCGACTGGGACGACCTGCGCGAGGTCCGCCCCGAGGCGTTCACGGTGCGCACGGTTCCCGCCCTGTTCGCCGAGCGCGGCGACGCGCACGCGGGCATCGACGACGCACCCGGTTCGCTGGGCCGACTGCTCGACCTCGCCGAGCAGCTGGGGCCCGCGGAGAAGGCGCCCCGGGCCGGCGACGGCACCGGGCGCCGGCAGTCGACGATGCCGCTCATCGAGATCTCACGCGCCGCGACGAAGGACGAGGCCCTCGAAGGTCTCGACCGGTGGAAGGCGCGGCATTCCGACGTCACCCGTCACCTCTCCCCCGCCGACGTGCTCGTCGACGGTATGCGCGGGTCGAGCTCGCTCTGGTACCGCGTCCGCGTCAACCTGCAGCACGTCCCCGAGTCCGAGCGGCCTACGCAGGAGCCGCTCGAGGTCGACTACGACCCCTGGACGCGCTCCGCCGGCCGCGGCTCCTGAGACTCCTCGCGCCGGCGCCCCGAGCCCAGGGCGAAGGTCGCGCCGAGGCCGATCACCAAGAAGCCCGCGGCGGTCAGCGCCGAAGCGCGGGTGCCGTCCGAGAATGCGGTGCGCGCGGCATCCGCGATCTGCGCCTGCGCCGGGTCCGCCTCGAACCCGGCGATCGCGGCGCCGGCCGAATCGACGACGGCCGAGACGACGGTGTCGGCCTGCGCGGCGGGCACGCCGGCGTCGTCGAGGGATGCCGCGAGCACACCTCCGGTCGTCGTGAACAGCACGGTCCCGAGGATCGCGACGCCCAGCGCCGAGCCGACCTGGCGCGCGGTGGACTGCATGCCCGACCCCTGGCCCGACTTCTCGACCGGGACATCCTGCAGGATGACGCCGGTGAGCTGCGCCGTCGCGAGTCCGACGCCGAACCCGTACACGGCGAGCGCCGGAATGAGCCAGCCCCAGGCGGCATCCGGTCCGATGATGAACCCGGCCCACGCGATGCCGACGATCTCGGCCAGGATGCCGACACGCACCACGACGACCGCCGGGACCTTGCCGCTGAACGCGCCCGCGGCCCCACTTGCAACGAAAGAGCCGCCCGCCAGGGCGAGCAGCAGGAAGCCCACCTGCAGGGCACCTCGTCAGATGCTGTGGAGCCGGGCAGAGCGGATGCCGCCGTCCGCGAGCTCCAGCGTCATCAACGTGTGGTGGGGCTGCCGACGCCGATCCGTCGGCGAACCCGGGTTGAGCAGCCGCATCCCGCGCGGCGTCGTCGTGTCCCACGGGATGTGACTGTGGCCGAAGACCAGGAGGTCGGCATCCGGGTAGGCGACGTCCATCCGTTCCTCGCGACGCTGCTTCTGCCCCGTCTCGTGCACGACCGCGATCCGCACGCCCTCGACCTCGCGGCGCGCGACCTCCGGCAGAACGGCGCGCAGGTCCTCGCCGTCGTTGTTGCCGTAGACCCCGAGGACGTCGCCGTGCTGCCGCAGGTCGTCGAGGACGGATGCCGCGACCCAGTCCCCGGCATGGACGATGAGATCTGCGGCATCCGCTTCTCGCAGTACTGCGTCGGGCAGGCGCCGGGCGCGGCCGGGGATGTGCGTGTCGGAGATCAGGAGCAGCCGGGTGGTCATCGCGGCAGGGTAGCCGAGGCGCCCGGTGGGCGACAGCCCCTGCGGACCGATGGCGAGGAAGCGCAGAGTGGATGCCCCGGTGCGACCGCCCGGGCACGCGAGGAAGGACCGCGACATGAGCACACCCGAGACCGGCGACAACGACGGCATCCGCCTCGACCCGGCCGATGCGCCGCTCGGCGACACGACCGTCGGCGACACCGCTGCGGCCGACGCGGAGTTCGAGGGGCGCCCCCTCGACGACGCCCCGGCGGAGGACCCCGAAGAGACGTATGCCGCGAGCGACATCCAGCCCGAATCGCAGGGTGAGGACCCCGTGGTCGTCGAACTGGGCGAGGAGGGCGAGGGCGACCTGTCGCCCGAGGACCTCTGACCCGTTCACGAATGCAAGGGATCCGGCCCGACACGCCGACGCCCGCCCCGGCGGAGCGGCGTGTCGCGCCAGATCTGTTGCATCTGCGTACGCGAGACCGGTCAGGACTCGCGAGGACGCCGGCCGCGGGGCTGTCGACGAAGACGCGGGTGCTCCACACGAGCAGCACGCCCGTCACTGCGCGCGCCACGCCGCGACGATGCCGACCCGCTGCTCGTCCGCGAACAGCGCAACCGGTCCGACACGAGCACGCCGAGCCCGGCGCCCGCGTTGATGACGGTCTGCACGCGGTCCCGAAGACCGTGTTCCCGCCCGAGTTGGTGGTGCGGGCGTCCACCGCGGGCTGACCCCGGACACGACACCCCGAGTCTCTGCTCAGCTGGTGTCGGCGAGCTCGTCCACGAGCTGGTCCATCTCGTCGCCGCATGCCTGTTCCTCATCGGGTGGGCACATGACGATGCCTGCCCGCAACGTGTCCCGGTATGTCGTGTCCCCGATCCGGTAGGTGACCTCGACTCCTCGCCGGACGGACATCCTCGTGAGGTCGCCGCGATACCCGATCAGGATTTGATAGTGCCCCGACCCCGCGGGGATGCGTGCCCCGGCCGCCTCGAACGTGTCGCCATCGAGTCCCTCGACCGGCGGATAGGCGTCGAACGATTGCCAGATGCCGTTCTCGCCCAGAGGACCGGAGAGCAGCGTGCCGATCACAGTGACCTCGTCGGAGTCACCGATCGATCGGACCGACTCGATGACGACGTCGGAATCCTCGGGTGCGGCGAAGGTGTCGAAGCCGTCGGTGAACTCCATGGGCTGCCCCTTGGCCACATACACATAGGCGTGCGCCCCGTCCGGGACGTCCTCGAACAGAGGACCCGTCGGCGGGGAGCCGGCGCTGCATGCGGAGAGAACCGTGACCGTGAGGACCGTGGCCGCAACGGACAGCGACGATCGCCGGCTAACTATGTCGTCACCTCGCGCGTTCGATCACCCGCGCCGTGGCCGGGAAGACCCAGTGCTCGTGGAGCGCGCCCTGGCAGCATGCGGCGAGCATATCGGCCCGCGCACCCGGCACACGAGAACAACAAAACCCCCGGGTGGAGCCGGGGGTTTTGCGTAGCGGGAGCGGGGCTTGAACCCGCGACCTCACGATTATGAGTCGTGCGCTCTCACCAACTGAGCTACCCCGCCACGAGCATCCGAGAGATGCTGCGAGCCCCGAGTCAGGATTGAACTGACGACCCCTTCCTTACCATGGAAGTGCTCTGCCACTGAGCTATCGGGGCGTGCTGCCCGCACGCGGGCAACTAGAAGAGGATACCAGAGTCGCGGCATCCCCGATGTCACGGGTCAGCCCTCCGTGTGCTCCTCCAGCCACGGCATGGGGTCGATCCGGGTGGTGCCGCCGAGCAGCACCTCGAGGTGCAGGTGGGCACCCGTCGACTTGCCCGTGCTCCCCACCCGCCCGATAACGTCACCGGCGTCGACCGTCTCGCCGGGCGAGACCCGCAGCGATCCGTACTGCATGTGGCCGTACCGGGTCGAGACGAGCTTGCCGTCGATGATGTGGTCGATGACGACGGTGACGCCGTAGTCGCCGCCGGCCTCGGTCGCGATGCGGACGGTGCCCGCGGCGACGGCGTGGACTTCGGCGCCGGCGCCCGACGTGAGGTCCGTGCCGCGGTGCGGGCGCGAGAACTTCGACAGGTACGACTTCGAACCGAACTGCGCCGAGATCGGCACACCCACCGGGAACGGCCACTGCACGGCGGCCGTCTCGTCGTTCACCCACGTGCCGGCGAACTGCGTCACACCGGACTGGGCGGCCACGTCGGCCATGGACTCGATGTCGTACTCCCCCGACCGGGCGAGCGTCGTCTCACCGGCGTCTGAGCCGGCGACGTACGCCTGGATCTCGGGGGCGTCGGCGTCCGTGGCCTGGGCGGCGAGCGAGATGTCGCCGCTCACGTCCTGACCGAACGCACCGACGGCGGTGACGGGAGTGGTCGTCCCGATGGCGAGGAGACCGACGACACCCACGACGCTGATCGAGAAGGATGCCGCAGCAGCCCGCTTCAGCAGCACGCGACCACGTCGCGGGCGGCGCGGCTGCTCGGCCATGCGGACGCGGGTCGTGCGCCGTGCGTGCTCCTCGGCGTCGACGGCGGCCCGGGCGACCTGGACGGGCGTCTCACCGGTGAAGGAGAACACCTTCGCCGCCAACTCGAACTCGTCGACGGCGGGGCCCGCATCCTGCGGCGAGGTGTGGGTCGAGGACGCCGACGGCAGGACGATCGTCTCGTCGAGGAACTGGGGCACCCGCGGAGCTTCGGGGACGGGCGAAACGACCGTCGCCGTCCGCGGGGTGCGCGTACGGCGACGAAGAGGAAGGGTGGCGGCGGAGGTATCCGAGAGCGCCTCGGCGAGGGTCTCAGCGACGACCGACTCGACGATCGAGGGGGACGCGGACTCGCGGCTCGCGGATTCCGACTCGGCGACGGTGGACTCCGCCGACGCGGCGGCACGGTCGCGACGACGGCGCAGCGCCGGGGTCTCGCTCGCCTGGACCATTGCGATGACCTCGCCCATCGCCGCGACAGCCTGCGCCGCGGCGACCTCGGCCTCGCTCGCAGCCGGAGCGGCGGCGGCGCGGCGCCGAAGCTCCGCACGGGTCAGCGGCGTGGCGCCGGACACAGGGGAATGCCGGTCGCGATGCGTTGCGGGCGCGTCGGTGGGGGAGGTCTCGAAAGTCAAACGTGCGGGCTCTCGGGTAGAGCGGCGGGGGCCGCGGGCTGCAAGGTCAGAATCCTCCGCTCGGGCAGCGAAGGTAACGATCAGATAAACACGCTACACGACGGGGCTGAGAATGGCATGTCCGTTCACAACCCGATCGCAGCGACGATCCTGTGGAGGAGGTCCGGTCCGGCGGCGACCGTCATCTCGCGGCCGGGGAATCCGTCCGGCGCACCGGTTACGAGGCCGCCCGCCTCGGTCACCAGCAGCGCACCCGCGGCGTGGTCCCACGGATGCAGACCGCGCTCGAAATAGCCGTCCAGGCGCCCCGCCGCGACGTACGCGAGGTCGAGCGAGGCCGCGCCGGCACGGCGGAGGTCCCGCACGAGCGGCATGACCGCCGCGACGCGGGCGAGGTCGCCCTCGTGGTGCTTCGGGTCGTACCCGAATCCGGTCGCCACCAGCCCGCCGGCTTCGCCGACCTGCGACACCGCGAGGCGCTGCTCGCCCCGCCAGGCACCGCCGCCGCGGACGGCGTGGAACGTCTCCCCCACCGCCGGGTTGTGCACGACGCCCGCGAGCGCCGTCCAGGTGGGCGGTGTCGGCTCACCGGAGACCGCGGCGATGCTGACGGCGTAGTGCGGCATCCCGTAGGCGTAGTTCACCGTGCCGTCGATCGGGTCGACCACCCACGTGATGTCGGAGGTGCCCCGCTCGGCACCGGACTCCTCGCCGAGGAAGCCGTCGTCCGGGCGCTCGGCGGCGAGCCGCGCACGGATGAGCGCCTCGACCTCGCGGTCGGCCTCGGTCACGATGTCGGCGATCGCGGACTTCGTCGCGGCGATGGCCACACCTTCCTCGCGGCGCTGCCGGGCGAGGGCGCCGGCTTCGCGGGCGATGTCGAGGGCGAGGTCGGCGAGCGCAGCGGCATCCATCCCTCCACGCTACGCCGCTAGGTTGGGCACTATGAGCGCCAGCCGCGACGTCGTCATCATCGGCGGAGGCCACAACGCCCTCGTCGCCGCCGCGTACCTCGCCCGGGCAGGACGCACCGTCACGGTGCTGGAGCGGCAGGACCACGTCGGCGGCGCCGCCGTCTCGGAACGGCCGTGGGCGGGCGTCGACGCGCGCCTCTCGCGTTACTCGTACCTCGTGAGCCTGCTCCCCCGCACCGTCATCGACGACCTGGGGCTGCGCATCCGCCTCGAACGCCGCCGCTACTCGTCGTACACGCCCCTGCCGGACGACCCGAGCCGGGGCATCCTCATCGACAACGCGGATGCCGCGGCCACCGCCGCGAGCTTCGCGCGGGCCACCGGCGACGCCGACGAAGCGGGCCGGTTCGCGCGCTTCTCGGAGCGTCTCGCCCCGCTCGGCGCGGCGCTGTTCCCCACCGTGACCGCGCCGCTGCCACGGGAGCACGACGCCCGCGCCGCCGTGGGCGACGACGCGCTGTGGGAGGCGGTCACCGCCCGCCCGCTCGGGGAGTTCCTGCGCGACGGCCTGCAGACCGACATCGCACGCGGTATCGCCTTCACCGACGGACTGATCGGCACGTTCGCGCGCTCGGACGACACCTCCCTGCGCCAGAACCGGTGTTTCCTGTACCACGTCATCGGCGGCGGGACCGGGGACTGGGACGTCCCGGTCGGCGGCATGGGTGCGGTCAGCGGCGAGCTCGAGCGGGCGGCGCGGGGCGCCGGCGCCGAGATCCGCACCGGCGCCGAGGTCGTCGCCGCCTCGCCGGACGGCGAGGTCACCCTCGCCGACGGCGAGCGGCTCGGTGCCCGGGTGCTGCTGAGCGGAGTCGGTGCGGCGGTCCTCGACCGCCTGCTCCGCGCGGGCGGCGCCGCGGGGACGGAAGCGCCGACGCCCGAGGGCGCGCAGATCAAGGTCAACATGCTGCTCTCGCGACTTCCGCGTCTGCGCGACACGGCGGTGGACCCGCGCGCCGCGTTCGCGGGGACGTTCCACATCAACGAGACGCTGTCGCAGCTGGATGCCGCCTACGACCGGGCGGCGGAGGGCGGCATCCCGGATCCGCTGCCGGCCGAGATCTACTGCCACTCCCTCACCGACCCGTCGATCCTCGGGCCGGAACTGCGGGCCTCGGGCGCGCAGACGCTGACCCTGTTCGGACTGCAGGTCCCGCACCGGCTCGTCGCGGACGGCGCCGTCGACCGGGACGCCCTGTGGGTCGCCGCGCAGCGTTCGCTCGACGCGGTGCTCGCCGAACCGATCGCCGACGTGCTCCATCGGACGCCGGACGGCTCGCCGTGCGTCGAGGCACGGACGACGGCCGACCTCGAGCGGGATCTCGGGATGCTGGGCGGCGACATCTTCCACGGCGACCTGTCGTGGCCGTGGGCCGCGGACGACGAACCGCTCGAGACCCCCGCGGATCGGTGGGGGGTCTCGAGCGGTGTCGAGGGTGTTCTGCTGTGCGGGTCGAGCGCCCGGCGCGGCGGCGCCGTCAGTGGGATCGGCGGCCACAACGCCGCGATGGCGGCCCTGGAGATGCTGTCGCGCTGAGGCTCAGTGCTGCTGCGGCGGGACGGGCGGCGCCGGAGGCGCGTCGGGCGCGCCCGGGAGGGGCGGCACCGGCGGGACCTGCGGCGAGGGAGCATCCGGAGCAGCGGGCGCGTCCGGCGCGGATGCGGGCGCTGGCGGAGCAGCGGGAGCTGCCGGGGCCGCCGGAGCCGCCTCGGGAGCCGACGCTCCGTCGGGCGTCGTGGCGCCGTAGGGCTGCTGCGGGTAGGTGGGCCAGCCGGTGTAGTACGCGTTCCAGTCGGGGCTGCCGTCGGGCATGACCGGCAGGGGCGTGCGACCGTCGGCGTACGTGGGCCATGCCTGCGCAGGCCCCGTGGCCGACGCCGTGTACGCACCACCATCGGGCTGACCCGACGTGGCGTACGCCTGCGCGCCGTAGGGTGCCGCCGCGACCTGCGGACGCTCCTTCTTCGGGGCGAAGAGGGCGTTCACGAGCGGGACGAGCGCCGTGCCCACGGCGGCGAGGATCGCGACCGACACGAGCACACGCCAGTAGATCTCGCGGAACTCGATGAACTCCTCGAGCATCAGTGGGATGATCAGCATGATCGCGAGGATCACGACGAGGCCCATCGTCACGTAGGTGACGATGCTCGTGAAGGTGGTCTGGTAACGGGCGAAGGCCTTCGCGTAGAGGCGGACGTGCAGCAGCGCGCCCTGCAGGATCAGCAGGATCAGCAGGAACTTGAAGAAGCGCTCGGCGCCGACGCCGTAGTCGCCGGCGGCCTCCGGCATCCAGATCATGAACGCGCCGATGATGAGCGCGACGACCCACGACACGATGCTCGCGAGAGCGAACCACGCGGGGCGACGGCTGGCGAGGGATGCCTCGAGGATCGAGATCCCGGCGAAGGCCGCGAGCAGCAGGATCGTCAGGAACGCTCGCCCGACGATGCCGTTCGAGTCCCCGAGGAGCACCCACACGACGCAGACGATCGCCGCGGCGATCAGGGCGCCGATCGCGACCCAGATCGCTGCGCGGAAGATCTTGTTCGAACGGGGGGCGGTGATCGGTTCGCTCATCCTCGACATCCCTTCGGCGGAGGCCTCCCCCGCGCTCGCCCCCATCCTGTCAGACCGGCCGATGAGCAGCTCGGATGTCCACAGGGGTGGCGGCGCGTCACCGGGGTGTGGAGGACATCACCCGGGGAGGACGACCACCGGCAGCTCGTCGGCGCTCTCCTGGTGGATCTGCGCGACGTCGGCGTACGCCTCCACCACGCGGGGCGACCACCACTCGGTGCGCCACACGGTGGCGTCGGGCCACAGGACGACGTTGTCGTGCGGGCCGACCCAGATCGTCGTGATCTCGATCTCGCGGCCGTCGGTGAGGATCAGCCGACTGGACTGGGTCTGCGCGCCGTCGAACTCATCCGACGGTGTCGGGCACGTCGGTCGAGGGGTACTCGAAGAACTCGATGGCGGCGACCTGGTCGGGGGCGACGGCGATCGAGCGTTCCGCGAGCGGCGCGCATCCCGCGAACGCGACGGCGCGAGCGACGGCTGTCGCGGCGGCGGCGGCGCGGATCGACCGGTGCGTGGTGATCCTGCCCGCAGGCTATCGCGCGGCATCCCCCGCGGGAACGGGAAAGGGCTGCGGAGATCTCCGCAGCCCTTCGTGGTGGCGAGTGAGGGATTCGAACCCCCGAATGCAATGCAGTCTGATTTACAGTCAGATCCCTTTGGCCGCTTGGGTAACTCGCCAGGTGCGCACCCGCCCGGCTTGTGCAGTCGACCGGAGGCGCGATCCCCTACTCTACCCTCCCCGCGGGCGTGACGAAAACCGCGGCGTCAGGCGGCCGACGCGACGCGCTCGACGAAGGATTCGAGGCGGTGGCGGGTGCCATCGATGCGGCGATCCACGCTCGCCCGGATCTCGCTCGGAGCCAGCGGCCCCGCGATGCGGACGTTGTCGTGGCAGGTCAGGTCCGCGCACACGTAGGTGCCGACGCTGTCGCCGCGGTCACCGGCATCCCCGGTCCGTCGAGCGGTGAACATCGTGACCTGATTGCCCGGCTGCATCGTGTGGCAGATGTTGCACATGGCGGAGCGACCTTGCGTCGCACCGTTCGCGGCGCGCAGCACGATGCCGGTCGGGTGCCCGTCGATCTCGGCGACGACATAGCCCCGGCTGCGCGTCGTGGGATCGCGCCACGCGAGGAAGTCGAGGTGATCCCACTCGAGCAGCGGGAAGTCGTGGGGCGGCTCGAGGCGTTCCCGCTCGTCCTTCGTCGCGTTCACCAGCACGTCGCGCAACTGGTCCTCTGTCAGCGGCCGCATCAGCCCATTGTACGAAGGGGCGGATGCCGCGGCTCCGCCGACGTCAGGCGCCGAGGTTCAGGATGAGCGAGGCGGTGCCGACGAGACCGATCCCCGCTGCCGTGCCGATCGCGGGCCACAGGAACCCGCGGCGGCGGATGCCAGCGAAGACGAGACCGACGATGCCGGTGAGCATGGCGACCGACCCGCCGCCGACGAGGAGGGCGAAGGCCGGGATCAGGAGCCAGCCGTACTGCTCGTCGACGGTCGCGGCGAGCAGCAGGACGAACAGGGTCGGCAGGACCGAGAGCACGACGAGCGCGACGGCGCCGATGCCCCAAGCGCGCTGGGCGAGGAGCGGGACGGCGGGCGTGGTCACCCCGTCAGGCTACGGCTGGACGCGACGACGGATGCGGCGACGCGCGGAACGTCAGCCCTGCGCCGCGATCGTGCGGCTCGTCGGCCGCAACTGCACGCGGTCGCCGGGCTGCAGGACGCGCTCCGGTCCGCCCGCCTCGTTGAACGCCTGCACGGTGATCGCGTCGACGCAGAAGCGGTCGCCGATGCCGCGGTAGGTGTCCCCCGGCTGCACGGTGTAGAAGGTGGGCTTGCCGTCGACCTTCTCGACCGGGCCCTCGGCGTACTCGCCCTTCCCGGTGTCGACGACCGTGCCCGACATGCTGACCGGGATCCGCCCTTCCGCGTTGGGCTCTGCGAGGGAGATGCGCGCGATCGCGTCGCAGTCCTGATGCGTGCGGTAGCCGCCCTTGGCCGCCTCGTTGAGTGCCAGGGCCTCGGGCTGCCCCTCGGCGAGGACGGCGAGGTAGTCGCCGGCGTAGATGTCGCCGGCACCGCCGAAGTTGTTCGCGCTGTTGAAGTCCGCGCTGGCGAGGCAGAAGCGCTCGACGATCGCCCAGTACGAGTCGCCCGAGACCACCCGGTAGACCGTCGCGAGGCCCTTCCCATTGGAGCGCTCGACCACGCCGGTCGCTCCGGGCGAGATGTCGCCGCGGTCCGTGCCCGCCGGAACGCCCAGGCACTTGCTCTCCGGCGCCGGAGTCGTCTCGACGGGCGTGGGAAGGGGCGCGAGCCTCGTCGGCACGGGCGTGGGCGTGGGTGTCGCCGTCCGCGGCGGTGCCGCCGTCGTGGGCGGCGCCTCGGCGACCACCTCGTCGGTCGGGATCATCCCGATGACAGCGGGCGCGGCGAGAGCCAGCAGGCCCACCACCGACCCCACGGCGATACCGAGCATGATCTTCCCCCGACGATCCATACCCTGACGCTATCCCGCCCGGGTCACGGGCGCGCAACGATCCGGCGGCGGTACCCTCGAACGCATGGCCAGCGACAGCTCATTCGACATCGTCAGCAAGATCGATCGCCAGGAGGCGGACAACGCGCTCAACCAGGCACGCAAGGAGGTCGAGCAGCGCTACGACTTCAAGGGCACCGGCGCCTCGATCGAATGGAGCGGCGAGTCGATCCTCATCAAGGCGAACAGCGACGAGCGCGCCAAGGCGGTGCTCGACGTCTTCCAGTCGAAGCTGATCAAGCGCGGCATCTCGCTGAAGAGCCTCGACTCCGGCGAGCCCCAGCCCTCAGGCAAGGAGTTCCGCATCGTCTCGACGCTCAAGGAGGGCATCTCCTCCGAGGACGCGAAGAAGATCAGCAAGATGATCCGCGACGAGGGCCCCAAGTCGGTGAAGGCGCAGATCCAGGGCGACGAGCTGCGAGTGCAGTCGAAGTCCCGCGACGACCTGCAGGAAGTGCAGCGGATGCTGAAGGCGGCCGACCTCGACGTCGACCTCCAGTTCGTCAACTACCGCTGAGCACAGCGCCCGAGCACCACGGGAGCGCGGGCGGGTTGTCAAGCCCGCGCGAGCGTCGGAGCCCTCACCTAGCGTGGCAGGTCAGCACCACGAGCTTGTGAGGTCCCCGCTGTGCCTGAGCACCACCATCCCACCCCCGGCACGGTCTGGGCGCGCGTCGAGGACGGCTTCCACGTCGGCAGTCGCGACGGCAACACGTTCGACGACCTCGAAGCGCACGGCGACCCGTCGGCCACCCTGCGGGCGGCACGCGAGTTGAGCCTCTGGTTCCGCGTCCGCGCGACTCAGCCGCGCTGACCGGACGACGAACGGCCCGAACCCCCTGAAGGGTCCGGGCCGTCGTCGCGTCAGCGGCTCAGAGCGTGCGGGCGAAGGGGTCGAAGTCGACCGGCACCGGCGGGACCGGGGCGACCGTGCTGTCGATCTCGAGGTACTGGCCGGTCTCGGCCGAGTCCTGCGCCGAGAGCAGCACGTCGAGCACGTGGAAGCCGAGCTCGCCGGTCGCGACGTGCGGCCGGTTCTCTGCCACGGCCCGCACCATGTCGAGCACGCCGAGGCCGCGGCCGACGACCGTGCCCTGCTGCTCGACCTCGATCCACTCCTGCTCGGTCTTCATACCGTCGCGGAACACACCGAGCGGCTTGACGTACGCCGTGCGCCCCTCGAAGCGGTTGGGATCGGGCAGCACGATCGAGCCCTCGGTGCCGTGGATCTCCACGACGCCGTGACGCTCGAGCGCCGAGTCGAAGCTCAGCAGGTGCGTGCCGTGCTGGCCGCCCTCGAAGGTCGAGAGGACCTGCACCGACGAGGGCACCTCGACGGGGAAGGTCTCGCCCGCGCGGGGACCGGTGTGGATGTGACGCTCCGTGCGGAACCGCGACCCGCGCGCGGCGACGCCGGCGATAGGCCCCAGCAGGCTGACGAGGGCCGAGAAGTAGTACGGACCCATGTCGAGCAGCGGGCCGGCACCCTTCGCGAACAGGAACGCGGGCTCGGGATGCCACAGGTCGGGGCCCTGCGTCTGGAATGCGGTCTGCACGAACAGCGGGGTGCCGATGACACCCTCGGCGATCGCGCGCTTCGCGGTCTGGAAACCCGGGCCGAGGATCGTGTCGGGCGCCGAACCGACGCGGACACCCGCGGCCTCGGCATCCTTCAGCAGCTGACGAGCACCCTCGCGGTCGAGGCCCAGCGGCTTCTCGGTCCACACGTGCTTGCTGGCCGCGACCGCCTGCGCCGAGACCGCGATGTGCGACTCGGGGATCGTGAGGTTCACGACGAGCTCGACCTCGGGGTTGGCGAGGACGTCCTCGAGCGTGCCCCACGAGGGCACCCCGTGCTCCTCGGCCTTCGCCTTCGCGCGCTCGGGGATCAGGTCGCCGATCGCGACCACCTTCACGTCGGGGAACGACGTGAGGTTCTCGAGGTAGGTCTGGCTGATGACACCGGCACCGACGATGCCGACTCCGACGGGACCGGTCATGCGATGAACCCGCCGTCCTTCAGGAAGGCGTAGGAAGCCGCAATGTCCTCGAAGACGTCGCCGGGGGCCTTGTCGTACTCGATGACGGCGAACTTGATGCCCGTGCCCGCCTGCAGCGACTCGGCGAGGGGCACGTCGCCCGTGCCGGCGCGCAGCTGCTCGAGCGAGTCGGAACCGAACGCGTCGGCGCCGGGCGCCCACGGGTTGGATGCCGGGGCGATGCCGTCCTTGACGTGCACGGCGACGAGCCGGTCGCCGAGGCTCTTCACGAGCGCCGGCACGTCCTGGCCGCCGGTGAGCGCCCAGAACAGGTCGAGCTCGATCTCGACGCGGTCGTCGGTCAGCTCGAGGAAGCGCTCGTAGGCGGTCTGACCGCCGAAGTCCGCCACGAACTCCTGCGCGTGGTTGTGGTACCCGACCGTCAGGCCGAACTCCGCGGCCTTCTCGGCGGCGCGGTTCATGCGCTCGGCGATGTCGGCGACACCCTCTTCGGTGAGCCAGCGCTCGGCGGGCACGAACGGGTCGATGACCGTCGTCATGCCGATCTTCGCGGCCGCCTCGAAGACGACCTCGGGAGCGGGGGTCGGGATCGAGCCGTCCGGGGTCCAGAGCTCGTCCGAGAGCAGCGGCGCGTGGCCGGTGGGAGAGGCGAGGCCGCTGGCGTCGAGGGCCGCGCGGATCTCGTCGGGACGCCGCACGAAGTCGAACGCCTCCACGTTGCGCAGGCCGATCGCAGCCAGCTTGTCGAGCGATCCGGACATGTCCTCGCTGAACTCTGTGGCGAGTGTGTAGAGCTGGACAGAGGCGAGTGGCAGAGCCATGGGCCTTCCTTCGTACGTCGTTGTCGGATGCCGCGGGGCGGCGTGGCCACGACGATAGCAGAAGAACCTCCAGTTGGAGGTTTTTCGTCGACGGCCCTACTCTGTCCCCATGGGTCAGGACGACGAGGGCGTGATCGGCCGCCGCGGATCGCAGCCGAAGGGCATCGCCCGGCGGCAGGAGATCCTCGATCGCGCGATCGAGGTCTTCCGCGAGCGCGGGGCGCACGGCACGTCGCTCCGCAAGATCGCCGAGGCCATCGGCGTCTCGCACGCCGCCCTGCTGCACTACTTCGACTCGCGCGAACAGCTGCTCGTCGCCGTCTACAAGCACGCCGAGGACAGCCGCGTCGACTCCCCCGACCTCCGCCCCGGCATCGACACCATGATCGAGGCGGCGATCAGAAACGTCGAGGTGCCCGGTCTCGTCACCCTGTACTCCACCCTGCTCGCCGCCTCGCTCGAGACGGACTCCGGCGTCGGGCGCGAGTTCTTCACGGCCCGTTTCACCGGGCTCCGCGCCACGATGACCGAGAGCCTGCAGCGACAGCAGGCCGAGGGCCTGGTGCGCGACGACGTCTCGGCCGAACACCTCGCGTCGCTTCTGATCGCGGCATCCGACGGTCTGCAGATCCAGTGGCTGCTCGATCCGGCGGTCGGGCTGGAATCGACCCTGCGCACCCTCGGCGCGCTCCTGCGCCCGCCCGCATGACCGGGTCGCGCCTCACGCGCCGGCTCGTCGTCGTCCTCGGCTTCCTCTCGGCGGTCGGTCCGTTCGCGATCTCGGCGGCCACCGGCATCCTGTCGATCCCGCTCTTCATCGGCTGCGCCTTCGCCACCGGTCGGCGCCCTCATCACCCCCGTGGTGGGCCTGTGGGGCGAGGAGACCGCGGTGCCGATGGCGTGCGTCATGCTCGTCGGCGCGCTGCTCAGCCTGACGCTCGGGATCGCCTCGAACCGCGCGAGCGCCCGATCGCACCCGTCGTGAGCCACCTTTCGAGCGCACGGTAGGCCTGCTCGCGAGGGCCCGGACGCGACAGGAAGAGGTCGTGGATGCCGCCCTCGATCCGCGCGAGCGTGATGTCGCGCCCGATCCGGGTGGCGGCGCGGGCGATGTCGTCGACGACGAGTACCGAGTCGCTGCCGGTCATCTCGGCGTTCCACGCGAACGGATTCGTCGACGCGGTGGACAGCATCACGAGGGTCGGAACGCCCACGTCGATGCCCGCCGACACCCGACGGTGCCCCTCGACGATCGCGGCGAGCCAGCCCGGGTGCGTCGGGAACCCGCGCTCGGGCCGCCACTCGCGCCGGTAGCCGCGGACGGGCAGCGCGCCCACCTCGGTCTGCGCGCGGGTGTAGAAGCCGAGGTCGACGACGGGGTGCGCACCCAACGGATCGACGCGTGCCCGCATCTGCACGAGGGGCGACAGCGCCTGGCGCCCGAGGGTGCCGATCTGCAGTTCGAGCCATGGGCTGTTGAGGACGAGCCCCGCGAGGCGGCCGTGGTGCCGCGAGGCCCAGACCGTCGCGGTGAGGCCGCCCGTCGAATGCCCCATCATCACGAGCCGGCGCCGCGACGGCGCACCCTCGAGGCCGTGGCCCATCGCGTCGAGGGCCGCGGCGATGTCGGCGTCGTACACCTCGAGCGACGTCACGAACCCGGGCGTCTGGCCGGGGCGCAGGCTGCGGCCGTACTTGCGCAGATCGAGCGCGTGGAAGCGCGCTCCGTGCGAAGTCCAGAACCGGGCGAGCTCGACCTGGAAGAAGTAGTCGGACCAGCCGTGCAGATAGAGGACGTCGACGTCGCGCAGCGGCCCCGTCAGCCGCGCGAGCGTCGGCGGCTCGAGGCGGACGAGCGTCGCGACGACCTCGCCCTCCTGGTCGGCGCCGAGGGGCAGCGTCAGGGACTGGAACGGACGCCCGAGGACGTCCGTCTCCCACTCGCCGCTCATCGGAACCTCACTCGCCGCGCGAGACCCGCACCATCTCTTCGCGGTCGACGACCTTGATCCGCTCGCGCTCGTGCGGTGCACCGAGGGCGACCTCGTGCTCGTCGAGCCGGTGCCAGCCGTCGAGGTCGGTCCACGCGACCTGACGCTCGGCGAGGAGCGCGATGATCGCCTCGTCGGACGGGTCCTCGGGGGTCCACCACGACGCCTGGTCGTTGATGAGGTGGCGGATCGTCTCCATGGCGTCGGACTTCGTGTGACCGATGAGGCCGACCGGGCCGCGCTTGATCCAGCCGGTCGCGTACACGCCGGGGACCCGCTCGTTCGAGCCCTTCTTCAGCACCTGACCCTCATGGTTGGGGATGACGCCGTGGCGCTTGTCGAACGGCACGTCCGGCAGCGGCGAACCGAAGTAGCCCACGGCGCGGTAGACCTGGCCGACCGGGATCTCGCGGAGCTCGCCCGTGCCCTCGACCCCGCCGGAGCCGTCGGGGCGGGTGCGCTCGGTGACGATCGCCGCGACGCGGCCGTCGGCATCCTTCTTGATCTCGACGGGACGCGCCCAGAAGTGCAGGTGCAGCCGGCGACTCGCCTCGCCGCCGGCGTTGTTGACGCTCGGCCGCTGGCGCCACGACTGCAGGACGCGGTCGATGACCATGACCTGCTTGTTCGAGGCGATCGCGGCCTTCGACGCCTCGTCGTAGTCGAAGTCCTCGTCGTAGACGACCATGTCGACGTCGCGCAGCTCGCCGAGCTCGCGCAACTCGAGGGGGGTGAACTTCACCTGCGCGGGACCGCGACGGCCGAACACGTGCACGTCGGTGACGGGCGAGGCCTTCAGGCCCTCGTAGACGTTCGCGGGGATCTCGGTGGGCAGCAGGTCGTCGGCGTGCTTGGCGAGCACGCGCGCCACGTCGAGCGCGACGTTGCCGTTGCCGAGGACGGCGACGGACGCCGCATCCAGCGGCCACTCGCGCGGGAAGTCCGGGTGCCCGTCGTACCAGCTGACGAAGTCCGCCGCACCGAACGAGCCCTCGGCGTCGATGCCGGGGATGTCGAGGTCGGCGTCCTTGATCGCGCCGGTCGCGAAGATGACCGCGTTGTAGTGCTTCTTCAGGTCGGCGAGGGTGATGTCCACGCCGAACCGGACGTTGCCGAAGATGCGGATGTCACCGCGGTCGAGGACGTCGCGCAGGGCGTTGATGATGCCCTTGATGCGCGGGTGGTCGGGGGCGACGCCGTAGCGCACGAGGCCGTAGGGCGCCGGAAGGTGGTCGAAGAGGTCGATCGACACGTCGAACTTGCGCTCCGCCTTCAGGAGGATGTCCGCCGCGTAGATGCCGGCGGGTCCTGCGCCGACGATGGCCAGCCGGAGCTTGGTCATGGGTGTCCTTTCCGAGAGCCCGCGCGCGGGCGTGACGAAGAAGCGGCGGTTCCGCCGGTGATCAGCTGGAGCGGTCGACGACGACCTGCGCGAAGCGCGTGAGCGCCTCACGGACGAGGCCGTCCGGGAGGGGCGAGAGGGCGGCGACGGCGCGGTCCGACCATTCGTGCGCGAGACGGCGGGTGGCCTCGGTCGCGGGGTGGTCGCGCAGCTGCGCGAGCGGGGCGTCGAGGATGACGGGATCGGCGCCGTCGGAGATGCGGGCGACACCCTCGTCGATCGTGACCTTGAGCGCCTGCGAGGCCGGGTCGGTCGCACGGCCGAGGAGCAGGTAGGGCATCGTCGGCACGCCGGCGCGCAGGTCGGTGCCGGGGACCTTGCCGGTCTCCTCGGCGTCGGCCGACAGGTCGATGACGTCGTCGAGCAGCTGGAAGGCGACACCCACGCGCTCGCCGAACTCGCGCACCGGCGCGGCGTACTCGTCGGAGGCGTCGGAGAAGACGACACCGGTCTCGGCGGCGGCGGCGATCAGCGAACCGGTCTTGTCGCTGAGCACCTGCAGGTAGAAGTCGACCGGGTCGTCGCCCGGCTGCGCCCCCACGGTCTCGTGCATCTGACCGAGCACGAGGCGCTCGAAGGTGTCGGCCTGCAGCCGGATGGCGCGCTCGCCCACCTGGGCCATGAGCTGGCTGGCCCGCGAGAAGAGCAGGTCGCCGGTGAGGATCGCGACGCTGTTGCCCCACACCGCGTGGGCGCTGGGAACGCCGCGGCGACGGTCGGCCTCGTCCATGACGTCGTCGTGGTACAGCGAGCCGAGGTGGGTCATCTCGAGAGCCGTCGCGCCCGCGAGGACGTCGTCGGTGACCCCGGAGCCGAGCTGCGCCGTGAGGATGGCGAGCATCGGCCGCATCCGCTTTCCACCCGCCTCGTAGAGGTAGCGCGAGGTGACGTCGGCGAGCGAGTCCCCGACCTTCAGCTCTCCGGCGAGGCGGGCTTCGACGAGGTCGAGCCCCTCTTCGACCGTGGCGAGCAGCTTGCGCATGCGCGGGCCCACGAAGATGCGCTCGGTGACGCCGAGACGGCTCGCGATCTGCGAGCCCGGAGTACCGGGACGGGGGGTCATGCCTCCAGCGTACCCGTCGCGCCTCAGGCCCGGCCCGGGGTTGCGGGCTTGCGCGCGCGGTGCAGTGCGACGATCCCGAAGCTCAGGTCGCGCCAGGCGACCTGCTCCCACCCGGCGGCGCGGATGCGGCCGGCGAGGGTGCGCTGATCGGGCCAGTCGCGGATCGACTCGTTGAGGTAGTCGTAGGCGTCGGCGTTCGAGCTGAACGCCCGAGCGACGACGGGCAGGACGCGGTCGTTGTAGAAGCGGTACAGCCTGCGCATGAGCGCTGCCGGCGGGAGCGAGAACTCGCAGATGACGAGGCTTCCGCCGGGCTTGGTGACGCGCAGCATCTCGCGCAGCGCCTTATCGGGGTCGTTGACGTTGCGCAGCCCGAACGAGATCGTCACGGTGTCGAACTCCTCGTCGCCGAACGGCAGGGCCGTCGCGTCCGCCTCGACGAAGGACAGGTTCGGGATGCCGCCGTGCCGCCGCTTGCCCTCCGCGATCATCCCCGCCGAGAAGTCGCCCGCGACGACCTCGGCACCCGAGCGGGCGAGCGAGACCGAGCTCGCGCCGGTGCCGGCGGCGAGGTCGAGGATCCTCTGCCCGCGCCGCGGTGCGATGGCGCGCGTCGTCGCGATGCGCCACAGCTTGTCGTTGCCGAGGCTGAGGATCGTGTTGGTGCGGTCGTAGCCCGCCGCGACCTCGTCGAACATGCCGCTGACGCGCGCGGGATCCTTGCCGAGGTCCGCGCGGGTGGACGGGGTGCGGGAGGGCTGTTCGGTCACGTGTCGAGCCTAATCGGGGCGGGATGCCGCGGGGCTGCGCGCGAGGCTCGGGTGGGTGCTGCCGGATTAGGCTGAGAGCGTGACTTCGACTGCGCTCGGCGCTCCCCGGCTGCGCGCCGTCACCCGCCGCATCGAGCCGGTCGACGACCCCCTCTCCTACGCCGCGCCCGACGACCCGACGGTCTGGTCGCGTCGCGGCGACATGCTCGTCGGCTGGGGCCGCGCCGCCGAGCTTCCGGCGGGAGAGTCCGCCGTCGCCTGGTGGCGGGCCGTCAGCGCCGCGGCCGAGGTCGACGACAAGGTGCGGATGCCGGGATCCGGCCTCGTCGCGTTCGGCGCGCTGCCGTTCGACCCGGCCCACAGCTCGTCGAGCGCGACGCTGACGGTGCCGAAGATGATCATCGGCCGCCGCGGCGACACGAGCTGGGTCACCCACGTCTTCACCGACGGTGAGCCCGAGCGTCCCGAGCCGCAGTCCATCCCCTTCGGGCCGCATTGGTCGGCGGTCGTGGGGCCGGGGGCCTGCACACCCGACGGCTACCAGGCGGAGGTGCGGGCCGGGCTCGAAGCGATCGCCTCGGGCGAGGTCGCCAAGGTGGTGCTGGCGCGCGACCTCGTCGGCTCCGTGCCTGCCGGATCGGATCTGCGACGACTCGTCCGCGCCCTCGCCTCGGCCTACCCGGACACCTGGACCTTTGCCGTCGACGGCGCGATCGGAGCGAGCCCCGAGACCCTCGTCACGGTCTCGGGCGGTACGGTCACGGCGCGTGTGCTGGCCGGGACCGCCGCGCGGGGCGCCGACGCCGACGCCGACACCGCGGCATCCGTCGCCCTCGCCACCAGTGCGAAAGACCTCGACGAGCACCGGTACGCCGTGCAGAGTGTGCTGACGGCGCTGCGCGCGCACACGACCGCGCTGGTGGCCGAGCCTGAGCCGTTCATGCTGAAGCTGCCGAACGTGTGGCACCTCGCGACGGATGTCGAGGGCACGCTCTCGGGCCACGCGTCGGCGCTCGACCTCGTCGAGGTGCTGCACCCGACGGCGGCGGTCGCCGGAACTCCGACGCAGGCGGCGCTCGAGGTGATCCGTCGGGTCGAGCCGTTCGACCGCGGCCGCTACGCCGGGCCGGTCGGCTGGATCGACGCGAACGGCGACGGCGAATGGGCGATCGCGCTGCGGTGCGCGCAGTTCGACGTGCACGGCGAGGGCGACATCGCGCTCACCGCCCACGCCGGCGCGGGCATCGTCGCCGGGAGCGACCCCGAGACCGAGATGCTCGAGACCCGGGTGAAGTTCCGTCCCATCGTCGACGCGCTCGCCTGAGGGCGGTCAGACGTCCGCGAGGAACGTCTCGACGGTCGCGGCGAAGTCGGGGTGGTCCTGGGGCCGGTGACCATGGCCCGACAGGGTCCGGCGATGCGCACCGTGTCGCTCGAGCACCTCGGCGATCGCGTCGTACTCGGCGTTCCACCCGCCCGTGACGACGAGGGTCGGGATGCCGCGCAGCATCGCGGCGTCCACGCCGAACCCCCAGGGCGGTCGCCTCGCCGCGAACCGTTCGACGCCCGGGCGTTCGGACTCCCAGCGCGAGGGGTCGGCCGACCCGCCGAACATCAGCGGGCGCACGATGGATCAGTAGCCGAACAGATCGCCCGCGTCGGCAACGCTCCGCGCACGGGAGATCCCGGCGATATGGGCCTCGATCGCGGGATGGCCTCGAGCGACGTCGTAGAGCGCCGGCTCGACGAGGACGAGAGCTCGGGGCGACAGCCGGGCTGCCGCGAGCGCGACGGGGACGGCAGCGGCGGAATGGGCGAATACGACAGCGCCCGTCGGCGCGGCATCCGTCAGCGTGGCCGCGTGCTCGTCCAGCGGGCGGGTGAGATCGAAAGGCAGGTGATGCGCGTCGGACTGCGCCGACGAGGGCCATGCGGATGCGGGGTCGCGGTCGGTGCTGTGAACGTACAGTCGCACGGGTTCAGGGTACGGCCAGCGGGTCCTCGGACAGGCCGATCAGCTCCGCGATGACGCGCGGGTGGGCGAGCACCCGGAAGTGGCCGCCCGTGTCGAGGCGCACGTTCTTGGCGGCGCCAGGCAGTTCGCTGCCCTCGGGGATGTGCGGATCGAACCGGCCGTAGACCGACACGATGCGCCCGTTGACCTCGTGCTCCCGCGACAGAGCGAGGATCGTCGCGCTGCGGGGCGAGAAGATCCGCAGAGACGGGAGGACCATGAGTCGGCCGTAACGTGATCCGCCGAACGGGGTGGCCACGGCGAGCATCGCGCGCACGCGGCCGGTGGGCGCGTCGACGACCATGGTGCGTTTGCCGACCAGTCCGCCCTTGCTGTGCGCGAGCAGCACGCAGCCGCGCAGGTCCTGCTCGGCGAGGTAGCCGACGACCCGGGCGGCGGCGTCATCGACGGGACGTCGGTTGCGGCGGAGCACCGGCAGGACGTGCACGGGATGCCCGCGGTCGTGCATCGCGCGGATGAGCGGCGTCATGAACCGCCAGGTCTCGTACACGCCGGGCAGGATGACGATGGGCGTGAGCTCACCCGCCAGGAACTGTCGCGGATCGGTGCGCGTCAGGGGCGCGGCGACCTGCCAGCGCAGCGCGTAGAGGTAGTCGCGCGCCCACCACGCCGCGTTGCGGACGAGAGAGGTCATCGCGACTCCTGCCGTGCGCGGAACGCGACGATCGCGTCGGCGACCCCTCGCGGGGCGCTGTGCTGGACGACGTGTCCGCTGCCGGGGATCTCCGACGTCTCGGCATCCGCGGCACCGGCGGAGAGCCGTCGACACCACGCCGCCCCCGCGATGGGGTCGCGCGCACCGCGGATGACGAGCAGAGGGCGTGCGAGCGCTCGCACCCGATCCTCGATGCGGTAGGCCAGCATGTGGCGCAGTTGCCGCAGATACCAGGGGATGCCGCACCGCACGTAATCGCTGAGGACGAGCCAGTTCGCGAGCGGCGGCTCGCGGAAGATGTCGAGCGCCAGCGCGAGTGCCTGGGCTGTGGGTGTGCGGTGCCGGTCGTCGGCGACGGGACCCATCGCGACGACGTGCGTGACCAGATCGGGACGCTGCGCGGCGAGTTCGATCACCCACTGGCTGCCCATCGAGTGGCCGACCGCGACGACCGGCGGGAGGTCGAGGTGTGCGAGGAGGCGGGCGATCGCGGCGGCCATCGCAGGGACGTCGAGCTCGCGCGCGGGCTGAGGGAGCCCGCCGAACCCCGGCAGATCGATCGAGACGACGGCGTGGTCGTGCGCCAGCTCGGCGTGGAGGCGGCGCAGATAGCGGTGCGACATGCCGATGCCGTGCACGAGGAGGTACGTGTGCGCCGCGTCGGCGCGCGGCGAGAGGACGACGCGGAAGGTGCTACCGCCGACCGTGACCTCCTGGATCGACGGCCCGTCTGGACGTGCCCTCACGCGATGCCTTTCGTCGCCGGAGAGGTTCACGGTAGCCCGGTGCGGGACGTGTCGTGCGGGGGTTGACCTGGCGGCGCGGTGAGGTGCGGATCCGGAGGGTGGGCGCGGAATCGGATGCGGTGGCGGCATCCGGTCCGAATCCGATGACGATGTCCGAATCCGGCGCGATGACGTCGTGCGCTAAGGGGTGGATGTCGAGGGTGCGGCGCCGGGACGGTTCGGGATGCGGCGGGTGCTCGGCCCGCATGGGGGCTGCGCCGGAACGGAGGGTGCGGAAGATCCGCCACTCGAATGAATCCCCGAAAATGAGAGGACTCTCATTTTCGGTGTGTCCGCATCATGTGTTCTGGGCCGGTTTTGCCGAGATGGATGTCGGTGGTCGGTGGCAGAGTGCAGGTATGACGGATGCGGCGGAAACCCCCGGTGGCGAGGACTATCTCGCCGCCCTGGCGGGGATCGTCGCTGATGTTGGGGCTGTGGCCGTCGAGTTGGCGCGCGTGCAGATCCGGGAGCTTCGGGCGCTGGCCGCTGCAGGGCGGTTGGCGGATGTGCAGACCGCGCAGCGCAACGCCCGCGTGCAGGTCCACGACATGGCCCTGCGGTCGATCGCGGCCGAGGTCGGTGGGGTCATGCGCGTGACCGACCGGACCGTGCAACGGCGCATCGGCGAAGCGCGGACGTTGATCGAAGGGTTCCCGGCGACTGTCGAGGCGTGGGAGCGGGGCCGGATCGTCCGAGGGCACGCGATGGCGATCGTGGAGACCGGGACGAGCCTCCCCGCGGAGATGTGGGCCGAGTTCGAGCAGGTGGCGATCACCCGGTGCGAACGGGACACTCCGAACCGGGTGCGGGGAGAGTTGGAGATCCTCGCGTACCGGATGCACCCTCGCTCATTCGCGGAACGGCACGAGGAAGCTGCGGCTGGGCGGTGCGTGCGATTGGTGCCGGGGCGGGATGGGATGAGCGATGTGGTCGCGACCTTGCCGACGGTGATCGCCGAGGGCATCCACGACCGACTCACGCAGCAAGCGCGGGCGATCATCGACACCCGGGACGAGCGCGCCGCCGCGCGCGGCGGGGCAGGTGACGCTTTCGGGGAAGCCGCCGCGACACGCACTGTTGACGGCGACACTGACGGCGACCGCGACGATGACGCCGCCACGATTATTGCCACCGACCAGCGCTCCACCGATCAGGTCCGGGCGGACGTGCTCGCCGATCTGCTCCTCGCCGGGACCCCGGCGCTGGATGACACCCGCGACACCACAGCAGGACCGCTGGGCGCGATCCGCGCTCGCGTACAGGTCCTCGTCCCCGCCGCGACACTCACCGGAGAAGACGACGGGCCCTGCGACCTCACCGGACGCTCCCCGATCGACCCCGCGACGGCCCGCGCCCTCGCCGGTGGCACACACATCTGGGAGCGCCTGTTCCACGACCCGACCACCGGGGTCACCGTGTCGACCGACTCGTACCGTGTGCCGTCGGGGATGCGACGGTTCCTGCAAGCCCGGGACCAGCACTGCCGGTTCCCCGGATGCCGCGTCGCCGCCATCCGCTGCGAGGTCGATCACACCCACGACCATGCCCTCGGCGGGCGCACCGAACTGTCGAACCTCGCTCATTTGTGCCAACGGCATCACTCGATGAAGCAATTCACCGCGTGGAGGGTCCGACAACTCAAGGGTGGCGTCCTGGAATGGACTTCACCCCTCGGCAGGATCTACAGAGAAGACGCACCGACACCGGCCGTCGCCTTCACGCCTGCCGCACCACCACCGCCGACCGCACCAGCGGAACCCGCACCCTTCTGACGCCCGCGGCGCGAACAAGCGCGTCCCCGCCGCGCACGCCTCCGCACAGACACGACCCACTGCCCACACTCGACCGATGCCGATGGCCGACTACGTCGCCTCCCTCCGCTCGCGCATCGGCACAGACTTCCTGCTCCTGCCGGGCGTGACCGCCGTCATCCCCGACGGGCGCTGCATCGACCGCGTCATCGGCGACGTCCGCGACGATCTGTAGGGTGCCGCCATGACGACCGACATCCGCGACGACCGCACCGTCGTCCTCCTGCACGGCTGGCCGGGACTCCCCTCCGACTACGACGCGGTCACCGCCGACCTGACCGACCTCCGCACCCTCACCCCCGACCTTCTCGCCCCCGACCTTCTCGGCATGGGGGCCGGATTCGACGGCATCCCGAGCGTCGAGGCATCCACCGCCGAATCGCACGCCGAACGCGTCCTCGCGGGGCTCGACGACGCCGGCATCACGACCGGAGTCATCATCGTCGGCTGCGACATCGGCAGCCGCATCGCCCAAGCCGCCCTCCGCGCAGACCCGAGCCGGTTCCACGGCGCCGTCCTCACCCCGGCCTACCCGGGCGTCGGCGACCGCGCCGCATCCCCCGCCCTCGCCTCCGTGTTCTGGTACCAGCACTTCCACCGAGACCCCGTCGCCACCCAGCTCATCGACGGCGACGAACGCGCAGTCCGCACCTACCTCACCCACACCTGGAACAGTTGGCGAGCGGATGCCGCACCCCCGCCGCACCTCAACGAGATCATCGCTGCCTACGCACGGCCGGGCGCGTTCGCCGCCAGCCTGCAGTGGTACGTCGCCAACCGCGGCTACACCGCCGACACGGCCCCCATCACCGTTCCGACGACGATGCTGTGGCCCGGCGCCGACCCGCTGTTCCCGACCGACTGGGCCGACAGGCTGCCCGACCACGTCACCGACGTCCGCCTCGACGTCATCCCCGGATGCGGGCACTTCGTCCCCGTCGAACGGCCCGACGCCGTCGTCCGCGCCATCCGCTCGCACCTAGGCTGACCGCTCAGGTCGCCGCGAGCCGCGCCTTCTCGGCCTCGACGTCGAAGTCCGCCGCCGGCCACTGCGGATCGATCCGTTCCAGGACCTCGATCAGCAGCGCCTGCACCGCCAACCGCGCGTACCACTTGTGGTTCGCGGGCACCACGAACCACGGCGCACGATCCGTCGACGTCCGGTCGAACACCGCCTGATACGCGTCCATGTACGCCGGCCACAGCTCCCGCTCGTCGACGTCGCCGGGGTTGTACTTCCAGTGCTTGTCCGGTCGGTCGAGCCGCTCCATCAATCGGGACTTCTGCTCGTCGGGCGAGATGTGCAGCATGACCTTCACAAGGTGCACACCGCGCTCCGCCAACCGGTCCTCGAAGTCGACGATGGCGCCGTACCGTCGCTCGATCTCCTCGGGAGCCGCGAGCTGCCGCACCCGACCGACCAGCACGTCCTCGTAATGCGACCGGTCGAACACCCCGATGTAACCGGGCTCGGGAACCTCCCGCTCGATCCGCCACAGGAAGTCGTGCGACAGCTCCTCGGGCGTCGGCTTCTTGAACGCCTTCAGATGCACGCCCTGCGGATCCGTCGCCCCGATCACGTGCCGGACGATCCCGCCCTTGCCCGCCGAATCCATCGCCTGCAGCACGAGCAGCACCGACGGCGCATCCGACTGCGTGCGACTCTGCGCGTACAGCCGCTCCTGCAACTGATCGAACTCCTCCGCCGCGGCGGCGAGATCCGCCTGCCCCGACTTCTTGTCACCGTCGTACCCGGGCGTCGCCGCCGGGTCGACGTCGGCGAGGCGGAACCCCGCCCCCACCCGCAACAGCGTCGACGGAGACCCGGTCCAATGATCGTCAGCACTCATGCGGCATATCCTGCCCTGCCCGCGACCTGCGCGCGACGGTCTTGCGGATGCCGCGGCTACCGCGTCAGCGGGACCTCGATGATCTGGCGTCCCCCGGCCGGCGACGTCAACGCCTGGTCGAGCGCGCCGCGCGTCGTCACCCGGCGGTACTCCCACCCGTACGCGCGGGCGATCTCTTCGACACGTGCCGTCTGCGGCGTGAACTGCACCCGGTCGAACGCCTCGGCACCGGCGATCCCGGCAACCTCCAGACCGTCGAAGATCGTCCCGCCGCCGTCGTTGCCGACGATGACCTGGATCCGCGGCTCCCCCTCGGCCGGAGGATGCAGCAGCGCCCCCACGTCGTGCAGGAACGCCAGGTCGCCCAGCAGCACCCGCGTGACCCCCGGCGTCGCACCGCGCTGCGAGGCGGCCGCGATCCCGAGCCCTGTCGCGACCGTGCCGTCGATGCCGGCGAGCCCGCGGTTCGCGTGCACCGGCACCTTCTTGCCGCCGAGGATCTCGTCCGCCACCCGGACCAGTCGCGACGACCCGAACAGCAGCCGGTCGTGCGGCCACGTGGCCCGCCACACGGCATCCACCAGAACCGCCCGATCGACGGGCGCGCGGATCGCGCCGAGCTCGGCGGAGATCGCCCCCAACCGCTCGGCCGGCACCGCCGACGACAGCGCATCGGCATCGGGCGCGGCGGGACTGAGGTCGACGATCTGCTCCCGCGACGCCCTCATCCACGCTCCGAGCCACTCCCGGTCCGCGGCCGCCGACGGAGCGGTCACGCCGTCCACGGCGACCGTCGTGCCGTTGAGGTTCAGCTGCTCGCCCGGACCGCGCACCGCGAGCACCTCGACGTCCGCGCGACTCAGCAGCCGGGCGACCTCGCGGCTCAGCGTCGGGTGCCCGAACACGACCGCCCGTTTGACGCGGCCGCCGAGCTCGGGGTCGGACAGCAGCCGCCGGTACCCGTGCACGAGATGCCGACCGAACCGCGCGCCGCTCACGATCTCGGCGATGAGCGGGTACCCGCCCTCGTGCGCCAACTGCTCGGCATCCGTCCCCGCATCGGCGCCCGCGACGACGACCGTCCGCGGCCCCGCCGCGAGCACGACCGGCTCCGGACCGGCGACCTGGAGCGCCGCACCGACGCCCCCGCCGCCCTGGTAGTGGGCGCCCCACTCCGTTTCGGCGGTCTCGTCGGCGGCGTCCGCAGGGTCGGATGCCGCGACGACACCGGTCGACGACGGCAGCCACTCCGGCAGCGCACCGGCGAGCGGCTCGCGGAACGGGACGTTGAGGTGCACGGGCCCGGCGACGCGGGATCCGGCGCCCACCGCGGCATCCCACCCCTCGTCGGCGGCGGCGCGGAACGGCGCCACCTCGTCGCCGTCGATCGCGTCCGCGAGCGCCTCGGCGACCGGCAGGTCGGATTCGAGTCGGACGAAGCCCGAGAACATCCCCGGCTGGCGCGTGGCCTGGTTCGCGCCGACCCCGCGCAGCTCGGGCGGGCGGTCCGCGGTCAGCAGCAGCAGCGGCACACCGGAGTGGTGCGCTTCGAGCACGGCGGGGAGGAGGTTCGCGACCGCGGTGCCGGACGTGCAGATCACGGCCGCCGGCATCCGGTCCTCGCGTCCGATGCCGAGCGCGGTGAACCCGGCGACGCGCTCGTCGATGCGCACGTGCAGCCGGATGAGGCCGCGCGACTCGAGTTCGGCCGCGACCAGCGCGAGGGCCTGCGACCGGGAGCCCGGCGAGAGGACGACGTGGCGCAGCCCGCGCTCGATCAACCGGCCGAGCAGCGCCGCCGCGGCGTCGGTCGCGGGCGCGCGGCCGGATCCGTCGCGCGTCATGTCAGGAACGCGACCCGCGCGACTGCTCGTCGGAGTCGTCGTCCGCCGGCGGGTCGACGGGGCGCTCGCGCGGGTCGGGCGCCTCGGAGTCGAGGGCGGCGAGCTCCTCCTCGAGGCGGCGGATGCGCTCGTCCTGATCGCTCGTGGTGTTGAGGCGACCGAGGAAGTCGGGGTCGTCGTCGGGGGCGCGGAAGACCACCCGGTTCGACGAAGCGCGCGAGCGACCGATGACGAACCAGAGGATGCCGCCCACGACCGGCAGCAGGATCACGATGAGCAGCCAGATCGGCTTGCTGACCCCGCGGTGACGGGTCGGGGACTGCACGGCGCAATCGACGATGCTGTAGACCCAGAACGCGGCCAGCAGCAGCGCCAGAACGAGGTACACGCGCGCCATTCCTCCATCCTAGGCACGCGCCCGCGGCCCGAGGCGGCCGGGGCGAACCCCCGGGTGCACGGCCGTAGAATGGCGGTATGCGTGCCCGGTCAGCCTTCGTCTACGCGCTGCTGCGGCTGCTCGCCTTCTTCGTCCCGTTCGGGATCATGATGCTCTTCCCGGTGCTGCGCGAGCAGTACTGGCTTGCGGCGATCTTCGCGGCCCTCATCGGGCTGAGCCTCTCGATGCTCTTCCTGCGTCGCCCCCTCGACGAGGTCTCGACCGGCATCGCCGAGACCCGCGCGGCGCGCAAGCGTGCCGCGAGCGACGAAGCCGTCGACGACGACGCGAACTGACGCTCAGGCGACGTACGCCCAGAGGATGAACGCGCTCCACGCGAGCGACGCGAGCGAGCTGAGCTGCAGCGCGACGATGAGCTCCCGCGGCGTGCGGTACGTCCAGACGATGAGCGTCGCCGACAGCGTCGCGAGCAGCACGATGAGCGACAACCACGCCACCGGGTAGAAGACCGCCAGCACCGGCACGACCGCGAACGGCACGAGCATGAACACGGTGTAGAGCACCTGCGACGCCCGCTTGCCGATGAGCACGGTCAGCGTGCGCTTGCCGGCGACGCGGTCCTGATCGATGTCGCGCAGGTTGTTCGTCACGAGCACGCCGCACGCGAGGGCGCCGACGGCGATCGAGGGCACCCAGGACTCCTGCGGCACGGACCCCGCCTGCACGAACGTCGTCCCGATGACCGCGACGGGGCCGAAGAAGACGAAGACGAACAGCTCGCCGAGGCCGAAGTAGCCGTACGGACGCTTGCCGCCGGTGTAGAACCACGCCGCGACGATGCAGACCGCGCCCACGGCGAGCAGCCACCAGAACTGCGTGCGGATGACGATCGCGAGGCCCGTGACGGCCGCGATCCCGAAGAAGAGGAGAGCCGCGATCAGGACGGCGCGGGGCGCGACGCGTCCCGAGGCGGTGAGGCGGGTCGGGCCGACCCGGTGGTCGTCGGTGCCGCGGACGCCGTCGCTGTAGTCGTTCGCGAAGTTGACCGCGATCTGCAGCGACACGGCCACCACGAGGCAGCTCAGCGCGAGCACCCAGTGGAACCCGGCGCCGACGGCGATCGCCGCACCCGTGCCGACGAGGATCGGGCTGATCGCGAGCGGCAGGGTGCGCAGTCGCGCGGCGCCGATCCAGTCGCGCGCCGTCACCGGGGCGGGCTTCGGCGGGGCGGACGAGACGCGCGCCTTCGCCGGGTTGCCGCGCGAACCGGAGCGCTTCGCGGCGGGCTTACGGGAGGTCTTTCGGGATGCGGCCACGAGCAAGGATCCTATTCGTCCTCCGCCAGCAGCCGTCGGAGCAGCGCCCGGTCGGGCTTGCCGCTCGTCGTCAACGGCACCGCGTCGAGCACGAGCAGCTCGCGCGGTCGCGCCGGCGCACCGATCGCCGCGGCGACGACGCGGCGCGCCTCGTCGAGCACGTCGGGCTCGGTTCGGTCGGCGAGCGCCGCCCGCGAGAGGACGACGACGGATGCCGCGCCCCACCGCTCGTCCGTCGTCGGCACGATCACGGCGCCCTCGAGCCCCGGCACGGTGCGCACGGCCTGCTCGACCCGGTCGAGCGAAACGTTCACCCCGCCGGAGACGATGACGTTGTCGCGGCGCCCCGTCACCCGCAGCACGCCGTCCTCGACGGACCCGGTGTCGCCCGTGCGGTACCAGCGGGTCCCGTCCGCGTCGCGCACGAACACCTCGGCGGTGAGCTCGGGCTCGCCGAGGTAGCCGTCGGCGAGCGTCGGGCCGCTCAGCTGCACCTCGCCGTCTGCGATCCGCATGCGCACGCCCTCGAGCGGCCGCCCGTCGTAGACGCAGCCGCCGCTCGTCTCGGTCGACCCGTAGGTGCGGACGACCCGGGCGCCGAGGGCCGCGGCCCGTTCGGAGAGCGCGGGCGGTAGGGCCTGCCCGCCGACGAGCACGGCCTCGAACGAGGCGAACGCGCGGGCGACCGCGGCATCCCTCTCCCCCGCCTCGACCAGCGTCTGCACCTGCGCCGGCACGAGTGACGTGTACGTCGGGATGCGGCGCCCGCCGTCGCTTGCGGCCATCGCCGATGCGGCGGCGGTGAAGGTCTGCGCCGTGAACGAGCCTGCGAGGATCGCCGGGTCGCGCCCGGCGACGAGCGCGCGCACCATGACCTGCACGCCGGCGACGTAGGTCGCGGGCAGGGCGAGCAGCCAGGCGCCGCTGCCGATCCGCTCGGCGGTCGCGAGCGCCGACGAGGTCAGCGCCGACCGGCTGAGCGCGACCGACTTGGGGTAGCCCGTCGATCCGCTCGTCGTGACGACGACGGCCGTGCCCGCGGGGACGTCGGTCGGAAGATCGGATGCCGCGCCGAGCGCGACCGCAGGCCCCGCACCGAGCACCGCGGAGCGCAGCGCCCGCAGCACGTCGCGGGGATCGGCGGAGTCGAGCGGGCGCAGCTGCATCGTGGGACTCAGAAGTGGTACGGGTACGGCGACCAGTCCGGGTCGCGCTTCTCGAGGAACGCGTCGCGGCCCTCGACGGCCTCGTCGGTGCCGTAGGCGAGCCGCGTCGCCTCACCGGCGAACACCTGCTGGCCGACCATCCCGTCGTCGATCGCGTTGAACGCGAACTTCAGCATGCGGATCGCCGTGGGCGACTTGCCGAGGATCGTCCGGGCCATCGAGATCGCCTCGCGCTCGAGGTCGGCGTGCGGCACGACGCGGTTGACGGCGCCCATCTCGTACGCGCGCTGCGCCGAGTACTCCTCGGCGAGGAAGAACACCTCGCGCGCGACCTTCTGGCCCACCTGACGCGCCATGTACGCCGAGCCGTAGCCGGCGTCGAACGACCCGACATCCGCATCGGTCTGCTTGAAACGCCCGTGCTCGGCGCTGGCGATCGAGAGGTCGCAGACGATGTGCAGCGAGTGCCCGCCGCCGGCCGCCCAGCCGGGGATGACGGCGATGACGACCTTCGGCATGAACCGGATGAGGCGCTGCACCTCGAGGATGTGCAGGCGTCCCGCCCGCGCGGGATCCGGAGTCGTCGCATCGTCAGCGGCGTAGGTGTAGCCGTCGCGACCGCGGATGCGCTGGTCGCCGCCGGAGCAGAACGCCCACCCGCCGTCCTTCGGGCTCGGACCGTTGCCGGTCAGCAGCACGACGCCGATCCTCGGGTCCTGCCGCGCCGTGTCGAGGGCGCGGTACAGCTCGTCGACGGTGTGCGGGCGGAAGGCGTTGCGCACCTCCGGCCGGTCGAACGCGATACGCGCGATCCGCCCGTCCGTCGAGACGTGCGCGGTGATGTCGGTGTAGGCCTCGGCGCCGGGCGCCGCAGTCCACTCCGCCGGGTCGAAGAGCTCGGAGACGGTCACCCGGCCAGCCTACGCGCGGGGCCGAGCCGAGCGGATGCCGCGCAGCGTCACACGCGCCGTCGCGAGGAGCCCCACACCCCTACCCTGGAGCGGTGATGTCCCGTGCCCTCCCCGCCCTCGCCGCCGCCGTGCTGGCGCTCACCCTGTCCGCCTGCGCGCCCGCCGCGCCGAAGGCCGATCCCGGCTCGCCGTCGCCGACGCCGCCCACCGCGACGTGCACCGCCGACTCCGGGGTGACCGTCATCGTCGATGGCGGGAACCTGCCGGGCGCGGACGAGGTCGCGCTCGACACGTGCGTGCCGGCCGACGAGCCGATCGGCGCGACCGACGCCCTCGCCGCCGCCGGGGTCGAGCTCGAGGGGACGACCGAGTACGGTGACGCCATCGTCTGCCGCGTGAACGGCCTGCCCGCAGCCGACGAGCCCGTCGGATCGACCGAGGACCCCGACTACGTCGAGTCCTGCGAGAGCATGCCCGCCGGCTTCGCGTACTGGGGTCTGTGGGTGCGCCCGTCCGCCGACGCGGAGTGGGGCTTCGCGCAGGAGGGCATCGCGACCCTGCAGCTCTCCCCTGGCGAGAGCCTCGAACTGCTCTTCTCGCTCGACGGCGAACCGGCGGCGCCGACGCCGTGACCGTCCGACCCGGACCGCTGCGGGCCGCGACCGCCGTCGCGGCCGGGTTCGTCGTGGTCCGGGTGCTGTACCGCGTCCTGTTCGGCGGTGCCGACGGCGGCGGGACGCTCCTCCTCGACCTGCCGTCCTGGCGCCTGCCCGCGCCGTTCGCGCATGTCGAGGTGCTCGGCCCGGTGACCGCCGGCGGGATCGCGGAGGCCGCGGCATCCGCTCTGCCCATCGCGGTGCCGCTCCTGATCGTCGGCGCGCTCGTCGCGGTGCTCGACGTGCCGCGACTTCTCGCGCGCGGCGCACGTCGCGGCCCGGTGCAGGGCCTCGCGCGCGCCCTCGCGCTCGCCTGGGCGACGCTCCCGGCGCTGGCCGACGCGGTGCGCGCCGCGCGACGGGCCGCGCGCCTTCGCGGCGAGCGCGCCGGCGTGCGGCTGCTCGCCCCGGTGCTCGAGCGCACCCTGCAGCGCGCCGTCGCCCTCGGAACCGCGCTCGAACTGCGCGGGTACGCCGGCGCGGGAGCGGTCGCGCAGGCCGACCCCGTCGTGCGCCTCGACGGCGCCGCGTGGGGCTTCGGCGATCGGACGGTCGCGGCCGTCGACCGGCTCGACCTGACCGCCGGCACGCTCACCCTCGTCGTCGGTCCCACGGGCGCCGGCAAGAGCACCCTCCTGCGCGGACTCGCCGGTCTGCACACGACGACCGACGGCGGATGGAGCGCCGGGACGATCGACGTGGTCGGGATGCCGCGCGCCGCGCGGCTGCCGAGGGACACCGCCCGGTCGGTCGGGGTCGTGCTGCAGGACCCGCGTCAGGGGTTCGCCGCCGAGCGCGTCCGCGACGAGATCGGACTGGCGCTCGACCTGCGCGGCGCGGCGACCCCCGAGATCGATGCGCGGGTCGCCGAGACCGCGGAGCGCGTCGGGGTGACGGCGCTCCTCGACCGCCGCGTGCGCGAGCTGTCGGCCGGTGAGGCGACCCTCGTCGCGATCGCGGCGGCCGTCGTCGACGCCCCGGCACTGCTGCTCGTCGACGAGCCGCTCGCGGATCTCGACACCGCCGCCCGCGCCCGGATCGTCGCGCTGCTCACGGATCTCGCTCGCCGGTCGGGCGTGTGCGTCGTCGTTGCCGAGCACCGCGCGGACGAGTTCGCGGGCGTCGCGGACGGCGTCGTCGGCGTCGGGCGGCGGGAGGAGGTGCCGCTGCCCCGTGCGGGCGCGCGGCAGGTCGGCGCGACCGTCCTCGAGGCGCACGGGGTGACCGTCCGCCACGGCGCGCGGGTCGCGGGCGACGGCGCGGACCTCCGCGTCGCGGCGGGCGAAATCGTCGCCGTGCAGGGACCGAACGGCGCGGGCAAGTCGAGCCTCCTCACGGCGCTCGCCCTCGGCGCGCCGGGGGCCCGGGCGACGGGTCGCGTCGCGCTCGTGCCCGACGCCTCGGACGACCTCTTCGTGCGCGACACCGTCGAGGCCGAGTGCCGTCACGCCGACCGTCGGGCCCGCACGACCGGCACCGCCGCGGTGTTTTTGGACCTGCTCGGGGTGCCCGCGGACTCGCCCGCGGCGACGGCGCTGAGCCGGCGGCATCCGCTCGATCTGTCCGCCGGCCAGCGACGGTGTCTCGCGATCGCGATCCAGCGCGCCCGGCGGCCCGCGGCCCTGCTCGTCGACGAGCCCACGCGCGGCCTCGACCCCGCCGCCCGCGCGCTCGTCGCGGCGGCGCTGGTGCGGACAGCCGGTTCGGGCGCCGCGGTCGTGTTCGCGACGCACGACGCGGAACTCGCGGGCGTGCTGGCCGACCGCGCGGTGCGGATCGACGGCGGCGTGCTGCGTCCGGGCGGCCTGCCGTCGGATTCGGAGATCGTCGCGGGATTCGGATCGAACGTGCCCCCGGCATCCGCATCCCGCGACGTCGTCCGAATCCGCGAACGATCGGATGCCGCGCCCGCCCGCCCGCGCTCGCGCGGCCTCGTTCTGCTCGCCGCCAACCTGCTCGCGGCCGGCGCGTTCGCGTGGCCGCTCGTGGCCGCCGCGCTACCGTCGCAGGCGCAGGCCGCGGCGCCCGTCATCGCCCTCGCGCTCGCCCCTCTCGCGGTCGTGCTCGTCGCGACGGCGGTCGACGCGTCGATCCGGTCGGCCCACACGCTCGCGCTGCTGGCGACGCTCGCCGCGATCGGCGGCGCGATCCGGCTCGCGTCGACCGGGGTCGGCGGCGTCGAGGCGCTGTTCGTCCTGCTGATCCTCGCCGGCCGCGCCTACGGCGCACGGTTCGGGATGCTGCTGGGCGCCGCGTCGCTGCTGCTGTCGTCGCTCGTGTGGGGCGGGGTCGGGCCGTGGCTGCCGTTCCAGATGTTCGCGTGCGGCTGGGTGGCGGCAGGCGCCGCTCTCCTGCCGGCGCGGGTGCGGGCGCGCGGCGAAGTCGTGATGCTGGCGGGGTACGGGGTGATCGCGTCGTACCTGTTCGGCCTGGTCATGAACCTCTGGTTCTGGCCGTTCGCCGTCGGGGCGGGGACGTCGATCTCCTACGTCCCCGGCGCGCCGCTGACCGAGAACCTCGCGAGCTTCCTGCTCTACTCGCTCGTCACTTCGACGGCGGGATGGGACACCGTGCGCGCGGTCACCACCGTCGTCGGGATCGCGCTCGTGGGACGCCCCCTGCTGCGCTCGCTGCGCCGCGTGAAGCCGGTCTCGGCGCCCGTCGCAGTGCCCGGGACGCCCGAACCCGTCGCCGTCGTGCGAAGCTTGTAGGGCGGCCCTCACCCCCGACGAGCGCCGCGGAGGGACCCCCCGCATGAAGATCACGAGATCATCCGATTGGCGGGACGCTCTTCCATTCGAGACGCCCGTGCTCGCGGCTGAGGCCGTGCCCGGCGAACCGACCCGCTGCGTGAGCTGCCCCGCCGGCAGCGAGCCGCGCGAGCGCACCGAACTGTGGGTCGTGAAGCACCGGCATCCCAACAATCACGCGGGCTTCGTGCGGTATTACTGCGCCGAGCACGCCCCGAAGACCGCCCCGCCGCCCCCGCCGTCGGTCGCCCGGCCCGGCAAGCCGCGCGGCACCGCCCCGAAGCCGCGCCCCGAGCGCACCGTCGCCCCGAAGCGCCCCGCGGCCTCGCTCGACGTCGTGCGCGCGATGTGCCCGGACTGCTTCGTCGAGGTCTCCGCGACCGGCGTCTGCGGAATGTGCGGTCAGCAGGTCGCCTGAGCGGACGTCACGGCTGACGCGGGACGTCCGCAACGTTCGCGAGCCACCATTCTTCGAGGTGATCGATGGCTGAGCCGGGCAGAAGCCCCGAACCCGTCGAGAGACCGGTCGTCCCGTTCCCTCCTGCCGTCTGCATGCTGCGCAGCAGCAACACCGAGGAGTCGACGACGGTGACCCTCAGGTGCGGCTCGTCACCTTCGAGGACGTCGTAGCGCAGGACGCCACCCTCCGACCGATCGACAGCGCCGTCGCACGAGGCGATGAGGCCCACGAGTGGTGCACCGGCAGCTTGCCTGGCTGATCCGAATCGCCAGACGGATGCCGCATAGGCGAACTCGACGGCGTCGTCCGTCTCACCGCCGACGCGCGCAGGCGTCTGATCCGTCGCTCCCGCCGCGAACATGTCGTCGGCGGGCTCGGAGTATGCCGGGGTGTCACCGACTGCCATGGTGCACGCCGCTGCCGGATAGCCAGGCTCCGTCTTGGCCGGGGCGCACGATCCGTCGCCTCGCACGTCCCGCGCCGAGCTCCATTGCATCGTCGACACGTCGTCGAGTCCCGGCATCCCGTCTACAGAGTTGCCGATGCGGAGGTCCTCGCTCGCCGCCACCGTGCACGCGTGGGCGTCGTCGGGTGACGACACGGCCGTGCGTGACGACGTCGGGGTCCGCGCCGACTCCAGACCCGCCGTCGACACGCAGCCCGTCAGCACGACGGCGAGTCCCGCGACGAGGAGCAGGATCCGGAGCAGGCGCATCCTCGCAGTATGCCGTGTCCGAGCCCCCGCCTACCGTCGGCACGGTGACGGAACCGGTGCGGTGGTGGTGGCAGCGGCGCCAGTTCTCGCGCGGCGTCGACGTGCCCTACCCCGTCGGCACCTACCGGTCGGCGTGGGCCGCCTACCCCGAGCTCGTGCGGCAGTACCACCCCGACCTCAACGAGGGGATCTCGCTGTCGCAGATCCCGCCCGCTGCCGACGTGCTGCTGTGCTGGGAGTGCACGGCCGGCCACCGGTTCGCGGCGACACCCACCGAGCAGCGCGAACGGCCGGGACGGGTGCGGCGGCGCTCGGCGTGGTGCCCGGAGTGCTCCGCCCTCGCGGCGCCGCGACCGGTGAAGGTCATCGAGCGGGTGGATGCCGCGCAGGTGCTCGCGGCCGTCGACCGCGCCAAGGCGGTGCGGATGCCGGTGGCCCCCGCTCCGGCCCCGCGATCGAAGCGGGCGGCGCCCGCGGTCTGCGAGAAGACCCCCGACCTGCCCGTCGGCGAGCCGTTCGTCAGCGCGTGCGCGCCGCGACCGGCATCCGCTGCCGAAGGGCGACTGCGCCTGCAGCTGA
Source organism: Microbacterium sp. NPDC080220 (assembly GCF_040686395.1). Taxonomy (NCBI): domain Bacteria; kingdom Bacillati; phylum Actinomycetota; class Actinomycetes; order Micrococcales; family Microbacteriaceae; genus Microbacterium; species Microbacterium sp. NPDC080220. Next base: position 205,196 of record NZ_JBFBOP010000002.1, read on the forward strand.
GCGAAGCCCTGCTCTTCACCGAGGGGATGACGGCGGTGCGCGTCGGGCGGCCGTTCTTCCGGCACCGCGAGGTGTGGCCCGACATCCTGCTGCCCGAACTGCGAGTCGCGATCGAGTACGACACTCCGGGGCGGCACGGGCTCGAGCACGTGGGGAAGCGGGAGGCATCCGATCGGCGCAAGGATGCGCTGCTGCGCGCCGCAGGCTGGGAGGTCGTGCGGGTCCGCACCGGCGGGCTCGAGCCCCTCGGCCCGCACGATGTCGTACTGCGGACGGCGGGCACGAAGACGGTTCCGGCGATCCGCGACGCGCTGCGTGGGATCCGCGGCGACCTCGTCGTCGACGCCTACCGGCGGTGAGTCAGATCGGCTCGTTCCAACCGATCACGCGGGCGTTGCCGAGCGGCACCGTGCCCGGTGCTAGCACGTGCGGGATGCCATGGAACCTGTGTCACTCGCCATCGGATCGCACCCGTCTCAGGCGAGCGCGACCGCCGTCCACGACACCGGGGGCAGCGTGATCGTCAGGGTGCCGCCGTCGAGGGCGGCGGAGTCGTTCGCGCGCGGCGCGACGCGCTCCCGGTCGTCGAGCGTGTTCTTCGCGTACACGTCGTCGTCCGAGAGCGTGTGCGTCTCGGCGATCGAGGTGGCACCGAGGCCCGACACGTCGACGGTGACCTCGATCGACTCGGTCGTGCTGCGGTTGACGAGGAACACGGCGCTCCGCCCCGTGGCGTCTTCGTGCGTGGCGACGGCGTCGACGAGCGGCACCTCGCCGAACACGGCGGTCTCGTACGACGGCGCGTCGACGAGCACCCGCATCGCCTCGCCCTGCGCGAGGCGCGACGTGAGCGAGAACGGGAAGAACGTCGTCTGGCGCCACGCCGGTCCGCCCGGCTCGGTCATGATCGGCGCGATGACGTTCACGAGCTGCGCGAGCGACGCGCTCGCGACGCGGTCGGCGTGCTTGAGCAGCGAGATCATGAGGCTGCCGAACACCACGGCATCCACCACCGAGTAGACGTCTTCGAGCAGGCGCGGCGCGACCGGCCAGTTGTCGATGCCGTCGATCTTCTCGACGTTCTCCCACCGCGAGAGGTACCAGACGTTCCACTCGTCGAACGAGATGTCGATCTTCTTCGACGACCGCTTGACGGCCGCGACGTGGTCGGCGGTCGCGACGACCGTCTCGATGAAGCGGTCCATGTCGACCGCCGAGGCGAGGAAGCTGCCGATGTCGCCGTCCTTCTCCTCGTAGTACGCGTGGCACGAGATCAGGTCGACGTCGTCGTACGTGTGGGTGAGGACGACCCGCTCCCATTCGCCGAACGTCGGCATCGTCGCACCCGACGAGCCGCAGACGACGAGCTGGATCGACGGGTCGAGCTGCCGCATCCCCTTCGCGGTGCGGGACGCGAGCTTGCCGTAGTCCTCCGCCGAGCGGTGACCCAGCTGCCAGAGGCCGTCCATTTCGTTACCGAGGCACCACATACGGATGTCGAAGGGCTCGGTCGCGCCGTTCGCGACGCGCTGGTCGCTGAGGGTCGTGCCCGAGCGGATGTTGCAGTACTCGAGCAGGTCGATCGCCTCGAGCGTGCCGCGCGTGCCGAGGTTCACGGCCATCATCAGGTCGCTGCCGACCTTGTCGAGCCACGACGAGAATTCGTGCAGGCCGACCTCGTTGGTCTCGGTCGAGTGCCAGGCCAGGTCGAGGCGGCGCGGGCGCTCGGCGACGGGACCGACCGAGTCCTCCCAGCGGAAGCCCGACACGAAGTTGCCGCCCGGGTAGCGGATCGTGTCGACCCCGAGCTCCTTGACGAGGTCGATGACGTCGGTGCGGAACCCCTCGGCATCCGCCGTCTCATGACCCGGCTCGAAGATGCCGTCGTAGATGTGCCGGCCGAGGTGCTCGACGAAGCCGCCGAAGATCTTGCGGCGGACCTCCCCGATGGGGGCTGCGGCGTCGACGATGAGGCGTGCAGAGGTCATGTAGGGCTTTCTTGTCGGACCGGTAAACGTTGTAATTCATGATGACGGCGCGGATGCCGGTCGTCAAGGTCTCAGCCGAGCGTCAGCGCGCCGGCGCGGACTCCCGCACGCGCAGCTCGAAGGGTGCCGACACCACGCGCGCTTCGCCCGCGGCATCCCCCACCCGGCGCAGCAGCGTGTCGACCGCGGTCTGCGCGATCCACCGCCGACCCGGGTCGATCGTCGTGAGCGACGGAATCGCGTACGCCGCCTCGTCGAGGTCGTCGAACCCCACGACGGCCACCTCGTCGGGCACGCGTCGCCCCGCCTCCTGCAGCGCGCGGATCGCACCGAGCGCGAGAGTGTCGTTCAGCCCGAACACCGCGTCGAAGTCCACGCCGCGCGCGAGCAGGTCGCGGACGGCGTCGGCGCCGCCCGCCCGGTCCCAGAACCGCGTCGCGACGATCAGGCCCGGATCGTGCGCGACACCCGCGTCGGCGAGAGCTGCGCGGTGACCCCGCAGGCGCAGCCCTGCCGCGCCGTCGTCGTCGTGCGCGCCGAGCACGGCGATGCGCTGACGGCCCGCGGCCAGAAGATGCGCCGTCGCCGCCTGCGCCGCCTCGGTATTGCGCATGGTCACGTGATCGATGGCCGCCTCGTAGACCCGTTCGCCGAGCAGCACCGTCGGGTACGTCCGCGGGCGGTCGGCGAGGTCGGATGCCTCCAACCCCAGCGGACTGAGGATGAGCCCGTCCGTCAGCCCGAGCCGGGGACTGCGCAGCAGCTCGCGTTCCCGGTCGCGCTCCCCGCCGGTCTGCTCGACGAGCACGACGACGCCGCGCTCCTCGGCGCGGGCGATGACCATCCCCGCGAGCTCGGCGAAGTAGCTGAACGAGAGATCCGGCACGGCGAGGGCGATGACGCCCGTCCGTCCGCTGCGGAGGCTCCGGGCGGTCAGGTTGGGGGTGTACCCGAGCTCCGCGATCGCCCGCTGCACCTTCTCCCGCGTCGACGCCCGCACATGAGGGTGGCCGTTGATGACGTTCGACACCGTCTTGATCGACACGCCGGCCACCCGTGCGACGTCGTGCAGTGTCGGTGTCATCCGCCCTCCCGCGCGTCACTGTACAGCGGAGCGCAACCCCTGCGTGGCCGGCGGTCGCAATCCCTAGGCTGACGCCATGACCTCGACAGCCAAGAGCGCGGCCCACGACGCCAAGAACAGCCGGGCGGTCCACGTCCTCGCCCGGGCGGGCTTCGCCGCGAGCGGGATCGTCCACATCCTCATCGGCGTGATCGCCATCTCGATCGCCCTCGGCGGCGCCGGCGGACAGGAGGCCGACCAGTCGGGCGCCCTCGCGCAGCTCGCCGCAGCCCCCGGCGGCGTCTTCCTGCTGTGGGCCGTGACGATCGGGCTGGCCGCCCTCGGGCTGTGGCATCTGCTGAGCGCCGTCCTCGACCGCAGCGCCGACTCCGGCAAGGACCGCGCCGTGCACATCGTCAAGAACGGCGCGAAGGGGCTCGTCTACCTCGCCCTCGCCGTCACGGCGGGCACGTTCGCCGTCGGCGGGTCGTCGAGCTCTTCGGGCTCGACGACCTCGCTCACCGCGGGCCTGCTCTCGACGCCCGGCGGTGTGTTCCTCGTCGTCGCCATCGGGATCGTGCTGATCGCCATCGCGGGGTACCTCGTGGTCAAGGGCGTCACGCGTCGATTCGAGCGCGACCTGAGCGTGCCGGGCGGGACCGCGGGCCGCGGCGTGCGGATCCTCGGCACCGTCGGCTACATCGCCCGCGGCGTCGCGATGGCGGGTGTCGGCGTCCTGTTCCTCTTCGCCGCGGCGACCAACGACCCCGAGAAGTCCAGTGGACTCGACGGAGCCCTGCGCACGATCGCCGACCTCCCCGCCGGCAAGATCCTGCTCGTCCTCGTGGGCGCCGGCTGGATCGCGTACGGCGTCTACGCCTTCTTCCGCGCCCGCTACACGCGCCTGTGAGGCCCGCTCACCGGGCGCCCGTCAGACCGAGAAGTACTTCGCCTCGGGGTGGTGGAACACGAAGGCATCCGTCGACTGCTCGGGATGCAGCTGCAGTTCCTCGCTGAGCTCGACCCCCATCCGTTCGGGATGCAGCAGCTCGACGACCTTCCGCCGGTCCTCCATGTCGGGGCACGCCGGGTACCCCAGCGAGAAGCGCGCGCCGCGGTACTCGAGCTTGAACAGCCCGGCCGTGTCGGCGGGATCCTCGCCGGCGAAGCCGAGCTCGGCACGGATGCGGGCGTGCCAGAACTCGGCGAGCGCCTCGGTCAGCTGCATCACGAGCCCGTTGAGCTCGTAGTAGTCGCGGTACCGGTCCTCGGCGAACAGCTTCGCGGTGACCTGATCGATCCGGGCTCCCGCCGTCACGAGCTGCACGGGCAGCACGTCGACCTGCCCCGACTCGCGGGAGCGCACGAAGTCCGCGAGGCAGAGGTGCCGGTCGCGCCGCTGGCGCGGGAACGAGAACCGCAGCCGCTCAGTGCCGACCTCGCCCCCAGACCCGCCGTCGGGGGCGAGCAACCCCGGCACCCCGAGGCGACCGGCGGCATCCGCGCCGTGGTGCAGCACGACGACGTCGTCGCCCTCGCTGACGACGGGGAAGTAGCCGTAGGCGACCGACGCGTCGAGCATGCCCTCGGCGAGGATGCGGTCGAGCCAGTACCGCAGCCGCGGCCGCCCCTCGGTCTCGACGAGCTGCTCGTACGTGAGGCCGTCGTCGCCGCGCCCGGGCTTCAGCCCCCACTGCCCCATGAACGTCGCGCGTTCGTCGAGGAAGGCGGCGTAGTCGGCGAGCGCGACACCGCGCACGATCCGGGTGCCCCAGAACGGCGGCGCCGGCACGGGGTTGTCGGATGCCACGTCCGACCGCCCGGGCATCGCCTCGGGCTCGGTCAGGGTGAGCTTCGACCCCGCGGAGTGGATGCGCTTCTTCAGCGGCGGGAGGCCGACGGATGCCGGGTCCGCCCCGCGGGCGATCTTCACGAGGGGCTCCATGAGCGCGAGGCCCTCGAAGGCGTCCTTCGCGTAGCGGACCTCGCCCGGGAAGATCCCGGCGAGGTCGTCCTCGACGTAGGCGCGGGTCAGCGCCGCGCCGCCGAGGATCACGGGCCAGCGGCCGGCGAGCCCGCGCGAGGCGAGCTCCTCGAGGTTCTCCTTCATGACGACCGTGGACTTCACGAGCAGGCCGCTCATGCCGATGACGTCGGCGTCGTGCTCCTCGGCGGCGGCGATGATGTCGGCGATGGGCTGCTTGATGCCGAGGTTCACGACGGTGTAGCCGTTGTTGGTCAGGATGATGTCGACGAGGTTCTTGCCGATGTCGTGCACGTCGCCGCGGACGGTCGCGAGCACGATCGTGCCCTTGCCCGACGCGTCGGTGCGCTCCATGTGGGGTTCGAGCAGCGCGACGGCGGTCTTCATCACCTCGGCGGACTGCAGGACGAACGGCAGCTGCATCTGGCCGGCGCCGAACCGCTCGCCGACGACCTTCATCCCCTCGAGCAGGTGGTCGTTGATGATCTCGAGCGGGGCGATGCCGCCCTCGCGCGCGAGGTCGAGGTCGGCCTCGAGGCCCTTCAGCTCTCCGTCGATGATGCGACGCTCGAGCCGCTCCCCCACGGGCAGGGCGGCGAGCTCGGCGGCGCGCTGGTCGCGCAGGGCGGTGGTGTCGACCCCGGCGAACATGTCGAGCATGACGGCGAGCGGGTCGTAGGTGACGTTCCCCTCGGCATCCGTCTCGCGCCGGTCCCACACGAGGTCGAGCGCGACCTTCCGCTGCTCCTCGGGGATCGAGGCGAGCGGGACGATCTTGGCCGCATCGACGATCGCCGACGTGAGACCCGCCTGCGTCGCCTCGTGCAGGAAGACCGAGTTGAGTACCGACCGCGCCGCCGGGTTCAGCCCGAACGACACGTTCGAGACGCCGAGGGTCGTGTTGATGCCCGGGTACTTCTCGACGAGTCCGCGGATCGCCTCGATCGTCTCGATCGCGTCGCGCCGCGTCTCCTCCTGACCGGTCGCGATCGGGAAGGTGAGACAGTCCACGACGATGTCCGAGACCCGCATCCCCCACTCGCCGACCAGCTCGTCGACGAGCCGCGACGCGATGCGCAGCTTGTCGACGGCGGTGCGCGCCTGCCCCTGCTCGTCGATCGTGAGGGCGATGACGGCGCTGCCGTGCTCCTTCACGAGCGGCATGATCCGCCCGAACCGGCTGGTGGGCCCGTCGCCGTCCTCGTAGTTCACCGAGTTCACGACCGGACGCCCGCCGATCAGTTCGAGACCCGCCTGCAGGACGGCGGGCTCGGTGGAGTCGATGACAAGCGGAAGAGTGGATGCCGAGGCGAACCGCGACACGATCTCGCGCACGTCCGCGACCCCGTCGCGACCGACGTAGTCGACGCAGACGTCGAGGAGGTGCGCGCCGACGCGGATCTGGTTCCGCGCGATCTCGACGCAGTCGTCCCACCGCCCCTCGAGCATCGCCTCGCGGAAGGCCTTCGACCCGTTCGCGTTCGTGCGCTCCCCGATCGCGAGGTAGGCGGTGTCCTGGTCGAACGGCACGTGCTGGTACAGCGACGCGACCCCCGGCTCGGTCACGGGCGACCGCGGTGCGGGCGCGGCGACCGGGCGCAGGCGCTCGACGACGGCGGCCATGTGCTCGGGGGTCGTGCCGCAGCATCCGCCGACCAGTCCCAGCCCGAACTCGCGGACGAACTGCTCGTGCGCCGTCGCGAGCTCGTCCGGCGTGAGCGGGTAGTGCGCCCCGTCGGCGGTCAGCACGGGGAGCCCGGCGTTCGGCATGCACGCGACCGTGACGGTCGAATGCTTCGACAGGTGCCGCAGGTGCTCGCTCATCTCGGTGGGACCGGTCGCGCAGTTGAGACCGATCGCGTCGACGCCGAGGGGCTCGAGCGCCGTGAGCGCCGCACCGATCTCCGACCCCATGAGCATCGTGCCGGTCGTCTCGACCGTCACCTCGACGAGGATCGGCAGACGGATGCCGCGACTCACGATCGCCTGCTTGCAACCGTTGACGGCGGCCTTGGTCTGCAGGAGGTCCTGCGACGTCTCGATCAGCAGCGCGTCGGCGCCCCCGTCGATGAGGCCCTCCGCCTGCAGCGCGAAGGTCTGCTTGAGGTGGTCGTAGGTCGTGTGACCGAGGCTCGGGAGCTTCGTGCCGGGGCCCAGGGATCCGAGCACCCAGCGGAGGCGGCCGTCGCGCGCCTCGGCGGCGTCGACGCGTTCCCGCGCGATGCGCGCCCCGGCGGCGGCGAGCTCGTGGATGCGGTCGTCGATGCCGTAGTCCGACAGGTTCGACCAGTTCGCCCCGAACGTGTTGGTCTCGATGGCGTCGATCCCGGTGGCGAGGTACTCGTCGTGGATGGCGGCGATCATGTCGGGGCGCGAGACGTTGAGGATCTCGTTGCACCCCTCGAGCTGCCGGTAGTCCTCGAGCGTCGGGTCGTGCCGCTGCAGCATCGTGCCCATCGCGCCGTCGGCGATCACGACCCGCTCGGCGAGCGCGTCCAGCAGCGCCTGCGCCCGGGCGGGGCGCGGGACGGACTCGACGTCGAGCGGGTGACGGAGGGCGAGGGGGCTGCTCACCCGCGCGAGTCTACTTCCGGCGCGGCATCGCGGACCCGCCCGCCGACCACGGGCGTCACGACCGCGACGAGGGCCAGGATGGGGGCATGCACCTGCCTCCGCTGGCCGACCTGCGCGCGAGCGCGCGGGTGGTCGCCCTCCCGCTCCACACCCGCTTCCGCGGCATCGACGTCCGCGAGGCGCTGCTGCTCGAGGGACCGGAGGGGTGGGCCGAGTTCTCGCCCTTCGTCGAGTACGACGACCGCGAGTCGGCGGCGTGGCTCGAGGCCGCGATCGAGTACGGCTGGGAGCGCACGCCCGCGGCGGTGCGCGACACGGTCCCGGTGAACGCGACGGTGCCGGCGGTGGCCGCGGCATCCGTCCCCGAGGTGCTCGCCCGGTTCGACGGATGCCGCACCGCGAAGGTCAAGGTCGCCGAGCCCGGGCAGACCCTCGCCGACGACGTGGCGCGCGTGCGGGAGGTGCGCGCCGCGATGGGACCCGAGGGCCGCATCCGCATCGACGCCAACGGCGCGTGGAACGTCGACGAGGCCGAGCACGCCGTGCACGCCCTCGCCGGCTTCGACCTCGAGTACGTCGAGCAGCCGTGCGCAACGGTGCCCGAGCTCGCCGAGCTGCGCACCCGCATCCGCTGGATGGACATCCCGATCGCCGCCGACGAGAGCGTGCGCAAGGCGGACGACCCGGTCGCCGTCGCCCGCGCGGGCGCGGCGGACCTCCTCGTGATCAAGGTGCAGCCCCTCGGCGGCGTGCGTCGTGCGCTCGAGATCGTCGCCGAGGCGGGGCTGCCGGCCGTCGTCTCGAGCGCCCTCGACACCTCGGTGGGCCTGGCGATGGGCACGGCCCTCGCCGCGGCCCTGCCCGACCTCGCCTTCGACTGCGGGCTGGGCACCGCGTCGCTGCTCGCCGCCGACGTCGCGGCGGAGCCGCTGCGGCCGCGGTCCGGCGCGCTGCCGGTCGGTCGCGTCACCCCCGACGCCGCGCTGCTCGACGACCACGCCGCAGAGCCCGAGCGGCGGGACTGGTGGCTCGCTCGCCTCGAGCGCTGCCACGCGATCCTCGCCGAGTAGGCGTCAGGCCTCGCCGACCATCAGCGGCACGAGCTGCTCGAGGCGCGACTGCATCGCCCGGTTCGCCTGGCGCTCCGACAGCCGCTCGAGGGCCGCCTGCACGCTGCACTGCTCCGACACGTCCAGCAGCAGCGACGCCGCGTCGGCCACCGGCATCCGCAGCGGCAGTCCGTGGCGCTCGCTCACGTCGCGGACGATCGTCTCGATGCGGCCCAGCATCTGCGCCCGCCACGCGAGGAACGCCTCCGCCAGTCGCGGGTCGCGCAGCGCCTGCGTCCGCACCTCGCTGAGCAGCTGCGGCTCCATGCGTTCCGCAAGCGACATGTCGGCGATCTGGCGGACGAGGTCGATCGGGCTGTCGGTGCCGGAGAGCCGCCGGACGCGCACCGACACCTCGTCGAGCTTGTCCTCGGAGACCCGCGTGATGAGGGCGAGGAACAGCTCGTCCTTCGACTCGAAGTTCGAGTAGAACGCGCCGCGGGTGAACCCGGCGCGCTCGCAGATCGCCTCGACGGATGCCGCATCCAGTCCGACCTCGGCGAACACCTCGTGCGCGGCCTCGAGCAGGCGCGCTCGCGTGTTCTCTCGGCTTCGCGTCATCTCACACCCACCCCTCAGGCTCGGCACCGGAATGCGGGTCTACGATACACATGCGTATCGGATACAGCGCTGTATCGAACCCGTCCGACTCTGACCAGGAGCGCCCGTGTCCACCATCCTCTTCACCCTCGGCCGATGGGCTTACCGCCACTCTTGGCGCGTGCTCATCGCGTGGCTCGTCCTGCTCGGGATCGTCGGCGGCGGTGTGGCCCTCTTCGCCAAGAGCACCGACAACTCCTTCACGATCCCGGGCACCGAGGCGCAGCAGGGTCTCGAGCTGCTGAACCGCACGTTCCCGCAGGCGAGCGGCGCGAGCGCGCAGCTCATCGTCGTCGCGCCCGAGGGCGAGAGCGTCGAGGACCAGCCGCTGCGGGGCGAGATCGACGACCTCGTGACGACGCTCGGCGACATCGACGGGGTCACCTCGGCGACCTCGCCCTTCGACGAGATGGTCGACGGTCTCGTCTCCGACGACGCGCGGGCCGCACTCGTCCAGATGCAGTTCGACGGTCAGTCCACCGAGGTGACCGATGCGACCATCTCGGCGGTGGAGAAGGCCGCCGCCGACTTCCACGACCGGCTCCCCGCGGGCGCCCAGTCCGCGCTCGGCGGCGACCTGTTCGCGACGTCCCTCCCGGCCCTGTCGATCGTCGAGGTGATCGGCGTGCTTGTCGCGCTCTTCGTCCTCATCGTGACGTTCCGCTCGTTCGCCGTCGCCTGGTTCCCCCTCGTCAGCGCGCTGATCGGCGTCGCCCTCGCGATCGCCCTCATCTTCGTGTCGACCGCGGTCGCGTCGATCTCGTCGACCACCCCCATGCTCGCCGTGATGCTGGGGCTCGCGGTGGGCATCGACTACGCCCTGTTCATCGTGTCGCGCCATCAGGATCAGGTGCGCGCCGGCATGGACCCCGAGGAGTCCGCCGCCCGCGCCGTGGGCACCGCGGGCTCGGCGGTCGTGTTCGCCGGGGTGACGGTCATGATCGCCCTCGTGGGCCTCAGCATCGCCGGCATCCCGTTCCTGTCGACCATGGGCATCGCCGCCGCCGTCGCCGTCGCGGTCGCGGTCACCGTCGCCGTCAGCCTGACGCCCGCCCTGCTCGGTTTCGCGAAGGGGCGCGTCGTCGGCTGGGGCGGACGGATGCTGCAGCGCGGCGTCCCGACGCGACGCCGCAAGAAGGAGGCCGACGAGACCGAGGCCGAGGCCGACACGACGGATGCCGCGCCCGCGGCCCCGGCCGTCATGCCGCCCAACCGCTGGGTGATGCTCGTGACGCGGCATCCGATCATTGCGACGGTCGCCGTCATCGTCGGACTCGGCGTGATGGCGATCCCCTCGGCGAGCCTGCACCTCGCCCTGCCCAACGCGGGCGTCCAGCCGCCGTCGAGCCAGGCGCGTCAGGCCTACGATCTCAACGCCGAATACTTCGGCGCCGGGTCGAACGGCCCGCTCGTCATGACCGGCACGATCGTCACCTCGACCGATCCGCTCGGCCTCATGGAAGACCTGAAGAAGGAGGTCGAGGCGATCCCCGGCGTCGAGCGGGTCGCGCTCGCCACGCCGAACGAGACCGCCGACACGGGCCTCATCCAGATCGTTCCGACGACGGCTCCCGACGATCCCGCGACCGCCGACCTCGTGCGCGAACTGCGGTCTCACCACGACGAGTGGGAGAAGGAGTACGGCGTCGACCTCAAGGTGACCGGCTACACCGCCGTCGGCATCGACGTCTCCGATCGTCTGGGCGCGGCCCTGCTGCCCTTCGGGGTCTTCGTCGTCGGGCTCTCCTTCATCCTCCTGATGATCGTCTTCCGGTCCATCTGGGTGCCGCTCAAGGCGACCCTGGGCTACCTGCTGTCGATCCTCGCCGCCTTCGGCGCGGTCGCCGCGGTGTTCGAGTGGGGCTGGCTCGCCGACCTCCTCCACGTCACGCGGACGGGCCCCGTCATCAGCTTCATGCCGATCATCCTCATGGGCGTGCTGTTCGGCCTCGCGATGGACTACGAGGTCTTCCTCGTCTCGCGCATGCGGGAGGACTTCGTCCACGCCGTGCGCGCCCGCGGGGGCCGCGCCGACCGCGCGACCGCCGTCGCCGCCGTCCGCTCCGGCTTCACCGCCTCGGCGCGCGTCGTCGTGGCCGCGGCCGTCATCATGTTCGCCGTCTTCGCGGCGTTCGTCCCCGAAGGCGACAGCTCGATCAAACCGATCGCCCTCGGGCTGGCCGTCGGCATCGCCGTCGACGCCTTCCTCGTGCGCATGACCCTCACCCCCGCAGTCATGGCCCTGCTGGGCGAGAAGGCGTGGTGGATGCCGCGCTGGCTCGAACGCCTGCTTCCCAAGGTCGACATCGAGGGCGAGGCGGTCGAGCACGAGCGCAGCCACGCCGACTGGCCCGAGCCGGACTACCGCGGCGCGCTGGCGGCCGACGACCTCGAGGTCCGCGCCGAGACCGCCGACACCGACCTCGTGCTGTTCTCCGGCGCGAGCGTCCGGCTCGACGACGGCGGCACGCTCCTCGTGACCGCCGACGACCCGCACGTCTCGCGGGCGTTCCTGCTGACCGTCGCCGGGCGCATCGAGCCGGCGGCCGGACTCCTCCGGGTCTCCGGGCACCTGCTGCCCGGGCGCGCGCCGTGGGTCCGCGCCCACGTCTCGGTCGCCGATCTCGCCGGCGCCGACGCCCCCCTCAGCGAGCTGCGCAGCGCCCTCGCCGGGCGCACGCGCTTCGTCGTGATCGCCGGTCTCGACACCCTGACCGGGGCATCCCGCGATCAGGCCGCCGCGCTCCTCCGCGACGCCGCCAACGCGGTCGCCGCGAAGGCCGGTGCGCTGACGATCGTCGCCTCGGCGCGCGACCTCGACGCGGCGCGGGTCCTCCTGGGCGACGCCTACCGGCCGAGGCCCGAGCTCCTGCGCCTCACCGCCCCCACCCTCCGCACGACCGACGCCGACACCCAGGTGATCCCCTCATGACTCTCCTCTTCGAACGCGCACAGACCCGACGGCCCGTCTCGTGGCTCACGCTGCTCGGCGTGCTCCTGCTGCCGGCCGTGATCGGCGGCATCCTGGTCGCGGCGCTCTACAACCCGACCGAGCGGCTCGACGCGATGAACACCGCCATCGTCAACAACGACGAGCCGGTGGAGGTGAACGGGCAGACGACACCCCTCGGGCGCCTCCTGACGGCCGGACTCGTCGAAGGCTCCGACGACCTCGACAGCAACCTGACGTGGACGATCTCCAACGAGGACGACGCCACGGAGGGCCTCGAGGACGGCACGTACGACGCGATCGTCACCATCCCGGAGAACTTCTCGGCCGCCGCCACCTCGACCGCCCCCGGCGGCACGCCCGAGCGCGCGACGATCGAGCTGACGCCCTCCCCCGACGCGCGCATCGTCGACGACGCCATCACCAACCAGGTGACGAGCACCGCGGCATCCGTCCTCGGCGAACAGCTGACCACGACCTACCTCGAGAACGTGTTCCTCGGCTTCACCACCCTGAACGAGCAGCTCGGCAAGGCCGCCGACGGTGCGACGCAGCTGGCCGACGGCGCGACGAGCGCCGCCGACGGTGCCGCGCAGCTCGCCGACGGCGCGACGACCGCGGCCGACGGCGGCTACTCGCTCGCCGACGGCGTGCGGCAGCTGTCGTCCGGTGCGTCCGGCATCGCGTCGGGCGCGGGGGCGCTCTCCACCGGCGCGACCGGCATCGCCGACGGCGCCCGCGGCCTCGCCGACGGTGCCGGTACCGCGGCGGACGGCATCGACCGGCTCGCGGACGGCGCCGACCAGCTCGCGGACGGCGCGGCGAAGACCTCGACGGGCCTCGACGAGTGGGCCGCCGGTGCGCGGCCGATCGCCTCCGGCACGCAGGAACTCGCCGACGGGCTCACGAAGGCGGCGGAGCAGACCGCGGCCATCCCCGCGGTCCCGAGCGGCATCGTCGACGGGATCAAGGCGCTCACCGCCGACGGCGCCCAGAACCGCGAGGCGGTCACGGCCGCCGTCGAGGCGATCTCGGCCGCCGCCGAGGCCTGCGACCCCGCGGTGGCGGGGGCCGAGCTGTGCGATTCGCTGACGGATGCCGCGGCCCAGGCGACGACGGCGCTCCCCGGCCTGCAGGCCACCGTCGGCGACGCGGAGCAGCTCGCGAAGGACATCGACACCCTCGCGAACTTCGGACCGACCCTGACGCAGGGGCTGCAGACCTCCGCCGCCGCGGCCCAGCAGCTCGCGACCGGGATGGGGCAGCTCGCCGACGGCGCCGATCAGCTCGCCGGCGGGGCGGGCCAACTGTCCACCGGAGCCGCCGGGCTCGCCGACGGGGCAGGGCAAGCCGCGACGGGTGTGCGCCAGCTCGCGGGCGGCGCCGACCAGCTCGCGGGCGGCGCAGACCAGCTCGCTTCGGGCGCGGGGCAGCTGTCGACCGGGGCTCAGGCCCTCGCCAGCGGCGCGGGGACCGCCGCCGACGGAACGGACCAGCTCGCCGACGGCGTCGGCGCGCTGGCGACCGGGGCCGGCGAGCTGTCGACCGGCGTCGGCAAGCTCGCCGACGGCACCGGTGACCTCGCCGGCGGCCTCGACCAGGCGGTCGACGGCGTACCCTCCTACACCGACGCGCAGGCGAAGGACCTCGCCGCGGTCGTGGCCGAGCCCGTCGTCGCCGACGGCACCGGCACGTCGCTGTTCGGGGCCTCGGCCGTCCCGCTTCTCGCGACGCTCGCCCTCTGGTTCGGCGGCCTTGCGTCCTTCGTCGTGCTGCAGGCGATCCCGCGCACGGCGCTCTCGTCGCGGCGGTCGTCCGCGGCGCTCGCGCTGCGCGCGCTCGCCCCGGGCGCCGCGGTCGGCGCGCTGCAGGGCGTGCTCGTCGCGGGTGTCGTCCAGCTCGCCGCCGGGTACGACCTCGGCGCGTGGGCGCTGTTCGCGGCGATGTGCGTCCTCGCCGGTGTCGCGTTCGCCGCGGTGAACCACGCGCTCGTCGCCCTCCTCGGCGGCATCGGGCGCTGGGTCTCGGTGCTCGTGGGTGTCCTGGCGGTCGCGACGGGCATCGTCTCCACCGTTCCGGGCACGCTCCTCGACGTGGCCGGGCTCCTGCCGACGGCGCCCGCCTACACGGCGATGCTGGCCGCATTGACGGATGCCGGAGGCGGCGCCCCCGCCGCGATCGCCCTCGTCGTCTGGACGGTGCTCGCGATCGCCGCGAGCGTGCTGGCCGTCACGCGGCACCGCTCCACGTCCGCCCGCGCGGTGCTCGCCCAGCCCGCCTGAGCGGCGGCGCCGGCCCGCGCGCCTGCCACTGCCACTGCGACTGCGACTGCGACTGCGAGCCTCCTCGCTCACATCCGCCGAATCACCAACGGGCTGCCGAATCACCACCGGATTGCGGGCAGGCCGGTGGTGATTCGGCGCTCGAGTGGTGATTCGGCGCACAGGCCGGCTCGAGCGCGCGGAGCGCGGGGCGCGGGCGCGGGCGCGGGGCGCAGGACGACCGCGCGGGTCAGTGGGCGAGGCGGATGCCGGTGGTCATCGTCAGCTCGACGCCACCGGGGACCTCGGCCGAGGCCAGGGCGACCGTGATGGCCTCGACCTCGGCGAGCGAGGTCCGGTGCGTGCCGCCGCACGGCAGCTCGACGGCACCTTCGGGCAGCTCGCAGCGCCACGTGCGCCGACCGGCGAGGGTGCGATCCCCGCGATGGATGCCGATGGCTCCGGGCGTCTCGGCCCAGCTGGCGAGCGTCGCGTTCGCGCGCTCCTCGACGGCGCGCAGGTCGTCGAGCGCAGCGGGGTCGAACCCCTTCCGGCGCAGCGACTTGCCGATGCGGTAGACGTCGGTCGAGCCGTACGCCGTGATGCGGGACGTCTGGATCGCGAGCATGTCGAACGCGGGGTGACCCGCGGCATCCGTCGGAACCTCCTTCGTCCACGCATCCGCGAGGGCGGCGTCGAGGGCGAGGGATGCCAGGTGGCAGGCGGTGTGCCCGGCGGACAGCGCAGCGCGCAGCTCGGGATCGACGTACGCCTCTACGCTCTCGCCGACGGCGGGGGCAGGCGCGTCGACGACGTGGACGACGACGAACGTCCAGCCCTCGGCGCCCATGCGCACCGGGAGGTCCGAACCGATGACGAGGTCGCCCTCGCGGACTCCCCCGGTCAGGGCGGTGACGACGGGGAACTCGCCGGACGAGCTTCGCAGCACGCCGACGTCGGCGGGCTGATCGGGCCAGGCGGTGTCGACGGGGTGGAACGGAGTGCGATCGAGGACGATGCCCGTCCGCCCGTCGGCGAGTAGCACCGCGTGCACGACGGTCGCCGTTCCGGTGACGTCCCCGTCGGGGTAGGTCACGACGGTGGCGGGGATCTGCGTCACGAGGCTCAGCTGGACAGGCCGCTGTAGGAGTGCAAGCCCTTGAAGAACTGGTTCACGATCGTGAAGTTGAACAGCACCGACGTGAAGCCCACGATCGACAGCCACGCCGACCGGGTGCCGCGCCAGCCGCGCGTCGCGCGGGCGTGGATGTACCCGGCGTAGACGACCCAGATCACGAAGGTCCAGACCTCCTTCGTGTCGAAGCCCCAGTAGCGGCCCCACGCGTCATTGGCCCAGATGGCGCCGGCGATGAGGGTGAAGGTCCAGAGCACGAACCCGATGATCGCGAAGCGGTAGGCGAGGGATTCGAGGACGTCGGCGCTCGGCAGGGTGCGCAGGAACGACAGGCGGGTGCGGGGCGCGGCATCCGACCCCACCGCGGCCAGCGCGAGGCGCTCGCGGCGCGACTGCAGCAACTGCACGACCGAGAGCGCGAACGCGATCGCGAAGAACGCCGACGCCAGCGACGCGACGAAGACGTGGATGACGAGCCAGACGCTCTTGAGCGGGTCGGACAGCGGCACGACCTCGACGTAGTACGCGAGGGCGGCGCCGCCGAGGAGGACGACGATGAGGCCGTTGATGAACGCGCCGAGGAAGCGCAGGTCGTACCTGACGAGCACCGTGAGGAAGACGGCGACGACGAGGAGCGTGCCGGTAAGGGCGAACTCGTAGTTGTTCGACCACGGCACCCGGCCCGCCGCGATGCCGCGCGTCACGTCGGCGCCGAGGTGGAACAGCCACGCGATCGTGGTGAGCACGACACCCAGTCGCGCGAACAGGTAGCGTCCGCGCTGCGACGGCGCGGCCTCGAGCGCGATCTTCGCGGCGGCCTCCTCCGCGCGGATCTCGTCGATCGTCTGCCCGCCGCCGGCGGCGACGAGCGTGCGCGCCTGCGTCTTGGCCTTGGCGTCCTGGGCGGCGATCGCGAGCTCGGACCGGCGCGCGAGGTCGACGGTGAAGGCGAGGAAGCCGAGCGTGTAGATCGCGATCGCGGTCCACAACAGCAGGACGGAGATGTCATCGAACGACATGGGGTCCTCCAGAGGAGATGGGTGGTTTCAGTCTACGTTCGCCGGGCTGACCGGGGCGGATGCCGGTTGCTCACCCAACGCGGTGCCGTGGCGGCGGGCGAGGTCGGCGACCGCGACGGCGATGGCCGGGTCCTCGCCGCGGGCCAAGCCCGCGTACTCGATGCGCACCTCGTCGTCGCCGACCGGGGTCGCCTTCACCCACATCCGGCGGCGCGGCACGAACAGCGCCGTGAACAGCCCGAGCATGGCGAGGATCGCGAACACGAGCACCCACGTGGCGCTCGAGTCGTTGTGGATCGACAGCGAGACGTACCGCTTGACCGACTCGGGTGCGCCGGCGCTGCGCTCATCCTCGAAGGTCACCGTGCCGCGGCCGCCGGGCAGGTCGATCGTCTGCCCGGGTGAGAGCTCGAGCGAGGGGGCGTCGGCGTTGCGGCCCGCGATCTCGGTCATGCCGTCGGTGTCGAGCGCGTACACCGAGCGCGGCGTGCCGTCGTCGATGCCGAGGTCACCCTCGTACACGAAGAAGGTCAGCCGCGGGTCGAGGAGGTCGCCGTACGCCGACGTCAGCGCACCGGTGTCGAGCTCGGCGACCGTCGGGTAGAAGAAGCCGACCATGCCGAGCTGCTCGCCGCCCGTGTCGGGGATCTTCACGACGCCCTGCGAGGTCATCGTCGCGCTCTGCGGCAGGAACGGGACCGACTCGCTGAACACGACGTCGCCGGCGCCGTTGCGCACCGTGATCGTCGGCGCGTAGCCGTTGCCCATGAGGTAGACCCGGTCGCCAGCCATCGTGATCGGGTGGTTCACCTCGATCACCTGGTCTTCGGGGTCCTGACCCGGGAAGCGGGTCGTGACGTGGGCGGCGAAGTCGCCCGCCTGCCCCGAGCCGGGCGCGTAGGTCACGTCGAACCGATCGAGGGTGATCGAGTACGGCGTCAGCGCCTCGGTGTCGACGAACCGGCCGGGGTTGAACGACGTGTAGCCGAGGCCGAGCGAGTTGACAAAGCCGTCGCCCTCGGTGATCACGGTCTGCCCCATGTAGGTGAAGCCGCCGCCGATGCCGACGGACAGGAGCACGCCGACGAGGGCGCCGTGGAAGATCAGGTTGCCCGTCTCGCGCAGGTAGCCGCGCTCGGCCGAGACCGAGGCGACGCCGTTCCGGTCGTAGCGCTCGACGCGGTAGCGGGCCGAGCGCAGCTGCGCCTCGGCGAGGTCGACGGCGTGCGCGGCGTGCCCCGCGGCATCCTTTCCCTCGGGCACCGCGACCGTCGTCTCGCTGTGGTCGGCGAGCCGCGAGAGCCGCACGGGGGTCCGCGGCGGGCGGGCCCGCAGCGCCTTCCAGTGGTGCTTCGTGCGCGGGAGGACGCATCCGATCAGCGAGATGAACAGCAGGATGTAGATCGCCGAGAACCACACCGAAATGTACACGTCGAACAGCTGCAGCGCGTCGAACGTCGGGTACAGATCGGGGTTCGTGGCGCGCCACTGCGTGACGCCGTTCGGGTCGGCGCTGCGCTGGGGCACGAGCGATCCGGGGATTGCGGCGATCGCGAGCAGCAGCAGGAGGACGAGGGCCGTCCGCATGCTCGTCAGTTGACGCCAGCCCCACCGGAGCCACCCGACGAAACCCAGCGCGGGCTGGGTGATGCCGTCGGACTCCTCGCGCCCGCGCACGGCGGGGTCGAGGCGGTCCTCGGTGCGGTCGAGGTGGTCGCCCGGTCGGAGCGGGCCGTCGACGACGTCGGCGCGCGGGTCAGAGGAACGTCGGGACACCGGCCACCACCCCCTGGAACGAGGCCATCAGGGTCGTCCAGATCCCCGTCACCATGAGGAGGCCGAGGAGGACGAGCATCGCACCGCCGATGATGTTGACGACGCGGATGTGGCGGCGGATGAACGCGACCGACCGCGTCGCCCACGACGCACCGAGGGCGAGCAGGACGAAGGGGATGCCGAGGCCCAGCGAGTAGGCGACGGCGAGCAGACCCGCGCGCGTCGGATCGGCCTGGCTGTAGGCCATGCTCAGGATCGTCGCGAGGGTCGGCCCGATGCACGGCGCCCAGCCGACGCCCATCGCGACCCCGAGCAACGGCGCCCCGACGAGTCCGAGGTTCTGCGTGAGCGGCGGACGGTAGGTGCGCTGGGCGAGCCCGAGCACCCCGACGAAGATCAGGCCCATGACGATCACCACGGCGCCGAGCACCCGCGTGATGACCTCTTCGTACTGCAGGAAGAGGCGTCCGAGGCTTCCCGCGAACACTCCCATCGACAGGAACACGACGGTGAACCCGGCGATGAACAGCAGCACGCCGACGACGAGTCGGCCACGTCCGATGGCGGGGCGGGCGGGTGCCGCGGTCGCCGTGGCGACGCCGGTGCCGGATGCCGCGGCCCGGGCCACCGGCATCCGTCGTCCCTCCTTCGGGGTCATCGCGCCGCCGAGGAAGCCGAGATAGCCGGGGACGAGCGGGAGGACGCAGGGCGAGAGGAACGAGACCAGACCGGCGAGCGCGGCGATCAGGATCGCGATCCAGAGCGCCCCGTCAGCGACGACCGCGCCGGGGTTCACGGCGTCTCCGCCAGGGTGTCCTCGACGAGGTCGCGGAGGGTCGTGGCATCCGGCAGCTCGCCGAACACGCGCGCGGCCACCCGCCCCTCGCGGTCGACGACGAGGGTCGTCGGCGCCGCCTGCAGCGAGGTCCACTCGGCGAACGCGAGCTTCAGGTCGACGTCGCCGCGGGCGAGGATCGACGGGTAGGTGATGCCGTAGGTCTCGTCGAACGAGGTGGCCTGCTCGGGGCCGTCGTAGATGTTGACGCCGAGGAACTGGGCGCCGTCGGCCTTCGTGTCCTGGAACGTCTCCTCGAGGACGGGCGCCTCGACGCGGCAGGGGCCGCAGGCGGCGTACCAGAAGTTCAGCACGACGACGTCGCCCGCGAAGTCGTCGCTCGAGATCGTCGACCCGTCGACGGCGGTCCCCGAGAACGAGAGCGCCTCGCCGCGCTTGTCGGCGGGGATCGTCTCGACCCGCCCGTCGCTGGAGATGAAACCCTGCGTGTTGCCTTCGCGGTAGAGGTTCGCGAGGTCGTCGTTCTGCCCCGAGCAGGCGGCCAGGCCGGTGGTGAGCGCGATCGCCGCGACGGCGGCGAGGATGCGGCGCCTCATACGGCCCCCACGTCCACGGCGCCGGCGGTCGGGGCGGGCTCGACGTAGTCGACCTCGCGCCACACGTCGCCCGCGAGCTCGAAGCTCGTGATGCTCGACAGGTCGCACCGGCGTCGGCGCGGGTCGTGCCGCAGCGGCAGGCCCGCGACCGAGAGGTGCGTGATCCAGATCGGCAGCTGGTGCGAGACGATGACGGCGTCGCCCGACGGGGTCCGGTTCCACGCGTCGCGCATCGCGGCCTGCATGCGCTCGACCACGTCGAGGTAGGCCTCGCCCCAGCTGGGGAGGGCGGGGGTGCGCAGGTGCCACCAGTTGAGCGGGTTGCGCAGGGCACGCTGCATCCGCTTGCCCTCGAAGACGTTCGTCGGCTCGAGGACGCGGGCGTCGATGACGGGCGTGAGGCCGAACAGCTCCGCGATCGGCGCCGCGGACTCGCGTGTCCGTTCGAGGGGCGAGGACACGAGCGACGTGACCGGTCGCCCCTGCGCCTTGAGGTGCTCGGCGGCGAAGCGTGCCATGTCGCGGCCGTCGTCGCTCAGATGGAAACCCGGCAGGCGTCCGTACAGCACGCGCTCGGGGTTATGGACCTCCCCGTGGCGCACGAGATGGAGGCGGGCGGCGGGATGGAGGCGGGCGGCGGGCACCTCTCCAGTCTACGTGCGGCCCTCCTATGCAGGGCCTGAGCGCCGGTCGCGCACGGCGGCGCGGATGCGGACGAACAGGAACCACGCCACCAGCAGGACGACGATGACGATGACGATGTTCTGGAACACCCCCGCGTACTGCTCGACGATGTGCCAGTTCTCGCCGAGGAAGAAGCCTGCGAGCACGAAGATCGAGTTCCAGATCAGGCTGCCCGCCGCGGTGAGGAGGCCGAACTTCCACCAGGGCATCTTCGAGACGCCCGCCGGGATCGAGATGAGGCTGCGGAAGAGGGGCACCATCCGGCCGAAGAACACGGCCGCGGGCCCGTGACGGTCGAACCAGGCGACCGTCTTCGTGACGTCCTCGCCCTTCATGAGCGGCATCTTCTCGGCGACGCGCGTGAGGCGCTCGGCGCCGAGCACGCGGCCGAGCCCATACAGGAGGTAGGCGCCGGCGACCGACCCGAACGTGGTCCAGCCGATCGCCTCGGCGAGGGTGAACGAGCCGCGCGACGCGGCGAGACCGGCGACCGGCAGCACCGCTTCGCTCGGGATCGGCGGGAACAGGCTCTCGAGACCGACCGCGATCGCCGCGCCGATCGGACCGATCGTCTCCATCAGCGTCACGAGCCAGTCGGCCAGCGCGGAGAGCCAGGAGCCGCCGCCGGAGCCGGAGCCGGACGCGGCGTGGAACATGTCGGTCATCGGGTGCTCTCTCGCGCTCGGTGATCGGATGCCCGGCCGGGCCCCCTGTGGTGCTCCAGCCTAGGCGGGCGGGCATGGGCGCCGGCTGGGTGCCGCGTAGACTCGTCCCTCGTGAGTGAACGCACCCTCGTCCAGCAGCTGCAGTCCCGTGAAGACGGTCCCGTCTCGGTCTCCGGATGGGTCGAGACCGTCCGTGATCAGAAGAAGGTGCAGTTCGTCATCCTCCGCGACGAGACCGGCGCGGTGCAGCTCGTGAACCCCGCGACCCGTCCGGCCGAGGACGGCACGGAGCAGGATGCCACGGCCCTGGCGCTCACCGACCTGATCTCGAACCTGTCGACCGGCACCTTCCTGACCGCGGCGGGCGAGCTCAAGCACGACGAGCGGGTCAAGCTCGGCGGTGTCGAGATCAAGATCAGCGGACTCGAGATCGCGGCCGCCGCCCTCCCCGAGACGCCGATCGCGGCCGACTCGGGTCTCGACAAGCGCATGGACTGGCGCTTCATCGACCTGCGCCAGCGCCGCAACAACCTGGTGTTCCGGGTGCAGACGACCCTCGAGCACGCGATGCGCTCGTACTGGATCGAGCGCGACTACATCGAGGTCCACTCCCCCAAGCTCATGGCGTCGCCCTCGGAGTCCAACGCCGAGCTGTTCGAGGTTCCCTACTTCGAGGAGAAGACGGCCTACCTCGCGCAGAGCCCGCAGTTCTTCAAGCAGATGGCCCAGGTCGCCGGCTTCGGCAAGATCTTCGAGATCGCCCCCGCGTTCCGCGCCGACCCCTCCTTCACCTCGCGCCACGCGACCGAGTTCACCTCGATCGACGCCGAGATCAGCTGGATCGACTCGCACGAGGACGTCGCCCGCATGCAGGAGGAGCTCCTGCAGACCGCGATCCGCGCCGTCGCCGAGAAGCACGGCGACGAGATCAAGGCGCTCTTCGACATCGACGTGGTCGTCCCCGAGCTGCCGTTCCCCCGCATCCCGCTCGCCGAGGCGCGCGAGATCGTCGCCGCCCGCGGCTACGAGATCCCCCGCACCGACGGCGACCTCGACCCCGAGGGCGAGCGTCAGATCGCCGCGCACGTGCAGGAGACCTACGGTCACCAGTTCGTGTTCATCACCGACTACCACCCCGAGATCCGCGCGTTCTACCACATGCGCGACGACGAGACCGGGCTGACGAAGTCGTACGACCTGCTCTTCAACGGCGTCGAGATCACGACCGGCGCGCAGCGCGAGCACCGCGTCGACGTCCTCATCGAGCAGGCGAAGGAGAAGGGTCTCGACCCCGAGCACCTCGACTTCTACCTCGACTTCTTCCGCTTCGGCGCCCCGCCCCACGGCGGCTTCGGCATGGGCCTGGCCCGTGTCCTCATGCTGCTGCTCGGGCAGGACTCGATCCGCGAGGTCACCTACCTCTTCCGCGGACCCACCCGTCTGGCGCCGTAAGGCGAGACCCGCACGTTCGGCAAGCGCTCGGCTTCGGCCGGGCGCTCGTCGTATCGTGGCTGATTCCCCGATGGAAGGATCAGCTGCATGTGGGATGGTTGGATGAACTTCGCGATCGCGACCCTCGTCGGGATCGCGGTCGGGATCGTCGTCGCCGTCGTCGCGACGATCGTGCTGGCGATCGTCGCGCGCCGTCGCCGGTGGGCGGGGGTCCTGAGCCGGCAGTCCCGGGCACCGTTCCGGATGCTGCTGCTCGTCGTCGCCCTCTGGGCCGCCGTGCGTGCGGCGTTCCCCGATGACACGTGGCGCGGCATCCTGGATCAGCTCCTCACGATCCTCATCATCGCGGCGAGCGCGTGGCTGCTGGCCTCGCTCGTCGTGGTCGCCACCGACGTCGCGCTCGGCCGCTACCGCATCGATGTGCCCGACAACCGGGTGGCCCGCCGCATCCGCACCCAGACCCTCGTCGTGCGACGCCTCGCCATCGCGATCATCGTCATCATGGGCATCGGGGCGGTCCTTCTGACCTTCGACGCGGTCCGGGCGATCGGGGCGAGTGTGCTCGCGTCGGCGGGGATCGCGTCGATCGTCGCGGGCCTCGCCGCACAGTCCGTCCTCGCGAACGTCTTCGCGGGGCTGCAGATCGTCTTCAGCGATGCGCTGCGTGTCGACGACGTCGTCGTCGCCGACGGCGAGTGGGGGCGCGTGGGCGAGATCACCCTCAGCTACGTCGTGCTCGATCTGTGGGACGACCGCCGCCTCGTCCTGCCGTGCACCTACTTCACGACGACCCCGTTCGAGAACTGGACCCGGAGGGGCTCGGAGCTCCTCGGCGCCGTCGAGATGGACCTCGACTGGAACGTGTCCCCCGACCGGATGCGGGAGCACCTGCACGAGGTCGTGGCGGCGACCGAGCTCTGGGACGGGCGCACGGCCGTACTGCAGGTGACCGACGCGGTCGCCGGCTACGTGCGCGTCCGCATCCTCGTGACGGCGCAGGACGCTCCGACGCTCTTCGACCTGCGCTGCCTGGTCCGCGAGGCGATGGTCACCTGGGTGCAGCGCACCCTGCCCGACGCCGTCCCCGTGCAGCGGGTGCGGATGACGGATGCCGCCGGTGCGGCACCGGCCGACGACCCCGCGGCACGCCCCCACGACGGCCTCTTCACCGGCAGCGTCGAGGCCGAGCGC
Source organism: Microbacterium sp. NPDC080220 (assembly GCF_040686395.1). NCBI lineage: Bacteria > Bacillati > Actinomycetota > Actinomycetes > Micrococcales > Microbacteriaceae > Microbacterium > Microbacterium sp. NPDC080220. The sequence goes on from NZ_JBFBOP010000002.1 coordinate 229,039, forward strand.
CGCGCGTCCACCTTCACGAACGCGATCCAGACCGTCCGTGAGTCCGACGCGGAGCGCTGAGCGGGCATCCGTTGCTCGGGCGTCACCGCCCGTTCACCCGCCGTGGGCCCGCCATCCATCCGGCGGTCGTAACTTCCCCTCGTCCCCCCGTGCGCCGCGCTCATCAGCGCGCGCAGGACCACCCGAGAGGAACCGCATGTCCCGTCCCTTCCCGCGCCGCGCGTCCGTCGCCGTCGGCCTCACCACCATCGCCGCGCTGTCGCTGGCGGCCTGCGCCGGCAACCCCGACGCCGAGAACGCCGCCGGCGAGACGTCGGTGGCCGCCACCGCGACGAGCGTCGCCGACTTCGGCTCGTTCGCCGACCTGGAGGCCGCGGCCAAGGCCGAGGGCAACCTGAACGTCATCGCGCTCCCCCGCGACTGGGCGAACTACGGCGAGATCCTCGACCTCTTCGCCGAGCGCTACCCCGAGATCACGATCAACGAGCAGTCGCCCGACATCTCGAGTGCCGAGGAGATCACCGCCGCCGAGACGAACGAGGGCCTCGACACCGCCCCCGACGTCTTCGACCTCGGCCTCACGGTCGCCCTGCAGAACACCGACCGCTTCGCTCCCTACAAGGTGCAGACGTGGGACGAGATCCCCGACGCGCTCAAGGAGCCGACGGGTCTGTTCGTGGGCGACTACGGCGGGTACATGTCGGTCGGCTACGACTCGGCGACCTTCGACGCGCCCGCCGACCTCGACGACCTGCTCGGCGACGGGTTCCGCGGCTCGGTCGCCATCAACGGCGACCCCACGCAGGCGGGCGCGGCCTTCGCCGCCGTGGGCCTGGCCGCCGTGCAGTCGGGCGGGACGCTCGACGACTTCCAGCCCGGCATCGACTTCTTCAGCGAACTGAACAAGGCCGGCAACATGCTCAAGCTCGACGTCACGAGCGCGACGGTCGCGAGCGGCGAGACCCCCGTCGTCTTCGACTGGGACTACCTCAACGCCGCGCACAAGGCCGACGTCCCCACCTGGGAGACGGTGGTCTTCGACGGTGTCGGCTACGCCGGGTACTACAACCAGGCCATCAACGTCGACGCCCCGAACCCGGCCGCCGCTCGGCTCTGGCAGGAGTTCCTCTACAGCGACGAGGTGCAGAACCTGTGGCTGAAGGGCGGGGCGCGTCCGGTCCGCATGGAGGCTATGACGGATGCCGGCACGATCGACGCCGACCTGGCCGCCGCGCTCCCCGAAGCCCCGGCCGAGACCGTCGTGCCGACCGAGGCGCAGTCGACCGCCGCGGGCGAGCTGCTGGGCGCGAACTGGGCCGCCGCGGTCCAGTGACCACCACGGCACCGGCGGGGATCCCGGCGACGGGCGTCCCGCACGGCGCCCCCGAGGGGGCGGAGCAGCACGCTCCGGCCCCTCGCGGGCGGCGCCGCATCGACTGGTCGTGGGTCGGCCTCATGCCGTTCGCCGTCTACCTGGCGGCCTTCCTCGTCCTGCCCACCGTCCTCGCCCTCGCGACCGGGTTCGTCGACGGGTCGGGAGCCCTCACGGGGGACAACCTCGCGGCGCTCGTCGATCCGGTCGTCCTCGCCACCTTCGCGAACTCGACCTGGGTGTCCCTCCTGACCGCCCTGATCGGCGCGGTGGTCGGCGCCCTCGTCTGCCTCGCGATGCTGGGGCTCCCCGAGACCGGGATCGTGCGGACGACGGTGGATGCGGCATCCGGGGTCCTCGCGCAGTTCGGCGGCGTGATGCTCGCCTTCGTCCTGATCGCGACCATCGGGACGCAGGGCGTCGTGACCCGCCTGCTCAGCGACCTCTTCGGGCTGCAGATCTTCGCCGGCGGGGCGTGGATCTACGCGCTGCCGGGGCTCATCCCGGCCTACATCATCTTCCAGGTGCCCCTCATGGTCATCACCTTCATGCCGGCGCTGTCGGCGCTCAAACCGCAGTGGCTCGAGGCGCACCTCACCCTCGGCGGCACCCGGCGCGGCTTCTGGCCGCAGATCGGGATGCCGGTCCTCGCCCCGTCCTTCCTCGCCAGCTTCCTGCTGCTGTTCGCGAACGCGTTCTCGTCGTACGCGACGGCGGCCGCCCTCGCCAGCCAGGGGTCGCAGATCGTTCCGCTGCAGATCCGTACCGCCCTCACGAGCGAGACCGTGCTCGGACGCGAGAACCTCGCCGGTGCGCTCGCCCTGGGGATGATCGTCGTGGTCGCCGTCGTCATGGTCGCGTACACCCTCATCCAGCGCCGCGCCGCCCGGTGGCAGTCGTGAGCCGCGCGACCCTCGCCCCGTCGGCGGCGACGCGCTGGGCGATCGGACTCCTCGTCGGGGCGGTCTTCGCCGTCCCGTTCGTCGCGACGGCCCTGTTCACCCTGACCGCCGCCGACGGCTCGCTCACCCTCGACCGCTGGGCGGCCCTGTTCGACCCGGCGCTCTCGGCGAAGTACCGGCCGGTGTGGACGGGCCTCGTCAACTCGCTCATCCTCGCGGCCGTGACGGTGGCGATCGTCCTTCTGGTGTTCGCGCCGACGATGGTGCTGGTGAACCTGCGGTTCCCGCGCCTGCGCCGCGCTTTCGAGTTCCTCGCCCTGCTTCCCATCACGATCCCCGCGATCGTCCTCGTGGTGGGCCTGGCCCCCATCTACCTGCAGATCGGCCGCACCTTCGGGACGGGCGCCTGGACCCTCGCCTTCGCCTACGGGGTGCTCGTCCTGCCGTTCGCCTACCGCTCGATCCAGGCCGCGATCGACGCCGTCGACCTCGCGACGCTGACCGAGGCCGCCCGCACCCTCGGCGCGGGGTGGGGCACCGTGCTGGTGCGCGTGGTCGCGCCGAACCTGCGCCAGGGGCTGCTCGCGGCATCCCTCATCTCCGTCGCGGTCGTCCTCGGCGAGTTCACGATCGCCTCGCTGCTGAACCGGCAGGTGCTGCAGACCGGGCTCGTCGTCATCAACAAGCAGGATGCCTGGGCCTCCGCGATCTTCACGCTGCTGGCCCTCGCGTTCGCCTTCGTCCTGCTCCTCGTCATCGGCCGCGCGGGACGCGTCGGCACCGGAAGGAAGACCCCGTGACCCTCGAATCCACCCCCACCGCCCGGATCCTCCCCCTCACCGCCGACAACACCCTGCTCGCCGGCGCGAGCGAGGGGACGCGGGTCGAGCTGCGCGGCATCGTGAAGGACTACGGCCCGACCCGCGTGCTGCACGGCGTCGACCTGGACGTCGCTCCCGGCGAGTTCGTGTCGTTGCTGGGGCCGTCCGGATGCGGCAAGACCACCGCCCTGCGTGTCATCGCCGGCCTGGAGGACGCGACCGGCGGGATCGTCGCCTTCGGCGGAACGGACGTCTCGCGGACACCGACGAACAAGCGCGACATCGGGATGGTGTTCCAGGCGTACTCGCTCTTCCCGCACCTGCGCGTCGTCGACAACGTCGCCTTCGGGCTGCGCCGGCGGCGCGTCGACACCGCCACCGCGCGCCGCCGATCGGGCGAGGCGCTCGAGCTGGTCGGCCTCGACCACCTCGCCGTCCGCTTCCCGCACCAGCTCTCCGGCGGACAGCAGCAGCGCGTCGCCCTCGCTCGCGCACTGGTGACCGAGCCGCGGGTGCTCCTCCTCGACGAGCCGCTCTCGGCGCTCGACGCGAAGGTGCGGGTCCAGCTCCGCGACGAGATCCGCCGCATCCAGCTGCGCCTCGGGATCACGACCGTGTTCGTCACGCACGACCAGGAGGAAGCGCTCGCGGTCTCGGACCGCATCGCCGTCATGGCAGCGGGGCGCATCGCGCAGATCGGCACCCCCGAGGACCTGTACCTCCGACCCGCCACCCCCGAGGTCGCCGGATTCGTCGGGCTCTCCAGCGTCGTCCCGGGGACCGCCGCGGCCCGAGCGGTCGAGGTGTGGGGCACGTCCGTCCCGATCCTCGGTGACGCTCCCGATGGCCCCGTCGAGGCGCTCATCCGTCCCGAGAACGTGCGCCTGGTGGGCGCGGGCGAGGGCATCGGCGCTGTCGTCGAGGAGAGCACGTTCCTCGGCAGCATCCGCCGCACCCTGGTCCGCACCGACGACGGCGCGCTGGTGCGGCTGCAGCATCCCGCCGACGACCGACTCGAGTACGGCGAACGGGTCCGCATCGCCGTGGCGCCGGTCCCGGTGCCCGCCCGGCCCCGCGGCTGAGGCTCTCAGACCTCGAAGTCGACGGCCATGCGTCCGCCGGCGACGCTGCGGATGTACGCGGCGACCTCCTGATGCGCGGGATGCGTCTGGTACGCCTCGAGCGCGTCGAGGTCGTCGACGTCCATCACGAGCGAGACGTCGGCGTTGGCCTCGGGGACGGCGACGTTGGTCCCCACGCTGAGGGAGCGGATGACGGGCACGGCGGTCTCGAGACCCCGCAGCAGGCGCACCACCTCGGCGGCGTGCTCGGCACGGGTGTCCGCGTCGGCGGCCGCCATCTTCCAGATCACGACGTGGCGGATCATGTGGAGGCCTTCTCGACGAGCGCGGCGCGCAGCCGGTCGGCGGAGACGCGCCAGTGCGCGTGCAGGTCGCCGTCGATGAGGACCACGGGGATCTTCTCCCACCATGTCGCGTAGAGGGCCGGGTCCTCGGTGATCGACAGCTCCTCGACGTCGACCCGCCCCTCGGGGAGCTCGGCGACGACGGCGTCGACGATCTCGCGGGCGACGTCGCAGAGGTGGCAGTCGGGTTTGGAGATGAGGGTGAGTGCGGTCACGGCATCCATTCTCCCCCGCTCATCCACGCCGCGGACGCAACACGAAGCGCCCCGACGTCCGGCGGACCGGACGGGGGCGCTTGTGTGCGATGCCGCTTACTTCTTGTTGCGGCGCTGGTGGCGAGTCTTGCGAAGCAGCTTGCGGTGCTTCTTCTTCGCCATGCGCTTGCGGCGCTTCTTGATGACTGAACCCACGGTAAACCTCACTAAGTCGGGGTCTGGACGCGCGGTGTCGGCGTCCGGGAACGGCAAGACGGAAAAATGCCTCGGATCAGTCTAGCCGACGTCGGCGATGGGACGTTGCAGAGCGGCTGTGACCGCGGTTTCGGGCACCCGGTAGCTTCGACCGAAGCGCACGGCGGGGAGTTCCCCCGAGTGGACGAGGCGATAGACGGTCATCTTCGAGACGCGCATGAGGTCGGCGACCTCCGCGACCGTGAGAAAGCGCACATCCGAGATGTCCGACATCGTGTCCCCTTTGTGGTTATCAGCCCCCGTGAATCCCTCCACATTAGGGGGTGGGTGAGACGCGTGTAAACCTGTGTGACTCGTGGGGCGGAAGGCTGGTCAGCGGCCCGGCAGTTTGTTGAACACGCTCGTCACGGCATGCTTCGCCGAGGCGGCCGCGCGACCCACGACCTCGGCGGCATGCGCTGCGCCGTCCGGCAGGGCGTGCGCCGCCGGCGCGTCGTCCTCGTCGACCGCGAAGAACGGGAACAGCCAGTCATCCACGGCGTCCAGCGGCGCGGGCGACAGGCTGTAGTAGCGGTGCTGGCCCTCTTCGCGCACGGAGACGAGGGATGCCTCCCGCAGTACCTTCAGGTGCTTCGAGACCGTCGGCTGGCTGACCCCGAGGGCGGAGACGATCTGCGAGACGCTCGTCCCCTTCTCCCCCGACGCCCCTCGTTCACGGAGCAGCTGGAGGATGTCCCGACGGGTCCCGTCGGCGATCACGTCGAAGATGTCCGCCATGGCATTAGGTTAGCCCGCCCGCGCGCAGGAGTACCATGACAACGATCCGAACGAGGAAGGGGCGCGAATGACGGGCCTTGCCGTCGATGAGCGCGCCCCCCGGCGCGGACCGTCGTGGCATCGCCGCGCGTTCTCCGCGATGCGCGATCTCGCGACCGCGTCGCCCTCGCGCTTCGCCGTGCTCATCTTCTCGGCCCTCATCCTCCTCTTCACGGCGATCTTCTCGCTGCCGGTGATGGCCTCGGACGGGCAGGTGACGCCCCTCCCCGACGCCCTGTTCACGGCGGTCTCCACGATCTGCGTCACGGGCCTCGCGACCGTCGACATGGCCACGCACTGGTCGCCCCTCGGTCATGTGGTGGTCTTCATCGGCGTCAACGTCGGCGCCCTCGGCGTCCTGACCCTCGCCTCGATCCTCGGCCTCGTGATCTCCAAGCGTCTGGGGCTCCGCGCCAAGCTGCTCGCCGCCGGCGACAGCAACCCGATGCGCGCCCACGGCGGACCGGTCAACGAGGGCCAGGCCGTCCGGCTCGGCGAGGTGGGTCAGCTGCTGGCGACCGTCGCCCTGTCGACCCTCGTCATCGAGGCCGCCCTCGCCGTCCTGCTGTACCCCATGCTGCTCGCCAGCGGCATCGACCCGCTGACCGCACTGTGGGAGGCCCCGTACTACGCGGCCATGGCGTTCACGAACACGGGCTTCGCGCCCAACTCCGAGGGCCTGGCGCCGTTCGCGCAGAACTACCTGCTGCTCAGCGTCCTCATGACGGGCGTCTTCCTCGGCTCGATCGGCTTCCCGGTCATCTACGCCCTCTGGAAGCATCACTGGCACGTCCGTCGATGGTCGATCCACGTCAAGCTGACGCTCATCACGACGGTCGTCCTGTTCTTCGCGGGCGCGATCGCGTTCGTGATCCTGGAGTACGGCAACCCCAAGACTTTCGGGACGATGGATGCCTGGGACACGACGTTCCAGGCCCTGTTCCTGTCCGCGATGACCCGTTCGGGCGGCTTCTCGATCATCGACATCGGCGAGCTGCACGAATCCTCGATCGTCGTCGGGTCGATGCTCATGTTCGTCGGCGGCGGATCCGCCTCGACGGCGGGCGGCATCAAGGTCACAACCCTCGCCGTCCTCGCCCTCGCGGTGTGGTCCGAGGCGAAGGGCCGGCCGAGCGTCTCGGCGTTCGGGCGCCGCATCCCGAGCGACGTCCAGCGCGTCGCCCTCTCGGTCGTCGCGTGGGGCGCGACGATCGTGGCGCTGTCGACCATCACGATCGCGCACCTGACGAAGGCGCCCCTCGACGAGGTCCTCTTCGACGTCGTGTCGGGCTTCGCCACCGTGGGGCTGTCGACCGGGCTGACGCAGGAGCTCCCCGACCCCGCCGTCTTCGTCATGGCGCTGACGATGTTCATGGGCCGCGTTGGTACAGTGACACTCGCCGCGGCGGTGGCCGCGACCAGCCGAACGCAGCACTACGCGCTGCCCGTGGAAAGGCCCATCGTTGGTTGAGCAGTTGCGCAGCGATTCGCCCGTCCTCGTCATCGGACTCGGTCGCTTCGGCGCCGCGTGCGCGGGCGAACTCGACCGCCTCGACCGCGACGTCCTCGCGATCGACGACAACCTCGACCTCGTGCAGAAATGGTCCGAGCGCGTCACGCACGCCGTCCAGGCCGATGCGCGCAACATCGAGGCGCTGAAGCAGATCGGTGCGCAGGACTTCCAGGTCGCCGTCGTGGCCGTGGGATCCTTGATCGAGGCATCCGTCCTCATCACGGCCAACCTGGTCGACCTGAAGGTTCCGCAGATCTGGGCGAAGGCGGTCTCGCAGTCGCACGGCAAGATCCTCGCCCGCGTCGGCGCCAACCACGTCATCTACCCCGAGCGCGAAGCCGGCGAGCGCGTCGCGCACCTCGTCAGCGGGCGCATGCTCGACTTCATCCGTTTCGACGACGACTTCGTCCTCGCCAAGATGTACCCGCCGCGGTTCATTCGGGGCGTCGGCCTCAACGAGTCGGGCGTCCGCTCGAAGTACAACGTGACGGTCGTCGGCGTGAAGAGCCCCGGCAAGCCGTTCCGCTACGCCGAAGCGACGACCGTCGTGACCAACCACGACCTCATCATCGTGTCGGGGACGAACTCCGACATCGAACGCTTCGCCTCGCTCGACCGCTGAGCCCGCTCAGGCGACACCAGGACACATCGATGGCATCATCCGATGACGCCGAGCGGGCGACCCCGCCGCACGACGCGCGGCTCCATGAGGCGCTGCGGTCGATGCGATTCGCCGCCGGCGGGCCGTCGTACGCCGAGATAGCCGCACGGGTCACACGGCTGCGCGCGAGCCGCGTCGGTGGCGCCCGCAGCGTCACGGTCGCTCGTTCGACCGTCTACGACCTCTTCCGGCCCGACCGTACGAGAGTCGACCCCGCCCTCGTCGCCGACGTGATCCTCGCCCTCGGTGGAGCGGAGCACGACGCCGCCCACTGGCGTCGCCACGCCGCGGTCGCGAACGCCCTCCGACACCGACCGGAGCAGGCCGCCGAGGCACCGGCCCCGCCCGCTGCCGCCCCGGAGACCCCGGAGCCGCCGCCGCACGATCCCACACCATCGCGCAGTCACACCGCGACGCGGCGCGACGCCGACGAGCCACGGACGCTCGATCCGCGCCCGCCGCGCACGCTGGCCTCGCGCGTCGGGGTGATGGCGATCATCATCGCCCTCTGCACCCTCGCGAACGTCGTCGGGGGCCAGCTCGTGCTGTGGTCGTCTCTCCCGCTGTTCCTCGACATGGTGGGCACTGCGGTCGCATCGATCGTCCTCGGTCCCTGGTACGGGGTGCTGGTCGCGATCGCGACCCAGCTGACCGGCGCGGCCTACCATTCGAGCCCCATCGGATTGCCGTTCACCGCCGTCGGGATCGTCGGTGCGCTGCTGTGGGGGTACGGCACGCGCTCGTGGGGCCTCGGACGGACGCCCCTGCGGTTCTTCGTCCTGACGGTGATGGTCGCGCTGGCCAGCACCCTGGTGGCGACACCGATCACCCTCGCCGTCTACGGCGGCTACTCCGCACATGTCGCGACCGTCACGTTCACGGAGCAGTTGCTCCACCTCGGCGATGCCCTCTGGACCGCGGTGCTGTCCGCGAACCTGATCTCCTCGCTCATCGACAAAATGATCTCCGGATTCATCGCGCTCACCGTGGGTTCGTCGCTCATCCACCGGATCGACTCGCATCGCCGAGGGCGCGGCGCCGACGCGCTGCTGTTCGACCCGCCACGTCTGAGCTTCCGCGCCTCCGCCTGAGGTCGCAGCGCCCGGCCGCCGCCCGACCTCAGGCCTCGCGCTGCGCGTTCGCCAGCAGCCGGGCGAGCAGGTCGGCGAGCGTCTGCTGCTCGGCCTCGCTGAGCCCGTCGAGCAGGCGGGCGTCGTGCGCGAGCGCGCGCGGCATCTCCCGCTCGACGACGGCACGACCGGCATCTGTCAACGAGAGCTCGACCGCCCGACCGTCGCGCGTCGACCGCTCCCGGCGCAGGAGCCCGGCGGATTCGAGCCTGCTCGTGAGCTTCGTGGTGGCCGCACCGCTGAGCATCGTCTCGGCGGTGACCTCGCTGGCACGCAGGGGCCGACCGGTGCGGGCCAGCGCGCAGAGGACGTCGAACTCCGATCGCGAGACGCCGCTGTCGGCCAGCAGCCGCTCGATCTGCGCGGTCGCCAACGCGGAGGCGCGGTTGAGCCTGCCCCACACGTCGATCGGCGACGTGTCGATCGCCGGCATCTGCTCCGCCCACGCGGCACGGATGCGGGCGATGAAGTCGGCGCGCTCGGTCACCGCTCCACTGTAGCGAGGCGAACCATTTATTTCACTGGTGAAGCATCTGTGTATAATCGGAGGAATGACCGCGCTCGACACCGGAACCCGCCCCACCGTCCCCGCCGCGTCGACACGCGGACCGCGGCTGCTCTCGCAGCCGCCCGCCGTCTGGGCCATTGCCTTCGCCGCGATGGTCGCGTTCATGGGGATCGGCCTCGTCGGTCCGATCCTCCCGACGGTCGCCGCCGCGCTGCAGGCGACCCCCGTGCAGACCTCGCTGCTGTTCACGAGCTACCTGACGGTGACGGCCTCGGCGATGTTCTTCACGAGCTGGCTGTCCACCCGCATCGGCACCCGCGCGGTCATGATCCTCGGCCTCGCCGTCATCGCCCTCGCCGCGATCGGCTGCGCACTGTCCCCCAGCATCGGCGCCCTCATCGGCTTCCGCGCCGTCTGGGGGCTGGGGAACGCCCTGTTCCTCTCGACAGCGCTCGCCTCGATCGTGTCCGCCTCGGGCGGGCGCAGCGAGCACGCCGTGATCTTCTACGAGGCGGCGCTCGGAATCGGACTGGCGGTCGGCCCGCTGCTGGGCGGCCTGCTGGGCGAGATCGGGTGGTCCGCGCCCTTCTGGGGAACGGCGTCGCTGTTCGCCGTGGGGGTCGCCGCCCTCCTCACCCTCGTCCGCGACCCGGGTCACGCGGCGGAGCGCAGCCGGGTCAGCGCCCCCTTCCGTGCCTTCGCCGATCGCGGACTGCTCGCGATCAGCGTCGTGGCTTTCCTCTACAACGCCGGCTTCTTCGTGACGCTGTCGTACACGCCCTACGCCCTGGAACTGCCGGCGGTCGGCATCGGCCTCGTCATGATGGGCTTCGGCGTCGGCCTCGCCATCGCGGGCGTCCTCATCGCTCCGCGGCTGACCCGGCGCTTCTCGGTCGTGACCGTGCTGCTCTGGTTCCTCGTCGCGTTCGCCGTGACGCACGTGCTGGCGGCGCTGAGCGCCGGATCCCGGCCGCTGCTCGTGGTCTGCGTCGTGCTGCTCGGCATCGAGATCGGTGCTGTGAACACGATCCTCACCGAGGCCGCGATGGAGGCGACCGCGCTCCCCCGCGCCGTCGCCAGTTCCGCCTACTCCGGCTTCCGGTTCTTCGGCGGCGCGATCGGCGCCCCCGTCGGCACCGCCCTGGCCGTCCTCGGCGTCGGCGCACCGTACGCCGCCGCAGCCCTGTCGGCGGCCGCCGGCGCGGCGCTCCTGTTCGCGTTCCGGAGGCTCATCGGACGCGCCGACCACACCGCCCGGCTCACCGAACGGACGACCGCCGAGGACCTGACGCTCGGCGACGCCTGAGCGGATGCCTCAGACGCCGGTCGCGAGCTCGCGGGCGCGGGCCAGTGCGGCATCCGTCGCCTGCGAGAACAGCCCGTCGAGGTTCGCTGTCTGGAGAACGCCGATCGCGCGCTCGGTCGTGCCCTTGGGGCTGGTCACCCGGCGGCGGAGCTCAGCGGGGTCGTCGCCAGTGGCGGCGAGCAGAGCCGTCGCACCGATGAAGGTCTGCTCGGCCATGAGGCGGGCGTCGGCCTCCTCGAAGCCCTTGCCGCGGGCGGCCTCTGTGAGCGCCTCAACGAGCAGGAACACGTAGGCGGGGCCGGATCCCGAGATGGTCGAGAGCGCGTCGATCTGCGCCTCGGGCACCTCGATGACGACGCCGCAGGTCTCGAACAGCGCACGGACGAGCGCGACGTGCTCCGCGGTCGCGGTCGACCCGGCGGCGAGACCGGTGACGGCCTTGCCGACCACGGCCGGCGTGTTCGGCATCGAGCGGATGACGGGGATCTCGGGCCCGACGATCGACTCGAACGTCTCGATCGTGACGCCCGCCGCCAGGCTGACGACGATCGTCCCGGGGCGCAGGGCGCCGGCGATCTCGCGCAGCAGGTCGGGGACCATCGCCGGCTTGACGCCGATGAGGACGATGTCGGCGGACGCCGCGGCATCCGTGTTCGCCGACGGCACCTCCGCGAGCGCCGCACTCGAGACGGCGTCGAGCCCCTCGAGCTCGGCGGCCTTCGCGGCCGTGCGGTTGGTCACCACGACGGACGAGGCCCGGCCCGAGCGGGAGATCCCCTGCGCGATCGCACCCCCCATCGAACCGGCTCCGAGGATGGCGACGGGAGGGAGGTGGTGCGTCATGCCCCCATCCTGTCATCCACCCCCGCGGCTTATCATCGGCTCATGACCCTCCTCGACGGAATCACGTCCCGCATCATCGACACGGACCGGCTGAGCGTCAACATCCTCGAGCGCGCCGGAGATACGGTCGACGCCGCCCCCGAGCGCACCGTCGTCCTGCTGCACGGCGCCCTGTCCTCCGCCCTCGTCTGGCAGGAGCTCATGCAGGACCTCCCCGCGGAGTTCCGGGTCGTCGCCGTCGATCTGCGCGGTTTCGGCGGCACCGAGCACATGCCCGTCGACGCCTCCCGCGGGGTCCGCGACCTGAGCGACGACGTGGCGCTCACGCTCACCGAGCTCGGCATCGAGGCGCCGCACCTCGTCGGATGGGACCTCGGCGGAGCGGTCGCCTTGCAGTTCGCGCTCGACCACCCGGTGCGCACGATCCTGCTCGAGTCCCCCGTCTCGCCGTTCGGCCTCGGCGGCACGCGGCTCGACGGGTCGCGCCTGACCGACGACGACGCCGGCTGCGGCGCGGGGACCGCGAACCCCGAGTTCGTGCGCCGCTTGACCGCGCGCGAGGCGGGCGCGGAGGCATCCACCTCGCCGCGGAGCGTCTTCCGGGCCTCCTTCGTCGCCGAGGGTTTCGAGACCGAGCACGAAGACCTCTGGGTCGAGGCCATGCTCTCCACCTCCACCGCGACCGGCAACTATCCCGGCGAATCCGTCCCGAGCCCGCACTGGCCCGGCTACGCGCCCGGCCGGTTCGGTGTGCTCAACGCCCTCGCGCCGCAGAACTTCGACGTCTCGGGCATCGTCGACCTGCCCGAGAAGCCGTCGATCCTCTGGATCCGCGGCGTGCTCGACCCGCTCATCTCCGACACGTCCTTCTCGGACCCGGGCCACCTCGGGTCGCTCGGGATCCTCCCCGACTGGCCCGGCGCCGACGTCGCCCCGGCCCAGCCGATGGTGTCACAGACCCGCGAGGTGCTCCGTCGCTACACGGATGCCGGGGGCATCGCGACCGAGCTCGCCCTGCCCGGCGTGGGGCACACCCCCCACCTCGAGCGGCCGGCCGTGTTCCGTCGTGCGCTGCTCGAATTGACGGGGTACATCGGTTCGCCCGCGTCCCCCGCGCCGCCCACCGAGGCGATCATCCTCAGTTCGTCCGACTGACGAGCGAGCAGCACCTCAGCGCTTCGCGTCGAAGAAGCCGCGCAGCAGGGTCGCGGCCTCGCCCGCACGGACCCCGCCGAGGACCTCGGCGCGGTGCGGCATCCGCCTGTCGCGCAGCAGGTCGTGGACGGAACCGGCCGCACCCGCCTTCTCGTCCCACGCGCCGAACACGACGCGCGCCACCCGCGTCTGCAGGATCGCACCCGCGCACATGACGCACGGCTCGAGAGTGACGACGAGGGTGCAGTCGTCGAGGTTCCACGATCCGAGGGCGGATGCCGCGGCTCGCAGCGCCACGACCTCCGCGTGAGCGAGGGGGTCGCCGTCGCGTTCGCGGAGGTTGCGTCCCTCCCCGACGACCCGGCCCGCCTGCGTGACGACCGCGCCGACGGGGACGTCACCGTGGCCCGACGCGAGGGCGGCGAGCTCCAGCGCCCGCACCATCGCCGCGTCGTCGGCGGCGGGGACGGGCAGGCTCACGTCGTCAGCGTAGCCCCGGTAGCCTGGACCCATGCGTGTGCACGTCGCCGACCACCCCCTCATCACCCACAAGCTCACGGTGCTGCGCGACAAGCGCACGACGTCGCCGGTGTTCCGCCAGCTGACGGCCGAGCTCATCACCCTCCTCGCCTACGAGGCGACCCGCGGCGTACGTGTCGAGGAGATCGAGATCGACACGCCCGTCACCCGCACGACCGGGCTCAAGATCAGCGAGCCGCGGCCGCTCGTCGTCCCGATTCTGCGCGCGGGCCTCGGCATGCTCGACGGCATGACGACGCTGCTGCCGACGGCCGAGGTCGGCTTCCTCGGCATGGCGCGCAACGAGGAGACCTTCGAGCCCTACACGTACGCCGAGCGTCTGCCCGACGACCTCAGCGACCGCCAGTGCTTCGTCCTCGACCCGATGCTCGCCACGGGCGGCTCGCTCGGCGCGGCGATCGACTTCCTCTTCGCGCGCGGCGCGCAGGACGTCACGGCGGTCTGCATCCTCGCAGCGCCCGAGGGTCTCGCGGCGATCGAGAAGCAGGTCGGCGGGCGCGACGTCACCCTCGTCCTGGGCGCTCTCGACGAGCGCCTGAACGAGAAGGGCTACATCGTCCCCGGTCTCGGCGACGCCGGCGACCGCTTGTACGGCACGGTCTGACACCGCGCGGCCTATCGCGGGACCGCGACGGCCTCCGATGGGATGCCGGTGGCTCCGACGAGGCGGGCGAACGCGCTGAGCCGCGCGACGCCGTCGGGGGTGCGCGGCAGGTCGTCGAGCACGCCGGTGCCGTAGACGACGAACGCGGTGTGCATCGCGCGCGAGACCGCGACGTTGATGCGGTTCTGCAGCAGCAGGAACTCGAGCCCGCGCGGCGCATCCCGACCCGACGAGGCGGCGAGCGAGACGATCACGACGGCCGCCTCCTGCCCCTGGAACCGGTCGACCGTGCCCACCCGGACGCCGGAGAACCCGGCGGCGGTGAGGACCTCCTCGACGAGCACCTGCTGCGCGTTGTACGGCGTCACGACGATGACGTCCTCCGGCCCGAGCGGGCGTGAGGTCGCGCCGTCGGTCCACGGGGTGCCGACGAGGTCGCGGACGATCCGCAGGACCTCGTCCGCCTCCTCGGGCGACTGCGTCGCGTTGCGGGTGTGCGCGAGCGGCACGGGCACGACCCCGGCGGGGACGCCGTCGAGGCGGCGGAGCGCCGTGTCGGGGTGCGCCTCGAGTTGCCCCTCGTAGGCCAACTGCGACACCGGCTCGGCGACCTCCGGACGCATCCGGCGGGTGCGCGCGAGGAAGTAGCCGCGGTCGGCGGGGATCACCGCGTGGTCGTCCATCACCCAACCGAGCGCCGACGTGTCGACCGGCTCGGGGTGGGTGCCCTGGCTGACCTGCGGCAACTGCTGCGGGTCGCCGAGCAGGAGCAGACGGCGAGCGGAGGCGGCGACGGCGATCGTGGAGGCGAGCGAGAACTGCCCCGCCTCGTCGATCACGAGCAGGTCGAGCGAACGGCGGCCCACCCGCCCGGTGTGGGTCAGGTCCCACGCCGTACCGCCCACGACGAAGCCGGCGGGCTGAGACCCGATGTAGGCCGCGAGCTGGTTCTTGGCGATCGCGGTGAACCGCTCGGCCCCCGTCGCCGCACCCTTGGGGGCCTTAGCGACCTGGGCCGCATCCAGCCCCGCCTCGACGATGCGATCGAGCATGTGCTCGACGACGTTGTGCGACTGCGCGACGATGCCGACCCGGAACCCGCGCTCGCGGACCAGCCGCGCCACGACGTGCGATCCGACATAGGTCTTGCCCGTGCCGGGCGGACCCTGCACGGCGAGGTAGCCGTCGTCGAGGCCGGCGAGCGCCGCCGCGATGTCGGCGACGTCGTCGCCCGTGCGCGGCAGCGGTGTCTCGCGCCGCGGCGGGCGACGCAGCAGGAGGTCGGTGGCGGGATCGGCGGGCAGCGCGGGAGCGGCGGCGAGGACCGCATCCGCCCACTCGTCGATCGCCGCCTGCTGACTGCCGGCGCGCGGCGGTGCGGGCGGTGTCAGGGCGACCGGGAGCTCCTGCCACGTGAAGCCCTGGAAGGCGTTCTCCTCGATCACGACGCCGTCGTCGAGGACGTCGACGACCGACACGGAGCGCGCGGCGTGTATCCACCGCGGGCTGGTCTCGATCGGGAACGGCGCCGGCAGCTCGTAGACGGTGTACGGGTTCTGCCCCACCGTCAGCCGGGTGCCGGGGGCGAACTCGCCGCGGATCTCGACGACCCGGCGGACGGCCGTGAGCCCCTCAGGACGGTGCCAGTCCGTCAGCACGCGGCACCGATCGCGGTCGACGACGACGACGTCGCGGGTGTCCTCCCAAACCGACACCGGTTCGCGCAGGCGGAGGAAGTGCGTGGCCCAGAAGGTCTTCGCCTCGCGCGGGTAGTAGTCGATGGCCGCCGCGCCGAGGCGCAGCGCCTGCGCGGTGGCCTCGTCCTCGGCATCCGCGGCGAACCGCGAGAGCGCCTCGGCGCGCGGCGACGGCTCGTACACCGCCTCGCCCGCCTCCGGCTCGCGGGAGGGCACGAGCTTCGCCTCGCGCGCGCGGTCGACGAGCCAGTCGCGCAGGCGCCGCGTCGACACGCAGTCGTACCGGTTGTAATCGGCGAGGTCGTCGAGGATGCGGCGGGCCGCCGCGTCGTCGCCGGCGTCCTGCAGCGCCCGCGCCTCGACGTAGCGGACGATCGAGTCGTCGCCGCGCTGCACGTCGCTCGTGCGGACCTCGTCGCCCATGTACAGCGGCTCGAGCTTCTTGATCGAGTACGAGCGCGACCCGACCCGCAGCGCGCGGCGCACGATCGGGTAGAGGTCGACGAACACGCCGTCGCGCAGCAGCCGGTCGACGGCGGCCTCGCCCACACCGTGCCGAGCCGCCATCGCGAGCAGGTGCGTGGGCTCGTAGGGGGCGTAGTGGTAGATGTGCAGGCCCGGGTGGGCCCGCCGGCGGACGGCGACGAACTCGAGGAAGTCCTCGAGCGCCCGCTTCTCGTCGGCGAACGAGTGCGCCCAGAGCGCGGAGTACTGCTCGGTCTCGTCGACCCAGCCGAAGAGGTAGTCGATCCCCCACTGCATCGCCGCCCCTTCGGTGTAGAGCGGATCGCCCTCGAAGTCGAAGAACAGGTCGCCGTGGTCGGGTCGGGGAAGGGCACCCAGCGCCTTCGGGAAGACGACGTCGAAGGTCGGGATCACGGGGCCCGTCTGCGCGGGGGCGTCGTCGACGCCGCCGGCGGGGCTCTCGAGCTGCAGCCGCGCCTGGGTGCGCAGCCCCGAGAAGGTGTCCCACGACATCCGCGGCGGAGCCTCGCGGGAGGCGGCGAGCGCGTCGATCGTCGTGACGTCGGCAGCCCGCAGCCGGTCGCGCTGGACCGGCCGCATCCCCGCGACCAGCAGCAGGTCGCGGTGCGCGACGACCTCGAGGTCGCACGTCGCGCACCGTCCGCACGCTACGACGCGCAGGTCACCCCGGTCGTCGCCCCACGGGATGGGCGACCCCGCGGACCCGGCGGCGACGTCGCGGTCGGCGATGAGGGCCCGGAGGCGGGCACGGCGCAGCCCGAACACGGGGAGGAGGTCGCGGACCGCGTGGGTCGACACGGTGCCGTCGCCCAGCAGCAGCTGCACCTCGTCGGCGCGGGGGACACCGAGCCGGTCGAGCTGATCCACGTATGCCGCCAGCTGCATGAGGGCGGTCACCCGGGCGTGCCGGGCGAGCTTCGTGTCCTGCACGATCCACCGGCCGTCGTCGGCACGCACGAGGAAGTCCGCGAATCCGACGAACTCCTCGGTCGAGAACGCCGCCTGGTAGACGACGTGCACGGCGGGGTCGGCGAGCGCCGCATCCGTCGCCGCGACCGCCGCGGCAAGGCCCGCGGCATCCGACGACCGTGTCTCGGGGATCTCGACCACCGCCCCGGCGTGCGCGGCACGGTACGCCTCGTACACGCGACGCTCGTGCTGCGTGCCCAGCCGGCCCGCCCGCTCGAGCGTGAGGTCCTCGGGGTCCTCGACCGCCGCGATCCGGCCGAGCTTCGCGTCGATCGCCCGCAGCCAGGCGAACTCGCACTCGGCCGCGGCCTTCAGGTCGCTCGCGCTCCAGACGATCCGGCCGTCGTCTTCGATGTATCGCATGATCCCCTCTCGGAATCGACACTATCCGCGGTCACCGACACGCCTCCCGCACGCGCACAAGCCCCCTGGCGGCCGACGGGCCACCTGACAGACTGGACGCGTGACCCAGGACCTGCCCTTCGAGAATCCGTATCGGCACGGGTACGCGCGCGTCGCGGCGTGCACGGTGCCGGTCGTCATCGCCGACCCCGCCGCGAACGCCGACGCGATCCTGGCGAGCGCGCGCGCCTGCCACGACGACGGCGTCGCGGTCGCCGTCTTCCCCGAGCTGGGCCTCACCGGATACGCGATCGAGGACCTCGTGATGCAGGACGTCGTCCTCGACGCGGTCCTCGTCGCGATCGAGCGGCTCGCCGCGGCATCCGCCGACCTCTCCCCCCTGCTCATCGTCGGCGCGCCCCTGCGGATCGAGAACCGGCTCTACAACTGCGCCGTCGTCATCCACCGGGGCCGGGTGCTCGGCGTCGCCCCCAAGTCCCACCTGCCCACCTACCGCGAGTTCTATGAGTCGCGCTGGTATGCGCGCGGCGATGACGCCCCCGCGACCGTGACCCTGGGGGGCGACGCGGTGCCGGTCGGCACCGACCTGCTGTTCGAGGCGACCGACGTGCCCGGGCTCGTCGTCCACGCGGAGATCTGCGAGGACTTCTGGGTGCCCGTGCCGCCGTCCTCGCACGCGGCCCTCGCCGGGGCGACCGTGCTCGCCAATCTCTCGGGCAGCCCGATCACGATCGCCCGTGCCGAGGACCGCCGCATCCTTGTGCAGTCGCAGTCCTTCCGGTGCCTGGCCGCCTACGTCTACGCCGCCGCCGGACAGGGCGAGTCGACCAACGACGTCTCGTGGGACGGGCAGACGATCATCTACGAGAACGGCACCCTCCTCGCTGAGACCGAGCGCTTCCCCGACGGTCCGCGTCGGGCCATCGCCGACGTCGACCTCGACCGGCTGCGCCAGGACCGGCTGCGCCAGGGCACCTTCGAAGACAACCTGCGCACGACCGGGGCGCAGGTGCGCCGCATCCCCTTCACCGTCGCCCCGTCGGCGTCGGTCGCGGGCCTGCGCCGCCCCCTGGACCGGTTCCCGTTCGTCCCCGACGACCCCGCCCGACTCGACCTCGACTGCTACGAGGCGTTCAACATCCAGGTGTCCGGCCTCGAGCAGCGCCTGCGGGCGATCGGACAGCCGAAGCCCGTCATCGGGGTCTCGGGCGGTCTCGACTCGACGCATGCGCTGCTCGTCACCGCCCGCGCGATGGACCGCATGGGACGCCCCCGCAGCGACATCCTCGCCTTCACGATGCCGGGCTTCGCAACCGGCGACCACACGAAGTCGAACGCGATCGCCCTCGCCGAGGCCATCGGCGCGAAGATCGAGACGATCGACATCCGGCCGATGGCGACCGAGCTCCTGGCCGGCCTCGGACACCCCTTCGCGAAGGGCGAGCCGGTGTACGACGTGACGTTCGAGAACGTGCAGGCGGGCGCCCGTACCGACTTCCTGTTCCGCCTCGCGAACCAGCGCGGCGGCATCGTCATCGGCACCTCCGACCTCTCCGAGCTCGCCCTCGGGTGGGCGACCTACGGCGTCGGCGACCACATGGCGCACTACGGCGTCAACGCCGGCGTGCCGAAGACCCTCATCCAGCACCTCATCCGGTGGGTCATCGCGCACAGCGACGAATCCGGTACGACCCTCACCGACCGGGCGAAGGAGGTGCTGCAAGCCGTCCTCGACACCGAGATCAGCCCCGAGCTGGTGCCGGCGGACGCCGACGGCAAGGTGCAGTCGACCGAGAGCACCATCGGACCGTACGCGCTGCACGACTTCACCCTGTTCCACGTGCTGCGCTACGGGTTCCGCCCCTCGAAAATCGTGTTCCTGGCCGAGCAGGCCTGGGCGGACGCGGATGCCGGGGCGTGGCCGCCGGGCTTCCCCGAGGACGAGCGGTACGCCTTCGACCGCGAGACGATCGTGCGCTGGCTGCGGGTGTTCCTGCAGCGCTACTTCGGCTTCGCGCAGTTCAAGCGCAGCGCGGTGCCGAACGCGCCGAAGGTGTCGCCCGCGGGCTCGCTGTCGCCGCGCGGCGACTGGCGGGCGCCGTCCGACGGGAACGCCGCGGCCTGGCTCGCCGAGCTGGATGCCGCCTTCCCCCGCCCTTCGGACTGATCGCCGGATGGGATGATGGATCGGTGAAGCTCCTCGTCGCCGCTCTCGATTCCGAACTCGTCGCCTTCCCCGAGGAGCTCCCCGGCTTCGACCGGCTCGTGACGGGCCCCGGCAAGCTGCAGGCGACGTACGCCCTGACGCGCGCGCTCGACCGGGCCGACTACGACGAGATCGTCGTCGTGGGGACGGCGGGTTCGGTGGATGCCGCCGCCGTCGGCGTCCACGATGTGACCACCGCACTGCAGCACGACGTGTCGGACGTCGACGGCATCGCCGGTCAGCACGTGTCGCTCCCGACGACGGTGTCGATCGCGGGCCGCGAGGGGACGACGATCGCCACGGGCGACCACTTCGTCGACGACGCCGACACGGTCGAGGCGATCCGCTCCCTCGGCGGCACGCTGGTCGACATGGAGGCCTACGCGTACATCTGGGTGGCGCAGCAGTTCGGCGTCCCGATCCGGGTGCTGAAGGCCGTGTCCGACAGCGCGCAGGACGACGCGATCACCGACTGGCGGGAGGCCGTCGCCGCGTGCAGCGTCCAGCTGCGCGAGCGCATCACCGAGCTCTACGGCGTCTGAGCCCGCGGTCGTCAGGCGTCGCGGCGCGCGAAGAGCGAGCGCAGCACGAAGAAGACGATGAGCGCGACGATCGCCACGACGACCAGCTTCGCCGCGAAAAAGACGAGCTTCAGCACGACGTCGACGACGATCCACGCGATGACGATCGCGACGATGACGCCCAGGACCGTCCAGATCATGCCCTTCTTCATGGTTCCAGCCTAGGGGACGTGGCGCTCATCCGGCGGCGGGGCTCAGCGCCTCCTGCCGCACGACGCTGGGTCCTTCCGGTGTCGCCTCGACGACGAGTTGAGCGGGGATCTGGTCCTTCATCGCCTCGACGTGGCTGATGACCCCCACGACCCGCCCGCCGGCGCGCAGCTCGTCGAGCGTGCGCATCGCGAGCTCGAGGGTCTCGGGGTCGAGCGAGCCGAACCCCTCGTCGATGAACAGGGTGTCGAGCCGGATGCCGCCGGCGCGCGAGGTGACCACCTCGGCGAGTCCCAGCGCGAGGGCGAGGGAGGCGAGGAAGGTCTCCCCGCCCGACAGCGACTGCGGCGAGCGGAGTCGACCGGTGTGCGCGTCGAGGACCTCGATGGACAGACCGGATGCCGCGCCCCGGGCCTGCTTGGCGTCGGAGTGCCGCAGCGTGTACCGGCCCGACGACATCTCGGCGAGCCGGAGGTTCGCGGCGGCGACGATCTCCTCGAGCTCCGCGGCCAGCACGAACGTCTCGAGGTCCATCTTCATCGTGTTGGGCGCGCGGCCCGCGACGGTGTCGGCCAGACGCGTGACCGCCGCGGCCTCCTCGGTCTGCGTCGCGACGGCACCGTTGGCCGTCTCGATGCGATGGAGGAGGTCGCGCAGCCCCGTCGCCACGCCCGCGGCATCGGCCTCGGCGGCGATGGCGGCGGTGCGCGCCTCGTCGGCCGCCGCGGCCGCATCCGCTGCGGCCTCGACCGCCCCGGGGTCGAGGGTCTCGTCGACGGAGGCGAGCTCGAGTTCGAACGCGCGTGCCTTCGCGGCGGCGAGGGCGGCGGCGTGCGCGTCGATGCGCTCCGAGACCCGGGTCAGCTCGGCGGCGGGGAGCAGCGCGTCGAGGACGTCGGCCGGGCCGCTGAACGCGGAGTCCGCGAGGCGTTCGTCGCGGTCGCGATCGGCGGCGTCCGCGGCCTCGCGACGCGTCTGCTCGTGGCGGCGGGCCTCGAGCAGGCGACCGGCGAGCCGGCGATGGTCGTCGTCCACCGCGATCCGCGCGGCGACGCTGTCGTAGTCGCCCCGGGCCGCGTCGACGGCTCGCCGTGCCGAGGCGAGCGCGCCCTCGGCCGCGGCGATCTCCTCACGGAGTGCGCCGGCGCGCTGGCGCAGCTGCACCGCCTCGCCCTGGGCCGTGGCTTCGAGCTCATCGATCTCGGCGGCGGCCTTCTCGAGACCGTCGAGACGGTCGCGGGCGGCGCGGGCGGCGGTGAGGTCGGCGTCGAGGTCGGCCAGCGCGGTCGCGAGGGCGTCGACGTCCCGCTCGCCCGCGGTGGCCGCGGCGGCCGCGATGGCCTCCCGCGCGGCGGCGGCGGCCTGCGCGGCATCCCGCTCCGCTGCTGCAGCCTCGTCGCGGTCGCGCTCGGCGGCGGCGAGGTCGTCGTCGGTGACGTGCGCGAGGTCGTGGGCGGCGGGTCGGGGGTGCGCGGTGGCGCCGCAGACGGTGCAAGGTTCGCCGTCGACGAGGGATGCCGCGAGCTCGCCCGCGTACCCGCGCAGGCGGCGGCGGAGCAGCTCGCCCACGTGCGCGGAGGCCGCCGCGGATCGCGCGTTGGCCTCGGCGTAGGCCGCGTCGGCGGCCGCAGCGCTGGGCGTCAGTCGTTCGAGGGACCGTGCCGCGTCGAGGCGGGTCGCGAGCTCGGCCCGCGCCCCGGCGAGGTCGTCGTGCCGGCCCGCGACGGCACGCGTCTCTGCGAGGTCGGTGGCCACGCGCTGGCGGCGCTCGGGCACGGCGGCGAGCGCGGCGTCGAGGGCGTCGAGCGCCGCGTCGACCTCGGCCAGGTCCTCGCGGCGCAGCCGCTGCGCGTCGGTGAGGGCGGCGGCATCCCGCTCCTCCTCGGCGGCGGCCTGCGCGCGGGCGATGCGGCCGGTGAGGTCCTCGATCACGGCGGGCAGGTCGTCGTCCGCGGAGCCGCCCGCGGCGACCCACTCCCCCTCGGCCGCACGGCGCGACTCCTGCGCGGCGGACCACTCGCCCGCGGCACGGACGGCCGATTCGACGGGAGCCCGCAGCGCATCCGCGGCGCGGGCCCGCTCGACCCGGGCGCGGAGGGCGGCGACCTCGGGGGTCTCCGCCTCGCGGGCGGCGAGGTCGTCCCGCGCGGTCTGCAGGTCGGCGCGCCGCCGGGCGACCTCGAGGAGTCGTCGATGTTCGGCGACCGCGGCGTCGGCGCGTGTGGTCGCGAGCGCTCGTTCGTTGCCGCGGGCCTCGACCCGGTACTCCGCCCGGACGAGCGCGCGCTCGACCGCGGACGTCCGCGCGAGCACGTCCGCCTCGGCCGGCGGCTCGCCGCCGTCGGCGGGATGGAGTCCGTGCTCGGTGATCTCGCGCTCGGCGACGTCGAGCAGCGTCCGGACGCGGGTGCTGCCCTCGTCGAGCCGCTTCTGCGCGTCACGGCGGCGCTCCTCGAGCGCCTCCTTGTAGGTCTCGAAGCGCCTCGTACCGAAGAGGGTCCGCAGCAGCTGCTGCCGCTCGGCGTTGGGCGCGAGGAGGAACCGTGAGAACTTGTTCTGCGCGAGCAGGATCACCTGCTGGAACTGCTGCGCGCTGAGCCCGAGCACTTCGTCGAGGGCGATCCCGACCTCGCGCTGCTTCGCCGCGCGCCCCACCCAGGCGCCATCGACCCACTCCTCGAGCTCGGCTCGCGCGGGCTCGAGGGTGAGGCCGCCGCCGCGTTTGGCGGGACGCTCGTACTCCGGCGCGCGCGTGACTCGCCACCGCGTGCCGCCGACGGTGAACTCGAGCCGCACCTCGGTCGGGTCGGTCAGGAAGCTGTGGTCGCTGCGCAGCCGCCGGTCGCCCCCGTCGTACCGGGGCACCGAGCCGTAGAGCGCGAAGCTGACCCCGTCGAGGATGCTGGACTTGCCGGCGCCGGTCCGCCCCGAGATGAGGAAGAGTCCGTCGTCGTCGAACGCGTCGAAGTCGACGCTCTGGCGCTCGCGGAACGGCCCGAAGCCGGTCAGTTCGAGGCGATGCAGCTTCACGCGAGCGCCTCCTGGCGCACCCGCTCGTCGAGCACGTCCTCGAGGATCTCGGCCTCGCGTTCGGTCGCCCCCTGCCCCTCGCGCACGTGCGAGAGGAAGGCCTCGACGAGCTCGCGGTCGGTGCGCGCCGCGCGCACCCGCTCGACGTAACTCTGCCGGTCCCCCTGTCGCACCACGGCGGGGGCGTGCACGACCTTCGCGCAGAACGGGAAGCGCTGCTGCAGACGACGCAGCGGGTCGGCTTCGGGGAGGTCGTCGGTGTACTCGACGCACACCCAGGCATCCGCGGCGTCGGCGTGCGCCTCGTCCGCCAGGATGTCGGCGAACGGGCCGCGGAGGGTCACGAGCCGGCGCGGCACCGGCAGCGCCAGCCACTCGACGGTCGAGAGTCCGTCGGCGTCGAGGTCGACGAGCCACGACCCGCGGGGTTTGTCGCCCTCGCCGAAGCTGTAGTGCAGCGGCGCCCCGGCGTAACGGACGTGATCGGCCAGTCGCTGTCGTCCGTGGATGTGCCCCAGTGCCATGTAGTCGACGCCGTCGAAGGTCGACAGCGGCACGACGTCGAGCCCGCCCTGCTGGATGTCGCGCTCGAGGTGCGGCGTCGGCTCGACGCCCGCGGCGAAGCAGTGCGCGATCGCCACCGAGCGGCCGCCCCGCTCGGCGAGGTCGGCGCGGACGAGGTCCATCGCCCGGCCGAGGACCGCGGCCTGGGTGCGGACCCCCTCCCACCGGTGCCGCAGCAGCGCGGGCTCGAGGTACGGGATGCCGTAGAAGTGCACCGGCCCGTGGGCGTCGTCGATCGTGAGCGGGGTGCCGACGGCATCCGGATCGGTCAGGACGTGGATGCCGTCGCGCAGCAGCCCCGCCTGGAAACCCAGCCGCGCGGCGGAGTCGTGGTTGCCGCTCGTGACGACGACCCGGGCGCCGGCGTCGGCGATGCCGCGGAGCGCGTCGGAGAGCAGGGTGTAGCACGCGGCGGCGGGGGTCGCGGAGTCGAACACGTCGCCCGCGACGATGACGACGTCGACGTCGTGCGCGCGCACCTGGGCGGTCAGCTCGTCGAGCACGCCGCGGAGGGCGTCGAGCGTGGAGTGACCGTGGAAGGTCCGCCCGATGTGCCAGTCGGAGGTGTGCAGGATGCGCATGCTCACACGGTAGATCGGGCCTCGGACATCGCCTTCGAGGCGTGCCGGGACCGCGTCAGTCGGCGCCCGGAACGAGGGTGCCGCGACGTCGCAGCCCGATGAGGTCGACGACCGAGACGAGGGTCGCGATCGCCAGGAAGACGCCGACCGCGGCCATGCCGTAGGCGTACGCGTCGTGGTACACCGCGAGGGAGTCGAGCCCGGCATCCTTCTCGCGGTAGATCGACGCGTAGAACAGCGACAGTCCGATCGCGGTGCCCACCGCCGTCCCGACGCGCTGCCCGAGCTGGCCGACCGAGCCGGCGAGGCCGCCCTCGCGCACGGCGATCTCGGACAGCGTCAACGTCTGGTTGGGCGAGACGACGAGCCCGCCGCCCGCTCCGGCGACGAGCAGCGCCGCGGCCATGCCGTAGGCGACGGTCTCGCGGGGCATCGTGTAGGCGACGATCGTCAGCGCGACGACGCTCACGAGCACCGTCACGAGCCCGATCGTCACGAGCTGCCGGCCGAGCCGGTTCACGAGCAGACCGCCGTAGTACGAGCTCGCCGCGCTCGCGACGGCGAATCCGATGGAGACCATGCCGGCGAACACCGGCTCGAGGCCCACCCCGAGCTGCAGGAACAGCGTGCCGAGCAGGAACATGGGCGGGATCGCCGTGAAGTAGGCGACGACCACGAGCGTGCCGTTGCGGAACGACCGGATGCGGAACATCCGGAACGGGATGAGGGGCTGACGACCGGATGCCGCGTACCGCCGCTCCCACCAGAAGAACAGCGCCGCGAACAGGACGAATGCGGTCAGCAGCCACCAGCGGTTCGGGTCGTCGTCGGGCGAGCCGGTCGTGAACAGGAACGGCCACATCAGCGAGACGATCATGAGGCCGAAGATCACGATGCCGACCGGGTCGAGCTGCAGCGGCAGGCCGCTGGCCTGACGGGTCTGCGGGAGGATCCAGATCACCCCGGCGAGCACGAGCAGGCACAGCGGCACGTTGAACCAGAAGATGCCGCGCCAGCCGTCGGTCTCGCCGCCGATCGCGATCATCAGGCCACCGAGCGTGGGGCCGAACGCGGTGGCGATGCCGATCGTCGCCCCGAACAGACCGAACGCGCGGCCGCGCTCCTTGCCGGTGAACAGCTGCTGGATCGTGCCCATGACCTGCGGCATCTGGATGCCCGCGGCGATGCCCTGGACGAGCCGCGCGGCCATGAGCACCTCGATGCTCGGGGCGAGCGCGCAGACGGCGCTCGTCACGGTGAACAGGCTCAGCCCGACGATGAACAGCGCCTTGCGGGACCGCTGGTCGCCGAGCCGCCCGAAGGGCACGAGCGCGAGCCCGAACGTGAGGATGTAGCCCGAGACCACCAGCTGCAGCTGCGTGGACGTCGCGCCCAGCGACGCCTCGATCGCCGGGAGACCGACGTTGACCTTGCTGAGGTCGAGAATCGTGAACGCCGCCACCGAGACGCAGACCCAGAAGGCCCGCCAGCGCTGCAAGGAGGAGAGGGGGATGCTGGCGGTGGCAGGGGATGTCATGACCGTCCCACGCTACCGGCCCGGCGATGGCTCGAGGCGGGCGCACTCAGGATGCCGCGGCGCGCCCGCCCCCGCCACCAGGGTCACTCGGCGCGACGCTCCGCCTGCTCGTCGGTCAGCACGTCGGGGTCGAGCCCCTGCTGGATCTCGGCGCTCTCGACGAACGGGTCGGCGGCGGCATCCGGCATCGGCGCACCCTCACCGCGACCGCGGTCGGCGGCATCCTGCTGTTCCTTCTCCTCGTTCGTCACCGCGCCCGAGGCGATGATGGAGGACTCGTCCTCCGACCAGCCGCCGGCCGGGGCGGCCTCGCTCGTCCGGTCGTCCGCGTCGTGTTCCATGGCCGTCTCCTCCGTCATCTGGTGCAGCCATCGTCCGGTGCGGCGGCGTCGCCGTCGACGGGCTTGACCTCGTCGCCGCGGGACGGCTACGAACGAGGAGGACACGGAAAGGGAGCAGGATGTCGGGACACGGGCGCGACACGGCGGGAGGGCCCTTCGTGGTGACCCTCGTCGTCGATCTGCCGATCGCCAAGCCGGACGCCCTCGAGACGATCGCGTTCGCGTGCGACGGTGTCGTCGAGCATGCGCGCACCGCCTACCCGCGCGTCAGCCTGTCGCCGGGGGCATGGGCCGAGGTGCAGATCCCGAAGTTCGGCGATCCGCCGCCCCTCGCGATCGACGTCTGCTCGGACGAGTCGGGCGAGGTCGCACGGGCCGCGGCCGACCGCCTGAAGGGCGCACTCGAGCGGGTCGGGTGGCGGATCCGCGATCCGCGACCCGGCGAGGCCTGATCGCTCAGGCCGTGCGACGCTCCTGCAGGAGCCTCTCGTGTCCGGGGTTCGCCTCGAACCAGTCGGCGACGTACCAGCAGACCGGGATGACACGACGGTCGCCGCGTCGCTCGAGGTCGTCGACCGCGCGGCGCACCAGCTCGCCGGCGTAGCCCGACCCTCGGAACGTGGGGATCGTGTAGGCGCGCGTGAGGGCCACGGTGCGGCCGTCGTCGTTGTAATCGAGGACGCTGACGAGGTCTTTGCCGCGGTGCAGGGTGTAGCGCGCGGCATCCTTCTCATCGGTGAAGATCAGGTCGCTCATGCGATCACGCTACGCCGATCCGGCGACGCGCGGACGATGCCCAGCGGATTGAGCAATCTGTCACATTCCGTCATGCGGACGCTGTCGAGGGCGGGCGGTTTGACACATGGCGACGCGCTTCGTCATAATCGGCCACATGACTGACTTCGCACGCACTCTGTCCGCCCGGGAGGCGAACGGAACTGCCGGCATCATGATGCCGCAGCGTGCTGTCATGTGTTGCCGAATGTGTCGCTGACACGGTGATCCCCGCCGGGTCGCGCCGCCGTTTCTGAACACGGCGTCGTCCGACCCCCGAGGCTCCGGTTCCTCCGCCCACAACGCGGATGCCGGTGGTCTCGCACATCGGCCCCAGTGAGGCCATCCGCGCAACACTCCCGAACCCGCGTCCCGCTCCGGGTTCCCCCCTTCGAAGGACATCGCCATGTCGACCTCCGCTCTCCTCTCCGCTCCCACCGCCCCCCGTCACCTCCGCGCCGTGGAGGACATCGTTCCGGCCCGCCCCGCCGCGCCCCGCCCCGCGCCGTCCGCGAGCGGACTGCCCGCCGGAACCGCGCCGCGGGGCTTCGCCCTCTACGTCGGCCTCGACGAGCTGAAGGCCGCCGCCGACGGTGTCAGCCTCTCCGTCATCGTCGACGCGCTCCGCCGCACCATCGCCGAGCTCGCGCCCTCCGCCGAGACGCACGCGACCGTCGCCCTCGCCCCCGTCGGCGCCGGCGGCCGTGACGTCGACGTCGTGCGCCTCGCGCTGCACGAGCCGGCCGCCGTGGCCCGCACGAAGCCCGAGGAACCGCTCGACGAGCACGTCCCCGGTGGCGTCACGATCGACATCTCCCGTCGTCGCGTGCACATCGACGGTGAGACCGCCGCGCTCACGTTCAAGGAGTTCGAGCTGCTGCAGTACCTCGTGCTGCGCGAAGGTCGCACGATCGAGCGCACCGAGCTCGTCTCGTCGCTGTGGAGCCACGCCGACGGCGACGACGCTCCCGGTGAGCGCACGATCGACGTGCACGTGCGCCGCCTGCGCTCGAAGCTCGGCCGCTACGAGGACATCGTCCGCACCGTGCGCGGCATCGGCTACCGGTTCGACCGCCACGCCGACGTCGTCATCCGCTACGGCCACGGCACCCCTTCGCCCGACCGCTTCTGACCGCCGCGCCGGGTGCGCTGTCAGCACCCGGACGTAGGGTGTCGGCATGAGGACGGGACTGCGCGAACGGATGCCGCATCCGCCGCCGCCCTCGTCGGCGAAGCCGCTCGAGGCCGAGTACCGACCGAAGGTCCCGACCGATGCGGCGGGCGCGATCCGCTATCAGCAGCGGGGCGCGCACGACCCGTCGCAGACCACAGTCGACGGCGTGATCTGGCGCGCGACGCGGACACCGGAGGGCATCGCCACGGTCGCGATCCGGCCCGGGCTCCGGACGGTGCGTGCGGCGGCGTGGGGTCCTGGCGCGGCGTGGACGCTGGATCAGTTGCCGCGGCTGTGCGGCGCGGGCGACGACCCCGAGGGGTTCGACGCGTCGCGGCATCCGCTCATCGCGGCGACCCACCATAGGCGACCCGACCTGCGGATCGGCGCCACCGACCTCGTCTTCGACGCGCTGGCGAGCAGTGTCTTCGAGCAGAAGGTGACGGGGCTGCAGGCGTTCGGCGCGTGGCGCTGGATCCTGACGCACCACGGCGAGCTCGCCCCCGGCCCGACGCCGCGGCCGATGTACGCGCCCCCGGCGGACTGGCGCATGATCCCGAGCTGGTCGTGGCATCGTGCGGGGCTCGAGCCACCGCAGTCCCGAACGATCGTGGATGCCGCCCGCCGCCGCACCTCGATCGAACGCGCCGCCGTCGCGGCGACCACGGGCGACGAACGCGACCGGGTGTTCACGAGCCTGCCGGGCGTCGGCGTCTGGACGAGCGCCGAGACCCGCATCCGCGCCTTCGGCGACCCCGACGCCGTGAGCTTCGGGGACTATCACGTCGCCCACCAGGTGGGGTACGCGCTGACCGGATCGCGCGTCGACGACGACGGGATGCGGGAGCTGCTCGAACCGTGGAAGGGCCACCGGCAGCGGGTGATCCGCCTGATCGGTGCGAGCGGCGTCGTGGAGCCGCGGCGCGGTCCGCGCCTCGCGCCGGAGGATCACCGGGCCCGCTGAGGACCCCGCCCGTAGGCTGGGCGCATGGCGCAGCGGCAGCGGGGACGACGGTTCTGGGTGATCGGCACGGTGCTGCTGTTCGTCGG
This sequence comes from Microbacterium sp. NPDC080220, assembly GCF_040686395.1. Taxonomy (NCBI): domain Bacteria; kingdom Bacillati; phylum Actinomycetota; class Actinomycetes; order Micrococcales; family Microbacteriaceae; genus Microbacterium; species Microbacterium sp. NPDC080220. The sequence goes on from NZ_JBFBOP010000002.1 coordinate 258,549, forward strand.
CGGCATCCTGTTCGGACTGATCCTGCAGAACGTGTGGATCGGTCTCGTGCTGGCCGCGGCGATCTCGATCGGCTGGCTCATCGCGTACGAGTCGCGCCGCGGGCGCAACGAGGGCATCTACGACCGCGACGACGACGGCGCGCAGCTCTAGTAGTAGACGGCGAGGGGCCCGCGCGGGCCGTCCACGACATCGACAGGCGTCTCGAAGATGTCGGTGAGCACGTCGGCGCGGATGATCTCGCCCGGCGTGCCGAAGGCGGCGACCCGACCGTCCTTCATCGCGCAGACGCGGTCGGCGTAGTGGCCGGCGAAGTTGATGTCGTGCAGGACGACGACGATCGTCCGTCCGAGCTCGGTCGCCGCCCGCTGCAGGTGGCTCATCATCTGCACGGCGTGCTGGATGTCGAGGTTGTTGAGCGGCTCGTCGAGCAGGACGTACTCCGTGTCCTGCGCGAGGACCATCGCGACGTATGCGCGCTGCCGCTGTCCGCCCGAGAGCTCGTCGAGGTACCTGCCTTCCAGCCCGCGCAGGCCGAGGAAGTCGATCGACCGATCGATGATCTCCTCGTCGACGACGGTGAGGCGACCCTGCGAGTGCGGATAGCGTCCGAAGCCGACGAGCTGACGCACCGTGAGCCGGGTGACGAAATGGTTCTCCTGCCGCAGGATCGCGATGACCTTCGCGAGCTCACGGGATTTCGTCGCGGCGACGTCGTGTCCGCCTACCGAGATCGATCCCTTGTCTGCGGCGAGGAGGCGTCCGACCATCGTGAGGAGCGTCGACTTCCCGGCGCCGTTGGGTCCGATGAGGGCGGTGATGCCGCCGGCGGGCAGGTCGAGGGTGACCGGGCCGATCGCGACCTCGGTGCTGTAGCGCTTCTCGACGGCGGTGAGCGAGATCACAGGCGTCCCTTTCGGAGCAGGTGGATGAGGAAGAGCGTGCCGCCCACGATCTCGACGATGATCCCGACCGAGCCGGCGGCGTAGAAGACGTGCTTGAGCACGACGTAGGCGCCGCCGAGCACGACGAAGCCGACGAGTCCGGAGAGGGCGAACATCCGCCGATGGTCGAAGGTGTCGGCCAGCTGATACGTGAGCATCGCGACGAGGAACCCGAAGAACGTCATCGGACCGATGAGCGAGGTCGACACGGCCATCAGAACCGAGACGAGCAGGAGGGCCAGGATCGAGTCGCGCCGCTGGGACGACCCGAGGCTCAGCGCGACCTCGCGCCCCAGGCCGAGGAGGTTGAGTCGCCCGCCACCGAAGGCCAGGAGGCCACCGGCGGTGACGGCGAGCGGCAGCGCGATGGGGAGGTAGGTCGCGTCGGCGTTCGCGACGCTGCCGATCAGTCGCGCCGTCAGCAGGTCGAACTCGGTGGGCGTCAGCAACCGTTGCAGGAACGTCGAGAAGGCGGCGAGCGCGCCTCCGAGGATGATGCCCACGAGGAGCATGATCTGCACGTTGGCATAGCGCCCCGACAGCAGCCATCCATACAGGGCTCCCGAGAAGGCGAGCATGGCCGCGATCTGCAGCAGGTAGGGACCGGGCCCCTGCACGAGGAGCGCACCGGCGGCCCCGAGGAAGAAGATCGCCGCCGTCGAGATCGCGGTGTAGAGGGACTCGAAGCCCATGATCGACGGCGTGACGATGCGGTTCGCGGTGACGGTCTGGAAGGTGATGGTGGCGATCCCCTGGCACACGGCGACGATCGCGATCACGATCACACTCGTGACGCGCAACTGTGCGATGCGCCAGAAGCCGTCGCTGCCCGTAGGGGCAGGGTTGTCCCAGAGCAGAATGCCGGCCGCCACCGCCACGGCGAGGACACAGAGCACCGCCACGGTCACGGCGTAGCGGCGCGCGCGGGTCGCCGTCGGGAAGGCACCGGAGAGGGCGACGACCTCAGCCACGTCGAGGCTGCCTCAGCAGAAGGCCGATGAACACGACGGCGCCGACCATCGCGAGGATCAGCGAGACGGGTACTTCGAAGGGCGCGTTGACGACGCGGGCGAGGATGTCGCAGGCAGTGATCAGTGCGATACCGCCGAGCGCGACCCACGGGAGGTTCGACCGCAGATCATCCCCCCGGATCAGCGAGACGACGTTCGGGACGATGAGTCCGAGGAAGGGCAGGTTGCCGACGACGACGGTGACGACGCCGGCGGCGAGGGCGATGAGCACCGTGCCCAGCAGAACGATGCGCCGGTAGTCCAGTCCGACGTTGGTCGCGACGTCCTCGCCGAGCCCGGCGATCGTGAAGCGGTCGGCCGCGATGAAGACGGCGATGACGACGACGAGCACGATCCACAGCGGTTCGTACTGCCCCCGGAGGACGGAGGTGAACGAGCCCGTGAACCAGATCGCCATGCTCTGCAGCAGGTTCGTCGACAGCGCGAGGAAGGTCGAGACCGCGCCGACGACAGCGCCGAGCATCATCCCCACGATCGGCACGATGATCGAGGAGGTCAACATGACCCGGCGCAGGAACAGGAAGAAGAGCATGGTCCCGACGAAGGCCATCGCGACAGCGCCGATCATGCGCACCACAAGGGGCGCGTCGGGGACGAGCAGCATGACCAGCAGGAGTCCCAGGCCCGCCCACTCGGTGGTCCCGGTGGTGGTCGGTTCGACGAACCGGTTCTGGGTCAGCAGCTGCATGACCAGTCCGCACATGGCGAGCGCTGCGCCGGCGAGGACGAGGCCGACGGTCCGAGGGATGCGCGTGATCGCGAACATCTCCGCGCCATCCTCCTCGCCGATCACGTCGTAGACGCCGACGAAGAGGGAGAGCGCCACGAGCCCGGCGACGACGACAGCGCCGAGCAGAAGCTGCCAGGTGAACAGGCGCCCGCGCGGGCGCCTGTTCACCTGGTGCTCGAGAGTGAGGGTCACCGGCTCTCGAGCGCGTCGGCGAAGTCCTCGAAGAACTGCGTGTACGTCTCGATGCCCTCGTTCAGGTAGGTGCCCTGCGGCATATAGACGATGTTGCCCTCGCGGACGGCGGTCACGTTCTGCAGCGCTTCGGATCCGGCGAGGATGTCGTTCGCCGGGGTGTAGGCCTCATCGGTGTTGACGCTGACCGCGGCATCCCGATCCATCACCAGGAACCAGTCGGGGTCTGCGGCGGCGAGCGCTTCGACCGAGATGTCGTCGCCCTGGTGATCGGTCGAGCCGTCGGACTCCAGCGCCGGCGTCAGCCCGAGGATGTCGTAGACGGGTCCGAGCGTGCGACCCGTGGTCGGCGCGGCGTAGTTGATCTCACCTCCGGACGTGATCACACCCATGACGGTCTCGCTGTCGTCGTAGGCGGCCAGGACCCGTTCGATGGCAGCGTCGAAGTCGGCGACGAGGGCGGCGGCCTCCTCCTGCTTGCCGAAGATCTCGCCGAGGGTCGTGACCTGGCGACGCAGCTCCTCATCGAGAGGCTCACCGTCGCGCGGATCGAGCTCGACGATGGTGGCGTCTGGGACGAGCGTCTCGAAGTCGGCGTAGTAGCTCGAGAAGCGCTGCCCGTTGACGATGAGGTCGGGGTCGGCGGCCACGACCGCCTCGAGGTCGGGTTCGTTGTGGTTGCCGAGGTTCGCGACGGCGGGGTCGTCCTTGAACGACAGACCGTCGGGGAAGATGTCGAGCGGCGCCCCGACGACCGGGACCCCCCAGGAGTCGAGCATCGAGATCGTGCGGTTGTCGGTGGCGACGACCCGCTGCGGCGGGGTGGTGACGGTCTGCTCGCCGTGGTTGTCCTCGACGGTGACCGTCTCGGTGTCGGTCTCGGCGGCCGGCTCGGCGTCGGCGGCGGTGCCGGCGCACCCCGCAAGGGCGAGCGCCGCGAGAGCGACGAGCGGAGTGGCGGTCAGGGGACGGATGCTGCGCATGTGACTGCTCCTGTCGTCGACGGAGCGGGCGTGTATGAGCACGCTGGCGCCGTCGGTCGGAAGGGGATCGCCGGCGAGTGCCAGGCAGTTTTTAGGTTAGCCTTACCTGTGTGAGCTTCGTCAAATCCGCCCCCTCCTTCCGGCTGGAGCGACAGCCGCTCGACCTCCGCTTCCGCCGCGCCGTCCTCGCGGCACGGACGTGGGAGACATCGACGTACATGCGCGTCCGGCTCGAGGGCGACGACCTGCGCGGTTTCACGTCGCTCGGCAGCGACGATCACATGCGCCTGTTCTTCCCCGCCGAGTCCGCCGTCGACCTCGACGCGATCCGACAGTCACCCAGCCGCGAGTACACGCCGCTGGCGTGGGATGCCGAGGCCGGGTGGCTCGAGGTCGAGTTCGCCGTGCACGGCGATCAGGGCATCGCGGCGCCGTGGGCGGCATCCGCTCCCCTGGGCTCGACGATCGGTGTGGGCGGACCCCGCGGCTCGATGGTGATCGCGGGCCGTCCCGACGCCTGGCTCCTCGCCGGCGACGAGACCGCCGTGCCCGCGATCCGTCGGTTCGCCGCGTTGATGGACGCGGACGCGGTCGGCCGCATCCTCGTCGAGGTGACGGATGCCGCCCACGAGCTGCCGGTGGCGGCGCCGCGCGGAGTGGACGTCTCGTTCGTGCACCGTGGCGACGCGTTCCCGGGTGTGGCCCTCGCCGCCGAACTCGACCGCTTCGCGGAGCAGGATCGCCCCGACGGCGACGTGTTCGGGTTCGTCGCTGCCGAGCAGGGGATCGTGAAGTCCGGGCGACGCCTGCTGCTCGAGCGGTGGGGTCTGGCATCCGACCAGGTGGTCGTGAAGGGTTACTGGAAGAGCGGCGAGGCCGAGTACCACGCGCCCCACTGACGACGCCCACGGTGAGCACGTGCGGGGCGGTCAGCCTCCGTGACGGATGCTGGGGCTACCGCGCTCAAGACCTACCCCACGCGGGAGCGACGGTCCATGCGGCCGCCCTGCCACACGTCGCAGGCATGAGCACGATCGACCTTTGACGCGACACGCCCGGGCCGCTAACGTAGCAGGGCTGTGCCGACCGGCACGGCGAGAACCCGGAGGACGCCATGACCACGCAGCAGCGTGATCTGCTCCAGCGGAACGAGACCAAGGTCCCGTTCCGCTACGAGCCGTACCCTCCGGCGCGCGCCGTCTGACGCCATCACCGTCCGACGCCCCGCACCGCACAGGTCCGGGGCGTCTTCTCGTGTGTTCCTCTCCGCACGAAGGCTCCCGGGCCTCCACGAAGGAAAGGAACCATGGAGAAGCTCTCGAACAGGCTGCTGTCGTGGGCGAGCATCATCGACGACAAGACCGTCGAACAGGCTCGCACCTCGTCACGCCTGCCGTTCATCCACCCGCACGTGGCGCTCATGCCGGATGCGCACCTCGGCAAGGGGGCGACCGTCGGCTCGGTCATCCCGACGCTGGGCGCCATCATGCCGGCGGCCGTCGGCGTCGACATCGGATGCGGCATGATCGCCGTCCGCACGCAGTTCACGAAGGCGCAGCTCGTGGAGCGCGACCTCGCGGACCTGCGGGAGCAGATCGAACGCGCGGTCCCGCTGTCGGCAGGCCGCGACAACCGCAAGATCGTCGCCACCGCCGAGCCGCGCGTCGCCGAGCTGGAGGAGCTCGCTACGAAGAACGGGTTCGACCCGGCATCCTACGCAGGGCACTGGCGGAACCAGCTCGGGTCGCTCGGGTCGGGGAACCACTTCATCGAGATCTCGGTCGACGAGACCGATGCGGTGTGGATGTTCCTCCACTCGGGCTCGCGAGGGGTCGGCAACAAGATCGCCACGCATCACATCGCCGTCGCGCAGCGGCTGGCGACGCAGTGGTGGATCGAGCTGCCCGATCGCGACCTCGCCTACCTCGTGGAGGGGACGGACGAGTTCTGGGAGTACATCCGCCAGCTGCGGTGGGCCCAGCACTTCGCCCTCCTCAACCGGGAGGAGATGATGGACCGGGTCTCGCGGCAGCTCTCCGAGGTGATGGGAGAGGACGTCGTCGAGCACGAGCGGATCAACTGCCACCACAACTTCACCGAGCGCGAGAAGCACTTCGGCAAGGAGGTGTGGGTGTCGCGGAAGGGCGCCATCCAGGCGGACAAGGGACGGCCCGGGCTCATCCCGGGGTCGATGGGGACGGCGTCCTACGTCGTCTCCGGACTCGGCAACCCGCTCTCGCTGAACTCCTCCCCGCACGGCGCGGGGCGGGAGTACTCGCGGTCGGCGGCACGTCGGACGTTCACGCACGAGCAGCTGCGGGAGGCCATGACGGGCATCGAGTTCCGTGACACGGACGCGTTCATCGACGAGATCCCGCAGGCGTACAAGCCGATCGACCGGGTCATGGCCGACGCGGCCGACCTCGTCGAGATCCGGCACACGCTGCGCCAGCTCGTCAACGTGAAGGGCGACTGAACGGGCGGCGGCCCCTACATCTCCTCGTGGGTGTCGGGGTCGCCGTCCCACAGCCGGCCGCGCTCGAGGGCCGAGATCGCCGCCACCTCGTCGTCCGTGAGCGAGAACCCGAAGACGTCGGCGTTCTCGACCTGGCGGACGGGATCGGCGGACTTCGGGATCGGGGTACTGCCGAGCTGCACGTGCCAGCGCAGCACCGCCTGCGTCGGCGTCACCCCGTGGGCGGCGGCGACGTCGAGCACGATCTGCTCGCTCAACAATTCGGAGCGTCGCGCGAGCGGGCTCCAGCTCTCGGTGCGGATGCCCTGCGAGACGTGGAAGGCGCGCAGCGCCGCCTGCGGGAAGTAGGGGTGCAGTTCGACCTGGTTCACGGCAGGGACGACACCCGTCGCGTCGATGACGCGGGCGAGCATCGGCTCGGTGAAGTTCGAGACGCCGACCGATCCGACGCGGCCCTCCTTCTGCAGCTCGACCATGGCGCGGAAGGTGTCGACGTACTTGTCGACGCTCGGGTTGGGCCAGTGGATCAGGTACAGGTCGATCCGGTCGAGCCCGAGCCGTTCGAGCGAGCCCTCGGCGCTGCGGCGGGTCTCGTCGTAGCCGTGGTCCCGGCCGGGGACCTTCGTCGTCACGATGAGGTCGTCGCGGATGCCGCTCTGCCGCACGGCCTCGCCGACCTCGCGCTCGTTCTCGTAGTTGACCGCCGAGTCCAGCAGGCGGTACCCGCCCTCGATGGCGGCGACGATCGAGCGGATGCCGTCCTCGCCACGCAGGTTGTACGTGCCGAGGCCGAGCTGGGGGAAGGCGGTGCCGTCGTTCAGGGAGACCGTGGGAATGGTGACCATGCGTTCACGCTACGCCCCGCACGCGCTCCCCCGCTCGCGGCAGCAGTCCGGCCAGGTCGTCGGGCGTGTCGAGGTCCCACCGCAGCCCCGATGTCGCCCGCACCGGCATCGGGCGGCAGCCGAGCGCGAGGTGGCGTGCGAACGAATCGGGACCGTACGCCGACGCCCAGGGCACACCCGCTCGCGCGGTGAGGAGCGTCGTGCCGGTGCCTGCGGCATCCGGGATCACGGCTCGCGGCGCCGCCGACGCCATCGCCAGTGCGGCCGACAGTTCCGCGGGGGCGAGGGCGGCGAGGTCCGCCGGGAGCGCCGCGCGAGGGCGGCGCAGTCCGACGCGGGCGGATGCGGCGGCCAGCGCCGCGTCGATCCCGGTCGCGGCGCGTTCCCGGATGAGCTCGACGCCACCGGGGAGGAGATCCGCGAGGGCCGCATCCGCCGTCACGACCAGGACGCGCGCCACCCCCGCCGCCCGGGTGGCGACGTCGATCGTGTCGAGGGCGAGCGCCCGGGCGATGTCGCCGCGGCGCGCGTCGTCGCCGAGGCGCGACTTCGCCGCGGCAGCCGGCTTGACCGGGATCATCACCGCCCAGCCGCGATCCCTCACGCGAACCTCCGGCGCAGTCGCGGCAGGATGTCGTCGGCGTACCGCTGCAGGAAGGCGCGCTGGTCGGCGCCGGGATCGTGGAAGACCAGGTGCCGGAACCCCATGTCGACGTACTCCGCGATCCGCTCGACGTGCTCGTCCGGGTCGTCGGAGACGATGAATCGCGAGGCCGCGCGATCGATCGGCAGCGCTGCCGCCCGACGCTGCATCTCGCGCGGATCGTGGATGCCCATCTTCTCCTCGGCGGAGAGCGCGAGCGGGGCCCAGAACCGGGTGCGCTCCCGAGCGACGTCGAGATCGGGATGGTACGACACCTTGACCTCGATCATGCGGTCGATCTCGTCGCCCCGCTCCGACTTGGCGTGACCGTCGGCCACGGCCGGCAGCAGCGTGTCCGTGTAGAGGCCGCGGGCCTTGCCGCTCGTCGTGATGAATCCGTCGGCCACCCGCCCCGCCAGGCGCGCCGCGGCGGGACCTGCTGCACCGATGTAGATCGGCACCGGCTGGTCCGGCCGGTCATAGACGGTGGCGTCCTGGACCTTCCAGAACGCCCCGTCGAACGTGACACGCTCGCGGTCCCAGAGGTCGCGCATGAGCGCGATCGACTCCTTGAGCCGCTGGAAGCGCTCCGGCGGGTCGGGCCAGTCGAGCCCGAGGGTCACCTCGTTGAGCGCCTCGCCGGTCCCGACGCCCAGCACGATGCGCCCCGGGTTCAGCACCGCGAGGGTCGCGACCGACTGGGCGACGACGGCCGGATGGTAACGGAAGGTCGGCGTGAGGACGGAGGTCCCCATGAGGATGCGGGAGGTCCGGGCGCCGAGCGCACCGAGCCACGGCAGTGCGGCGGGCGCGTGACCGCCGTCGTGCATCCACGGCTGGAAGTGGTCGGAGATGAAGACGCTGTCGAACCCGGCATCCTCCGCCGCGACGGCGAACTCGAGCAGGTCGACCGGCCCGAACTGCTCCGCCGAAGCCTTGTACCCGAATCGGATGGGGACGCTCATCGTGCTCCTCCTGTCAGCGCGGACCGCTCGGTCCGCGACACGGCGCTGCGTGCGGCGTCCGCCATCGCCGCCGCCATCTCGGCGACCGTCCCCGGCCAGAGGACGCCCACCCCGCCCGACCGGGCGTCGAGATACCAGCTCTCGCAGCCGCCGAGCCACGCCGTGCCGGCCGCGCGTGCGGCGACATCGAGGCTCGCGCGGGCCTCGGCATCCGCGTCGACCCGGACCACGCCGCCGCCCGCGATCGTGCGGCGGATGAAGTCCGCCTGCCGCTCGAGGACGAGCAGCGACGAGGCGTGCGGCAGGGCGGAGTGCGGCCCGTTCATGACGAAGAGGTTGGGGAAGCCCGCGACCATGGTCGAGGCGACGGCGCTCATGCCGCCCGCCCAGTGCTCCGCGAGGGTCACGCCGTTCTCGCCGCGCACGATGCCGGCGTACGGCTGGTGCGTCGTCTCGAACCCGGTGGCCAGGACGATCCGGTCGATCCCGTCGTGGACCGCGCCCGAGGCCCCGGTGAGACGGTTTCCGGCGACGGACGCCAGCGCCGAGGCCTCGAGCGTCACGGCCTCGCCTGCGACGGCGGGGTAGAACGTGTCCGAGAGCACGACGCGCTTGCAGCCGAACGGATACCCGGGCATCAGCGCGCGTCGCAGGCCGCGATCGGGCACGCTCGCGACCAGGTGCGCGAGTGCCGCACGCCGCGCCCGAGCGGATGCCGCGCCCCGCCCCGACCGTGCCGCGAACCGCTCGCCGTCGCCCGCCGCGAGCCTCTCCCGCTCGCGCGCGATCGCCCCGGGCGCCGAGAACAGCTCGGCGTCGCGAGCGTCGTACCGGCGCCCACCGCGCGGAAGCACCCACGCCGGAGAGCGCTGGAAGAGGACCACCTCGGCGCCCGAGCGGACCAGCTCGGGAACGAGTTGGGCGGCGCTGGACCCCGTCCCGACGACGGCGATGCGGGTGCCGGCGACCGACCCGGTCGCGTCCCAGCGCGCCGTGTGGCCGACTGCTCCGGGAAAAGAGGGCAGCCCGGGGACGTCGGGGATGCGGGGCTCGGACAACCGCCCGCAGCCGAGGACCAGCACATCGGCCGAGTCGGGGCCGTCGGCCGAGAAGCCGAGCCGCCAGCGCTCGGCGAAGGGGTCCCATTCGGCATCCGTCAGTGCCGTCCCGAAGCGGATCGCGTCCCGCAGACCCTCGCGGTCGACGACCCCCTCGAGGTAGGCGGCGATCTCGGCGCCCGGGGCGAACTCGGCCGACCAGCCGGGGTGGGGGTGACGCTCGAGGCTGTACAGGTGCGCCGGGACGTCGCACGCGACGCCCGGATAGACGTTCTCGCGCCACGTCCCGCCGACCCGATCCGCCCGCTCGACCACCACCACGTCGTGGCCGGCCTCGCGCAGCTCGATCGCGGCCGCGATGCCCGCGAAACCCGCGCCGACGACGACGACCTCGGCGTGGCCGCTCATGCGGCCGCCTCCGCCGGTGTCCCGTAGGTCGTGGTGCGTTCGCGCAGCCGGCGGCGCAGCGACCCGGCCAAGCGGGAGGCGTCACCGAAGGGCAGCTCGAGCCCCCGCTCGACCCCGGTGTCGGGGCGCATGCGCCCGTCGAGGAGGGTGCCGCCCAGATCGTCGCCGCCGCTGCGCAGCAGCTCCGCGGTGACCACCCGCCCGTGTCGGGTCCAGGGGATCTGGATGTGGCGGATGCCGTCGTTCAGGAGCAGGCGCGCGACGGCGACCATCGCACGGTGCTCATCGAGGTCCGATCGCTCGGCGGTGCGCGTGCCGCCGCCGGGGAGCGGGATCGGCACGAACTCGGTGAACCCGCCGGTCTCGTCGTGCAGTCCGCGGAGTGTCAGCAGGTGGGCCACGCGGTCGGCCGCCGATTCGATGTGGCCGTAGAAGAGGACCGAGCTCGTCCGCATGCCGTGCGCATGCTCGGCGCGGATGACCTCGAGCCACCGATCGACGTCGAGGTCGCCGGGGGCGATGCGGCGCCGGATGTCGTCGTCCAGGACTTTCACCCCCGTTCCGGGCATCGTCCCCACGCCCGCCTCGCGGAGAGCGGCGATGGCGTGCGGCACACCGATGGTCGTGCGGTCGGCCAGGTCGGCGACATCCTGCGGCCGGAAGGCGTGCAGGTGCAGCGACGGCGCGGCCGCGCGCACGGCGTGCACGAGGTCCACGTACAGGCGCGGGTCCTCCCTGGGGTCCAGCCGCCCCTGGATGCAGAGCTCGGTCGCGCCGAGGGACGCGGCATCCCTCGCGATCGCCTCGACGTCGGCGAGCCCGAACGCCCCCGCACCGACGGGTGCGCGGTGCAGGCCGGACGACGCGAGGTTGCGGTTGACGACGATGCTCACGGTGTCGCCGATCGTCGTGCGCCGCAGGTCGTCGGCGGTGCGGATGAGTCGTTCCAGATCATCGCCGGTCGCCGTCAGCAGGTGCTCCCAGTCGGCCGCATCGAGCTCGCGCGGGGTCGTCGCCGCCGTCTCGAGCAGCGCCGTGCCGCGACGACGCCGCGATGTCGCGGCGCGCGCGCGGCCCGCGAGACCCGTCCCCGGCTCGGCGAGCGAGGCGACGGCGGCGTGGAGGGCAGGGTCGATCCAGGCGGCGGGCGCCCGCACGTACTCGGGGTGGGCGGTCAGCCGCTCGACGAGCGTGAAGCCTGCCGCAGCGGTGTGGGCGGCGAGGTCGTCGAGATGCGGCCACGGCCGCTCCGGATTGACGTGATCGGCGGTCAGCGGCGAGACCCCACCCCAGTCGTCGACCCCCGCAGCGAGCAGCGACGCGAGCTCCGCTGGATCGGAGAGGTTCGGCGGCGCCTGGATGCGCATGCCAGGTCCGAGGATGAGTCGCGCGACCGCGATCGCCGCGAGGTAGGCGTCGCGATCGGCATCCGCCACCGCCGCCATCGCCGTCCGGGGCTTCGCCCGGAAGTTCTGCACGATGACCTCCTGCACGTGCCCGTGACGGGCGTGCGCGTCGCGCAGCGCGAACAGGGAGGCCGCACGATCGGCGAGGGTCTCGCCGATGCCGACCAGGATGCCGGTGGTGAACGGGATGCGGGCTCGCCCCGCATCCTCGATCACGGCGAGACGGAGAGCGGGATCCTTGTCGGGAGAGCCGTGGTGCGCGGCGCCCGGGGTCTCGAACAGGGCGCGCGAGGTCGTCTCCAGCATCATCCCCATCGACGGCGACACCGGGCGGAGCGTCGCGAGCTCGGCGGCGGACATGACCCCCGGGTTCGCGTGCGTGAGGAGCCCGGTCTCACGGGTGACCAGCCGCGCCGCATGGGCGACGTAGTCGATCGTCGAGGCGAAGCCGTGCGCGTCGAGCCACGCCCGCGCCTCGGGCCAGCGGTCCTCGGGCCGGTCGCCGAGGGTGAGCAGTGCCTCCTTGCAGCCCTGCGCCGCGCCCGCGCGCGCGATCCGGAGGATCTGCGCGTCGTCGAGGTAGGCGGGCGCCTTCTTGCGGAGGAGCTGGGCGGGGGTGTCGACGAACGCGCAGTAGTGGCAACGGTCCCGGCAGAGCGTGGTCAGCGGGAGGAAGACCTTGCGCGAGTAGGTCACGACGCCGGGACGGCCCGCGGTGGCCAGGCCCGCGTTGCGGACGGCGGCGGCGCGCGCCAGGAGCATCTCGAGCTCGCGCCCGGTCGAGGCCAGCAGGCGCTCGGCCTCGACCGGGTCGGTGAGGATGTCGTCGGTGGGGTGGGACATCGGCGGCCTCAGTCGTGCTGCGGGAAGCCCAGGTTCAGGCCGCCGTGCGACGGGTCGAGCCAGCGCGAGGTCACCGCCTTCTCGCGGGTGAAGAACGCGAACCCCTGCGGACCGTACGCCTTCGCGTCGCCGAACAGCGACGCCTTCCAGCCGCCGAACGAGTGGTAGGCCACCGGCACCGGGATCGGAACGTTGACCCCGACCATGCCGACGCTCACCTCGCGCTGGAACCGGCGGGCGGCACCGCCGTCGTTCGTGAAGATCGCGGTGCCGTTGCCGTACGGGCTCGCCTCGATGAGCGCGAGACCCTCCTCGTACCCTGCCACCCGCACGACCGAAAGAACCGGCCCGAAGATCTCATCGGTGTAGACGCAGGACGAGGTCGGCACCTTGTCGATGAGGGTGGGACCGAGCCAGAAGCCGTCACCGTCGGCATCCGGAACCACGTCGCGGCCGTCGACGACGATCTCGGCGCCGTCGGATGCCGCGATGTCGAGGTATCCGGCGACCTTGTCACGGTGCTCTCGGGTGATGAGCGGTCCCATGTCGCACCCACGCGTGCCGTCGCCGGTGCGCAGCGTCGCGACGCGCTCGGCGATCCTCGCGACGAGGGCGTCGGCGATCGGCTCGGTCGCCAGCAGCACCGAGATCGCCATGCAGCGCTCGCCCGCCGACCCGAACCCCGCGTTGACGGCGGCGTCGGCGGCCAGGTCGAGGTCGGCATCCGGAAGCACCAGCATGTGGTTCTTCGCGCCGCCGAGGGCCTGCACGCGCTTGCCCTGCGCACTCGCCCGCTCGTAGATGTAGCGGGCGATCGGGGTGGACCCGACGAACGAGATCGCGCGCACCGTGGGGTGGTCGAGGAGCGCGTCGACGGCCTCCTTGTCGCCGTGGACGACGTTGAGCACGCCAGCCGGCAGCCCCGCCTCGACGAGGGCACGCGCGATCCAGTCGGACGCCGACGGATCCTTCTCGCTCGGCTTCAGCACGACCGTGTTGCCCGAGACGAGCGCGATCGGAAGGAACCAGAGCGGCACCATCGCGGGGAAGTTGAAGGGACTGATGACCCCGACGACGCCGACGGGCTGCTTCACCGAGTAGACGTCGACGCCCGTGGAGACGTTCTCGGAGTACTCGCCCTTGAGGAGGTGACCCGCCCCGCAGGCGAACTCGACGACCTCGAGACCGCGGGCGATCTCGCCGAGCGCGTCGGAGAGCACCTTGCCGTGCTCGGCCGTGAGGATCGCGGCGAGCTCGTCCTTGCGCGCGTTCAGGATCTCGCGGAACGAGAACATGACGCCCTGCCGCTTCGCGAGACTCGCGTCGCGCCACGCCGGCAGGGCGGCGGCGGCACGGTCGACCGCGGCGCCCACGTCGGCAGTGCTCGCGAGGCGGACCCGGCCGCTGACGACTCCGGTGGCGGGATTGTGGATGGGGGCCGTGCGGTCGGACTCGCCGCTCCACGCGGCGCCGTCGACCCAGTGCTCGAGCACGGCGACATCAGGCTGGTCGGTCATGGTTCCTCCGATGGGGTGGGTCAGAGCGCGGCGAGCGCCGCGTCGTAGATCTCGAGCGCGCGTCGCACCTCGTCGTCGGTGACGACGCAGGGCGGGACGACGTGGAGGCGGTTGTCGGCGGTGAAGGGCAACAGGCCCCGGGCCATGAGGTCCTTCTTCAGCGCGCCGATCACCGCCGGGGCGACGGGTTCGCGGGTGACGGGGTCGGCGACCAGTTCGAGAGCCCAGAAGACCCCCTCACCCCGCACCTCCCCGATGATCGGATGCTTCTCGGCGAGAGCGCGCAGCCCGGGACCGAGGACGGTCTCCCCGATGCGGCGGGCGCCTTCCACGATGCCCTCCTCCCGCATCGCGTCGATCGTCGCGACCACCGATGCTGCCGCGAGAGGATGCCCCGAATAGGTCAACCCGCCCGGGAACACCCGCTCGTCGAAGGTCGCCGCGATCTCATCCGAGATGATCACCCCACCGATCGGGACGTACCCCGAGTTCACGCCCTTCGCGAACGTGATCAGATCCGGGACCACGTCGTGACCCTCGAACGCGAACCACCGGCCCGTGCGCCCGAACCCGCTCATCACCTCATCCAGGATCAGGACGATGCCGAACTCGTCGGCCAGACGCCGCACCCCCGCGAGGTAGCCGGGCGGGGGGATCATGATGCCCGCCGTCCCCGGCACCGACTCGAGCAGGATCGCCGCGATGGAGCTCGGCCCTTCCGCCTCGATGACCCGACGCAGGTGGTGCAACGCTCGCTCGCACTCCTCCTCCGGGGTGGTCGCCCAGAACTCCGACCGGTACAGGTAGGGGCCGAAGAAGTGCACGTGGCCCCGCGCGTACTCGTTCGGGATGCGGCGCCAATCCCCCGTCGCGACGATCGCCGCTCCGGTGTTGCCGTGGTAGCTGCGGTAGCGCGAGAGCACCTTGTCCCGCCCGGTGTGCAACCGCGCCATCCGGATCGCGTTCTCGTTCGCATCCGCACCACCGTTCGTGAAGAACACCTTCGAGAACCCGTCGGGCGCCAGATCCACGATCCGCTTCGCCGCCTCGCCCCGGGCGAGGTTGGCGGTCGAGGGGGCGACGGTGGTCATGATGTCGGCCTGCGCCTTGATCGCGTCGACGACGGCGGGATGCTGGTGCCCGATGTTCACGTTGACGAGCTGGCTCGAGAAGTCGAGCAGGCGTGTGCCGGCGTGGTCCCAGACGGTCGCCCCCGATCCGCCCGCGAGGGGGAACGGGTCGATGAGCGCCTGCGCCGACCAGGAGTGGAAGACGTGGGCACGGTCGAGTTCGCGGGTGCGGAGATCGAGGTCTTCGGAGGTCATCTGAGGAGTGCTCTCTGTCAGGACGGTCCCGGGGCTCGCACCCCGGGACCGTCGTGGTGGTGCTGCTACTGTCCACCCTCGGTGAGGGTCACGTCGATGGGCGTGTACGCCCCGTCGAGGCTGACTCCCTCATCGGCCAGTTCCGCGATCGCCTTCTCGATGTACTCGTTCGAGAACGCGGATGCCGGGGGTTCCTCGGTGATGAGGTTCATGCCGTCCTGGTTCACCGCGGCGAGGGCTCCGTCGACCGTCTGGTCCCACTTGTCCTGCTCGACGGTCCCGAAGGGCGCGTCGGTCCAGATGAGCTTGTTGACCTCGTTGAGCTGCCACAGCTGGTGCACCGGTCCGACCGGGAAGGCGGCTTCGGCGTTCGAGGCGACGTCCCACACGAGCGAGGCGGAGTCCTCGACGTTGTCACGGGCGTACAGCCAGCCCTTCGCGATCGCCTTGAGGAAGCGCACCGCCGCGTCGGCGTACGCCGGGTCCTCGTCGAGCCGCTGCGTGTCGGCCCAGATCGCGTCCTGCAGCATCGCGCCCTCGGTGTCGTCGTAGTAGATGACGTCGAGGTCGTCGAGCGTGTACAGCTTGCCGGTGTCGGGGTTGACCACCTCGAGCACCTGAGCGAGCTCGTTGTACGTCATCGCCTGCGCGGCATCCACGTCGCCGTCGAGCAGGGCGTTCATCGAGAAGTCCTGCGTCGTGATCGACACGGTGGAGGCGTCGAGATCGTCCGCCGCCATCGCGGCGAAGATCTCCCACTCGTTCCCGAAGCCCCACGAGCCGATGCGCTTGCCTTCGAAGTCGGCGACGTCGGTGATGCCGTCGCCCTTCCACGAGACCTGCGTCGTTCCCGAGCGCTGGAAGACCTGCGCGATGTCGGTGAGTTCGACGCCCGTGGACTCGATGGTCCCGAGCACCTTCGGCACCCACGCGACGGCGAAGTCGACGTCGCCGGCGGCGAGTGCGTCCTGCGGGACGATGTCGCCGCCCGAGGGCACGATCTCGACGTTGTCGAAGCCTTCCTCCTCGAAGTAGCCCTTCTCCTGTGCGACGTAGTAGCCGGCGAACTGCGCCTGCGGCAGCCACTGCAGCTGCAGCTTGATGTCGGTGATCGGCGTGAAGTCGGCGTCGTCACCGCCGGTGGTGGGTGTGGTGCTCGTGGTGCCCGCGCACGCGGACAGGGCGAGGGCGCCGGCGGTCAGGGTCGTGACGACCGCCAACCGGCGTCGGGTGCTGTGACGCATGGTGTTCCTTTCGGGTGTTCGGATGGTGCGGGTGGTGCGGTGGGTGGGTGGAGCGGACCGGCCCGACGGGTGTCAGACCGGCCTCCGCCTGGTCACGATGCGTTCGAGGAGCACGGTGACGAGGAAGAAGACGAGACCGACGGCGATGGCCGCGCCGACGTAGGTCCAGGCGACAGCGGCGTTCCCGGTCTTGGCGTAACTGGCGATGGCCGTGCCGAGGCCGTCGGTGGGACCGCCGAAATACTCGGCGACGAGCGCGGAGATGACGGCGACCGAGCTCGCGATGCGGATGCCGGTGACCAGATAGGGCAGCGCGACGGGGAGCGTCAGCCCGCGGAACTGCTGGCCGGGTGTCGCGGCGTAGGCGAGGAAGAGGTCGCGCTGCACGGGGCGGGACTGCCGCAGGCCGCGGAGGACGTTGACGAAGACCGGCACGAAGGCGGCGACCGCGGCGACCACCTGGCGTCCCGTCTGCGCCGAGGCCCCGAGCATCGTGTTCAGCAGCGGGGTGAGCGCGACGATCGGAACGACCGCGATCGCCGCGACGAGGGGCGCGAGCATGCCGTCGACCGGACGCAGCCACGCGGCGAGCGCCGCGAGGGCGACGCCGAGCACCGTGCCGGCGACGAGCCCGACGAGCGTGTTGCCCCCGGTGACCAGCGCGTCCTCGGCGACCACGCCGCCGATCCGCAAGGCGGTCTCGGCGACGTCGGCGGGGGCGGGGATCAGCGCGAGCCGCCCGATCTTGACGCCCGAGAGCACCTGCCACAGGACGAGAAGCAGGATGCCGGTGGCCACCGGTGCAGCGATGCGGGCGATCCGCTCGGTCGCGGTCATGATGCCGTCACCGCTCGTTCGCTCGGGCGACGGGCGTGCCGTGGAGCGCCTCGCGCACCTCGGTCACCTTCTCGAAGAACTCCGGCGACTCCCGCAGGAGGTCGGGACGGTCGTGCCCGAACGGCACGGCGACGAGATCGGTGATGCGGCCCGGTCGCGGCGACATGACGACGACGCGGTCGGACAGGTAGACGGCTTCGGGGATCGAGTGCGTCACGAAAACGACGGCGGCGCCGGTCTCCCCGGTGATGCGGGTGAGTTCGGTCTGCATCCGTTCGCGCGTCATCTCATCGAGCGCGCCGAACGGCTCGTCCATGAGGAGGAGCTTCGGCCGCGCGGCGAGGGCGCGAGCGATCGCGACGCGCTGCTGCATGCCGCCGGACAGCTCGTCGGGGTACCGCTTGCCGAAGTCGGTGAGGCCGACGAGCTCGGCGAGCTCTGCCGCGCGGGCCCGTCGTTCGGCGCCGCCGACGCCGTGCAGCTCGAGGGGCAGCACGATGTTCTCGAGCACGGTCCGCCACGGCAAGAGCCCGGCCTGTTGGAAGGCGATGCCGTAGTCCTGGTCGAGGCGCGCCTTCTTCGGCGTCTTGCCGAAGACCTCGAGCGAGCCCGCCGTGGGCTGATCGAGGTCGGCGATCAGCCGCATGAGCGTCGACTTGCCGCATCCCGACGGGCCGATCAGCGACACGAACTCGCCTGCCGCGATCTCGAGGTCGACCCCGGTGAGGGCGTGCACCTCAGCGGTGCGGCGGCCTCCGAAGGTGCGGCCGACGCCGGTGGCGCGGACGGCGATCTCGCTCATGCGGACGTTCCTCTCGGGTGAGGGCGGGGGATCATGCGGATGCCTCCCCGCGGCGGTACCGGCGAAGGCCCGTCGCGAGCAGCGCGACGACCCCGGCGACGAGGAGGCCGAGCAGGACGGCGCCGAAGATGGGACCCCACGGGAGTGCGGGGTCGGCGGAGGCGGATTGCGCGGCCTGCAGCAGCATCCGTCCGAGGCCGCCGCGCATGCCGATGGACACCTCGGCGACGATGGCGCCGACGACGGCGTTCGCCGCGGCGAGACGGGCTGCGGGGATCAGGTACGGGACCGCGGCGGGGAAGCGCAGCCGGCGCAGGGTCTGGCCGTAACCGGCGGCGTAGCTGCGCATGAGGTCGAGATGGATCGCGTCGGGCGACGACAGGCCCTTGAGCGCACCGATCGAGACCGGGAAGAACGCCAGGTACGAGGCGATCACCGCCACCGACAGCCACTCCGGCCAGGGCAGCCCGGCTCGGTCGATCTGCGACCCGATGCGGGCGACGAGGGGGGCGAAGGCGATGAGCGGCACGGTCTGCGAGACGACGATCCAGGGCAGGAGTCCGCGCTCGACGATGCGCCAGCGCTGCATCAGCAGGGCGAAGCCGACACCCACGACGACGCCGATGACCCACCCGACGAGCGCGATGCCGAGGGTGAGCAGGCCGGCACTCGCGACGGTCGCCCACAGCGGTGCCGTCGCGGCGCCGCTGGTGGGGTCGAACAGCCGCGCGATCATGTCGGTGACGTGGGGCATCGCACGGTCGTGGGTGCGCGGCAGGACGCGCACGCCGTCCTCGCTACCGAGGACGAGACCGTCGGCGGGTCCGAGCCACTTGTAGGCCTCCCACAGCGCGACGAGGGCGAGGACGCCGACGACGCCCCACCCCCACGCGGCTGCTGTGCGTCGCGTCATGACTTGGCCGTGATGTGGTCGGAGAGGGCGGGGATGACGGTCTCGCCGTAGACCCGCATCGTCTCCTCCTTGTTGTCGTGCTGCAGGTAGCCGGCGAACTGCGTCACGCCGAGCGCTTTGAGCTGTTCGAGCTTGGCGATGTGGTCCTCGGCCGTGCCGAGCAGGCAGAACCGGTCGACGATCTCGTCGGGGACGAAGTCGACGTGGTCGTTGTCGCTCTTGCCGTGCGAGTTGTAGTCGTACCCGGTGCGGCCCGCGATGTAGTCGGTGAGGGCCTGGGGCACATCGCCGTCCGCGCCGTACTTCGCGACGATGTCGGCGACGTGGTTGCCGACCATCCCGCCGAACCAGCGGCACTGGTCGCGCATGTGCTCCCAGTCGTCGCCGATGTACATCGGGGCGGCGACGCAGAACGCGATCGAATCGGGGTCACGGCCGGCGGCCTCGGCGGCATCCCGCACCACCTTGATCATCCACGCGGCGATGTCGACGTCGGCCAGCTGCAGGATGAACCCGTCCCCGACCTCGCCGGTGAGCTTCAGCGCCATCGGCCCGTACGCGGCCACCCAGACGTCGAGCTCGGATCCGCGGCTCCACGGGAACTGCAGCGTCGCCCCCTTGTACTCGACAGGTCGCGAGTTGGCGAGCTCGCGGATGACGTGGATCGACTCGCGCAGCTCCCGCATCGAGACCGGCTTGCCGTTGGTGACCCGGACCGCCGAGTCGCCGCGGCCGATGCCGCAGATCGTGCGGTTGCCGTACATCTCGTTGAGGGTCGCGAACACGGATGCCGTGACGGTCCAGTCGCGGGTGGCGGGGTTCGTGACGAACGGCCCCACGGTGATGCGCTTGGTCGCGTTGAGGATCGCGGCGTGGACGACGTACGGCTCCTCCCAGAGGAGGTGCGAGTCGAAGGTCCAGACGTGGCTGAAGCCGTGCGCCTCGGCGAGCGTCGACAGCTGCACGGTGCGCGAGGCGGGTGGGTTCGTCTGCAGGACGACGCCGAAGTCCATGGGTCCTCTTTCGGGTGTTCGGGTCAGATGAGGTACTGGCTGAGACCGCGCTTGACGAAGCGGCCGTCGCCCTTGCGCCCGAGGTAGGCGCCGTCGTCGACGATGACCTTGCCGCGCGAGAGGACGGTGTCGACGTGCCCGTCGATCTCGAATCCCTCCCACGCGGAGTGGTCCATGTTCATGTGGTGGGTCTTCTCGTAGCCGATCGAGGTGTGACCGTTGGGGTCATAGATCACGACGTCGCCGTCGGCACCCGGGGCGATGACGCCCTTCTTGCCGTACATGCCGAACATGCGCGCCGGCGTCGTGCTCGTGAGCTCGACCCAGCGCTCGAGGGTGATCTCGCCCGTGACGACCCCCTGGTACATGAGGTCGATGCGGTGCTCGACCGACCCGATGCCGTTGGGGATCGCCCGGAAGTCGCCCTTGCCGAGCTCCTTCTGGTCCTTCATGCAGAACGGGCAGTGGTCGGTCGAGACCATCTGCAGGTCGTTCGTTCGCAGCGCCTGCCACATGTGGTCCTGGTGGCCCTCGGCGCGGGAGCGGAGCGGCGTCGAGCAGACGTACTTGGCGCCCTCGAACGACCCCCACTCCTCGCTCCTGGCGCCCAGGTGCTCCTCGAGCGACAGGTAGAGGTACTGCGGGCAGGTCTCGCCGAAGACGTTCTGCCCCTTGTCGCGCGCCCAGGCGAGCTGCTCGACGGCCTGCTTCGCGCTCACGTGCACGACGTAGAGCGGTGCACCGGTGATGTTCGACAGCATGATCGCGCGGTGGGTCGCCTCCTCCTCGGCCTGCCACACGCGTGCCTTGCCGTGGAAGTACGGGTCGGTGTTGCCGGCGCGGACGAGCTGTTCGGCGAGGACGTCGATGACCGGGCCGTTCTCGGCGTGCATCATCGTGAGCAGTCCCGTGTCGGCCGAGACCTGCATGGCCTTCAGGATCTGCGCGTCGTCGGCGTAGAAGACCCCGGGGTAGGCCATGAACATCTTGAAGCTCGTGATGCCCTCATCGATCAGGGTGGGGAGCGCGGCGAGCGAGTGCTCGTCCACCCCGCCGATGATCTGGTGGAAGCCGTAGTCCACCGCGCACTCCCCCGCGGCGAGCGCATGCCAGGCGGCGAGGCCGTCCTCGACCCGCTCGCCCTGGCGCTGCACGGCGAAGTCCACGATCGTGGTCGTCCCGCCCCAGGCGGCGGCGCGAGTGCCGGTCTCGAAGGTGTCGGAGGCGCTCGTGCCGCCGAAGGGCAGCTGCATGTGCGTGTGCGCGTCGATGCCGCCGGGGATCACGTACTTGCCCGCCGCGTCGATGACGGTGTCGACGGATGCCGCGAGGTCGTGCCCGAGCAGGGTGGAGCCGGGCGTCAGCACGGCGACGATCGTCTCGCCGTCGATGAGGACGTCGGCGGGGCCGCGTCCGGTCGACGAGACGACGGTGCCGCCGGTGATGAGCGTGGTGGTCATGGGTCCTCCGATGTGCCGTGCGGTTACGGGGCGACGATCTCGGCGTACGAGTCGGGGCGGCGGTCGCGGTAGAACTGCCAGTCGTCGCGCATCTCGCGGACGAGGTCCATGTCGAGGTCGCGGATGAGGATCTCCTCGTCGGTGCCCGAGCCGAGCGCGCCGACGTAGTTGCCGCGCGGGTCGACGATCTGGCTGGTGCCGTAGAAGGTGACCGCCTCGTCGCCGTATTCGTTGTCCTCGCGGCCGACGCGGTTGGGGGCGAGGACGAAGTAGCCGTTGGCGACGGCGGCGGCGGGCTGTTCCACCTCCCACAGGCGGTTCGACAGACCCGGCTTCGTCGCGTTCGGGTTGAAGGCGAGGTGGGCGCCGTTGAGACCGAGCTCGCGCCACGCCTCGGGGAAGTGCCGGTCGTAGCAGATGATGACGCCGACCTTGCCGACCGCGGTGTCGAAGACGGGGTACCCCAGGTTTCCCGGACGGAAGTAGAACTTCTCCCAGAACTTCTCGACGTGCGGGATGTGGTGCTTGCGGTACGAGCCGAGGATCGTGCCGTCGGCATCCACCACCACCGCCGTGTTGTAGTACACGCCGGTCTGCGCCTCTTCGTAGATGGGGAGGACCATGACCATGTTCAGCTCCTTCGCGAGCGCGGCGAAGCGCTGCACGATGGGGCCGTCGACGGGCTCGGCGTAGCGGTAGTACTTCTTGTCCTGCGTGATGCCGAAGTACGGACCGTAGAAGAGCTCCTGGAAGCAGATGACCTGAGCGCCTTGCGCTGCGGCCTCCCGCGCGAACTGCTCGTGCTTGTCGAGCATCGACTCCTTGTCGCCGGTCCACGTCGTCTGCGTGATCGCCGCTCTCACCGTTGCCATCTCGGTCTTCCTTCCCTCGGTTCTGTTACTGTCCTGCTTGAACATTTCTCGACAGTTTCCGGATGTGTCGCGGTCGTTAATCCTCTGGACACCTCCCCGCACGTGAGGACGACGGATGCTGCGCCCCGAGTCGCTCGAGTCCCGCACCCCGCTGGGCATGGCGGGCGAGATCGCGCGTCTCGTGGCCGACGGCTCGCTCGAGCCGGGCGAGCGTCTGCCGACGGTGCGCGAGATGGCGGCGGCCCTAGGTGTCTCGGCGGGCACGATCGCCGCCGCGTGGCGCGCCCTCTCGGATGCGGGCACGATCGTCTCGCGCGGCCGGGCCGGCAGCTTCGTGCGGGCCGAACCGCGCGAGTGGCTGAGTCCGCGCGTGCAGGGCCTCGCCGGGAGCGCACAGCCGGTGCGGCTGGATCTCTCGCACGGCACACCCGACCCGGCGATGCTCCCGGCGCTCGAGAACGCCTTCTCGCACGTGGCGCCCCGCGCCGACACCGGTCGCTACCACGATCTGCCCGTGCTGCCCGAGCTCCACGCGCACATCGCCGAGACGTGGCCGGCGCCGGGCATCGAGACCTTCACCGTCGTCGACGGGGCCCTCGACGGCATCTCGCGGACCCTCGAGCAGGTCGTCCGCTTCGGTGACCGCGTCGCGGTGGAGTCCCCCGGCTTCCCGTACTTCTTCGACCTGCTCGATGCCCTCGGCGCCGAGCCGATCCCGCTGGCCCTCGACCGCGACGGCGTGACGCCCGGCTCGCTCTCGCGAGCGCTCGCCCGGAAGCCCACCGCGATCGTGCTGCAGCCGCGGGCGCAGAACCCGACCGGCATCTCGATGACCGTCGAGCGCGCCCGCGTGCTCGCGCAGCTCATCATGAACGCCCCCGACGGGCGTCGCGTGACGGTGATCGAGGACGACCACTCCGCCCTCATATCGTCGGCCCCCGATGTGACCCTCGCACGATGGATCCCGGGGCAGGTCGTGCACGTCCGGAGCTTCTCGAAATCCCACGGCCCCGACCTGCGCATCGCCGCCCTGGGCGGCCCGGCGCGCGTGGTCGAGCGGCTCGTGGCGAGGCGGATGCTGGGCCCCGGGTGGACCTCGCGCCTGCTGCAGACCGTGCTGCTGGGCCTGCTCACCGATCCCGGCGCGGTCGCGCGGGTGCGCACCGCACGACTGATCTACCGCGACCGCCTCGACAGCATGGCCTCCGCACTCCGACGGTTCGGCGTGGACGTCGGCGACCCGGACGGCATCAACCTGTGGGTGCCGGTCGTCGACGAGCGCGCCGCCCGGATGCGGCTCGCCGTCTCGGGCATCGCGGTCTCGGCCGGCGCCCCCTACCGCGCGCCGACCGACGAGGTGACCACGCCGCACATCCGGGTCACCGCGGGTGCCCTCACCGCGAACGTGCGCCTGGTCGCCGAGGCGCTGGCCGAGGCGGCGCAGGCCCCGGCGGTGGGCTGAGGGCGGCGTTCGCGCTCAGAGCCCCGCGGCGCCGAGCGCGGCGACGGCGAGCGCGCGGGTGCGGGCGGCATCCGACATCCAGAGCGGTTCGACATGCGCCGCGATGCCGAGGGCGTCGACGGATGCCGCGGCTTCCGCATCCTCTTCGGCGATGAGCCACGCGTCGAGGACGCCGCCGCCGCCGCGCGCGCCGTAGTGGCCGGCGACGCCGGCCGCCGTGCAGGGCACGCCCGCGACGCGCAGGCACACGTCGGCCATGCCGCGGACGGGCGCGTCGCCGATGATCGGCGAGACCCCGACGACCGGCGCGGACGCGGCACGGAGCGCGTCGGCCAGGCCGGGGACGGCGAGGATCGGACCGATCGAGACGATGGGGTTCGAGGGGGCGACGAGAATCGCGTCGGCCGCCGCGATCGCGTCCCGCACGCCGGGCGCGGGGACGGACGCATCGATGCCGGGGTTCTCGAAGCGGACGGGCTCGAGCCTGGCGCGGTGGCGGGTCCACCACTCCTGGAAGTGCATGCGCCCGGCATCCAGCACGACGTGGGTGTCGACCTCGGTGTCGGTCATCGGCAGGAGGGTCGCGCCGAGGTCCCACCGGGCCTGCAGCCGCGCGATCGCCTCGGTCGGGGTGAGGCCCTCGCGCAGCCACGACGTGCGCGCGATGTGCGCGCCGAGATCGAGGTCGCCGAGCAGGAACCACTCCCAGCCGACGTTCCACGCGGCCAGTTCATCGGCGACGCGGCGCGAGTCGCCGGCGCGCCCCCACCCCTGCGCGAGGTCCTTCACGCCGGCGAGCGCGTAGAGCATCGAGTCGACGTCGGGCTGCAGGCGGAGCCCGCTCAGCCACAGGTCGTCGCCGGTGTTGCAGACGACGGCGAGCTCGCCGCCCCGAGCCCGGAGCTCGTCGCGGAGGCCGGTGGCGAAGGTCGAGCCGCCGACACCGCCGGCGAGCAGGACGACGCGGGGCGCAGCAGTCGGGGTCACTCCCCCAGGGTACGGTCGCCGTATCCTGGGCCGATGCCCGACACCCCCGCCCCGCTCACTGTCTGGCCGCTCGTCGGCATCGGCGAGATCACGCCCGGCGTGGACCTCGTCGACGAGATCGTCCGGGCCGCGGCCGGCACGCTCGCGGACGGCGACATCCTCGTCGTCACGAGCAAGATCGTCTCCAAGGCCGAGGGCCGCTACCGTCCCGCCGCCGAGCGGGATGCCGCGATCGCTGAGGAGACCGTGCGGATCGTGGCCGAGAACGACGCCGGCACGGTCCGCATCGTCGAGAGCCGCCTCGGCATCGTCGCCGCCGCAGCGGGCGTCGACGCGAGCAACACCCCCGACGGGCTCATCCTGCTGCTGCCCGAAGACCCCGACGCCTCGGGGCGCGCGCTGGCCGCCGGCATCCGCGAACGGACCGGCGCCCGCATCGGCGTGATCGTCTCGGACACCCTGGGCCGCGCTTGGCGCGAAGGCCAGACCGACAGCGCGATCGGCGCGGCCGGAGTGGTCGTCATCGAGGACCTGCGCGGCGCGACGGATGCCTCGGGCCGCCCCCTCGCCGTCACGCTCCCCTGCGTCGCCGACGAGCTCGCCGGCGCGGCCGACCTCGTCAAGCGCAAGTCGAGCGGGATGCCGGTGGCCGTCGTCCGGGGCCGCGGCGACCTCGTCGGCGACCTCGACCTGCCCGGCGCCCGCTCGATCGTGCGGCCCGCCGAGCGGGACCTGTTCGGTGAGGGAACGCGCGAGGCGTACGCCCGCGGCCACGCCGACGGCCTCGCCCAGGCCGGGGGATAACCCGAACGGAGGTCTCCGGACGGCCCCGATGTGGCCCGCGGACCCCGCCCCTAGCGTGGTGACATGACTTCCGACACCTCCGTCCCGCCCCGACGGCTCCGGCCGCTGCGGCGCCTCGGCGCCCTCGCGCAGCTGGCCGCCGTCGCGGTGGCGGGCACCGGCATCCTCACCACCGTCGTCACCCTGGTCAGCACGGGGATCGGTACGGTGCTCGTCCTCGGCATCGGCATCCTCTTCCTCATCGCGGCGCTGTACCTCGCGTGGGCGGCGTCGTGGCTCGAGCACGAGCGCGCCGAGGGCCTGTACCGGCACGGCATCCCCCAGCTGCGGATCCGCACGAGCGGGCAGCCCGGGTTCCGCGGACTGCTCCGCACCCTGTGGCTGCAGTTCGTCGACGGCGGGATGTGGCGCGGCATCGGCAGCGTCGCGATCGCCACCGTCCTCGGGTGGATCGTCATCGGGGCGACCTGGGCGGTCATCGGGTCGGTCGGCCTCGCGTTCTCGCCGCTGACCGGGGATGCGGGCGGCACGCTGCCCCTTACCGGGATCGCCGTCGCGGACGGCTGGGCCGTCGCCGGGGGCGTCGTCGCGGCCCTGGTGAGCCTCGGCATCCTGTTCGGGACCTCCCTCCTCGACGACCTGCTGACCCGGTCGATCCTCGTCCCCTCGCGCGAGGCCGTCCTCGCCGAGCAGGCGCGTGCCGCCGGCGCGCAGCGTGCCGGCGCGGTGCGGGCCAGCGAGGTCGAGCGGACCCGCATCGAACGCGACCTGCACGACGGCGTCCAGCCGCGGCTCGTCTCGGTCGGGATGACTCTGGGGCTCGCGCAGCAGAAGATCGACTCCGACCCGGTCGCCGCGAAGGCGCTGATCGACGAGGCGCACACCTCGACGAAGGCCGCCATCACCGAGCTGCGACAGCTGGCCCGCGGCATCCACGCGTCCGTCCTCGACGACCGGGGACTGGATGCCGCCCTCTCGGCCCTCGCGGCACGGTCCCACGTGCCCGTCGCCCTCGACGTCCGCCTCGACGAGAGGTGCAGCGCCACCTCGGAGGCCGCGGTCTACTTCGTCATCGCCGAGTCCCTCACCAACGCCGCCAAGCACGCCCGCGCCACCGAGGTGCGCGTCGTGGTCCGCAGCCGCGGCGACGCCCAGACCGGACGGCTCATCTGGGCGCGCGTCGAGGACAACGGCATCGGCGGAGCGCGTGTGCTCCCCGGCGGCGGCCTCGACGGGATCATGAACCGGGTGCTCGCCGCCGGCGGCACCGCGACACTCGACAGCCCGGCCGGTGGGCCGACGTCCCTGGAGGTGACGATCCCGTGCGCATCCTGATCTGCGAGGACTCCACGCTGCTGCGCGAAGGCCTGGTGCGCGTGCTCGAGGACGCCGGTCACACCGTCGTCGCTGCCCTCCCCCACGCCGACGCCCTCGTCGACACGGTGACCGAGACCGGGCCCGAGCTCTGCATCCTCGACGTGCGGCTGCCGCCGACCTTCACCGACGAGGGCATCCGGGCGGCGCTGACGCTGCGGGCGCAGCATCCGACCCTCCCCGTCCTGGTGCTCAGCCAGTACGTCGAGGAACGGTACGCGAGCGACCTCATCACCGGCCAGAACGCCGCCCTCGGGTACCTGCTGAAGGACCGTGTCGCCGATGTGCGGGACTTCCTCGACTCGATCGATCGGATCGCCGCCGGCGCGACGGTCCTCGACCCCGAGGTGGTGGCGCAACTGCTGACGCGCCGCGCCCGGGACGAGCGGATGGCGCGCCTCACCGATCGCGAACGCTCGGTACTCGCGCTCATCGCCGAGGGCAAGAGCAACGCCGCGATCGCGGCGGCGCTGTTCGTCTCGGAGGCGAGCGTCGAGAAGTACATCACCTCCCTCTTCCAGAAGCTCGGCCTCGAACAGGACGAGCACGGCAACCGACGGGTGCTCGCGGCGCTCGTCCACCTCGAACACAGCGCACCGCCCGCCCCCGGGCATCCCGATCAGAACGGAACACTCCGATGAGCATCGACCTCACTCCCCCGCCCGCCGCGTCGGCACCCACCGGCACGCAGCCGCCGCAGCCGCCGCGCCCGTCGGCGCAGATCGTCGCCATCATCGCGATGTGCCTGGGCGGCCTGCTGCTGCTCGGCGCACTGGTGTCGGGAATCGGCTCGATCGCCTACGCCGCGTCCGTTCGCGGCACCGGCGGCGGAACCGCCGACACGAGCGGGGTGGACGCCCTCTCGCTCGACGTCTCGGCGGGCCATGTGGTGGTGCAGTACGCCGACGTCGACCAGGCGATCCTCGAGGTCGCCGGCGGCGACGGGAACTGGAGGCTCGAGCGGCGCGACGCGACCCTCAGCCTCACCAACGACCGTCCCTGGTGGGCGTTCCAGGTCGGGTTCGGCTGGGACGACAACCGGGCCACCCTGACCCTTCCCGCCGCGATGGAGCAGCAGCGGCTCGACGCGGACTTCGACGTCTCGGCGGGCTCGCTCACCGCCGACGGCACCTACGGGCGCCTGGAGCTGCACGTCGGCGCGGGTGATGCGGACGTCTCGGGCACCGCCGACGACGTGCGGGTCGACGTCAGCGCCGGCGAGGCGGATGTGCGCGTCGACGGCGCCGCGCGCGCGAACCTCACGATCGGCGCCGGCCAGATCATCGCCGACCTGACGGGCACCGCGCTCGACGAGATCCGGGCCGACGTCAGCGCCGGCACCCTCGTCGCGACCGTCCCGAACGAGCCGTACGACGTGACCTCCGACGTCTCGGCGGGTTCGTTCGACAACCAGCTCGACACCTCCGACGGCGCCACCCGCACCGTCGACGTGCAGGTCTCGGCCGGCTCCGCCACCTTCCGCCCCGCCGACTGACCCGCTTCGCGCCACGAGCCGACGCGACGTGCGCTCCACACCCCGTGGAGGCAGCACTTCGCGTCGGCTCGATGCTTCGTAGGTCAGCCGACGCGGTCGGGCTGGCGCGGCTCGCCAGGCATCCGCTCTGCGCGTCGCGACGGGCAGGGGCGCGGCGGTCGTCGTCGTGACGCACGACCTCGGCGTACTCGGGGAGGTCGATGAGGTGGTGACACTGGCGGAGGGCCGGATCAGCGGGCGCCGCGGGGAGTCTGTCATGCGTGGACGGAGCCTCGATAACGTGAGTAGCGTTGAGGGGTGACCAACGCTCCGATCGATGCCACCACCACCTCCGCCTGGGCTGAACTCGAGTCGCTGAAGGCGGGCTTCACCCCGGACCTCCGCGGCTGGTTCGCGTCGGACCCGGAGCGCGTCGCCAAGCTGACGCACGACGTCGCGGATCTGCACGTCGACCTGTCGAAGAACCTCGTGACCGACGAGGTCGTCGCCGCGCTGGTGCGTCTCGCCGAGCAGACCGGTGTCGCCGAGCGGTACGCCGCGATGCTCGCGGGCGAGCACATCAACACGACCGAGGACCGCGCCGTGCTGCACACCGCGCTGCGCCGTCCGGCCGACGCCGTGCCGTCGCTGACGGTCGATGGCCAGGACGTGGACGCCGATGTGCAGGGCGTGCTCGACGCGATGGCGGAGTTCGCCGGACGGGTGCGGTCGGGTGAGTTCACCGGCATCACGGGCAAGAAGGTCGAGACGGTCGTCAACATCGGTATCGGCGGGTCGGACCTCGGCCCGGTGATGATCTCGGCGGCGCTGGAGCCGTATGCGGATGCCGGCATCTCGGCACGCTTCGTCTCGAACATCGACCCGTTCGACATCGCGTCGAAGACGAAGGACCTCGACCCCGAGACGACGCTGTTCATCGTCGCGTCGAAGACGTTCACGACGCTCGAGACGCTGACGAACGCGCGCCTCGCGCGGGACTGGCTATGGGAGGGCCTCGCGTCGGCGGGGGCGATCGACGGCAGCGACGAGCAGAAGAAGGATGCCGTCGCCCACCATTTCGTCGCGGTGTCGACGGCGCTCGACAAGGTCGCGGAGTTCGGGATCGACACGGCGAACGCGTTCGGCTTCTGGGACTGGGTGGGCGGCCGCTACTCGGTCGATTCGGCGATCGGGCTGTCGCTCGTGATCGAGTTCGGACCCGACACGTTCCGCGAGCTGCTGGCCGGGTTCCACGCCGTGGACGAGCACGTGCGGACGACGCCGCTGGCGCAGAACGTCCCGGTCCTGATGGGGCTGTTGAACGTTTGGTACACGAACTTCCTGGGCGCGCAGTCGCACGCGGTGCTGCCGTACGCGCAGCAGCTGAGTCGGTTCGCCGCGTACCTGCAGCAGCTGACGATGGAGTCGAACGGCAAGTCCGTGCGGTGGGACGGCTCCCCCGTCACGACCGACACCGGCGAGGTGTTCTGGGGTGAGCCGGGGACGAACGGGCAGCACGCGTTCTACCAGCTGATCCACCAGGGCACGCGGCTGATCCCGGCGGACTTCATCGCGTTCGCGAACCCGGCGTACGCGCTGACGGACGGCGACCGGGACGTGCACGGACTGTTCCTGGCGAACTTCCTGGCGCAGACGAAGGCGCTGGCGTTCGGCAAGACGGCCGAGGAGGTCGAGGCCGAGGGCACGACCGGTGCGCTCGTCGCGGCGCGGACGTTCCCCGGCAACCGTCCGACGACGTCGATCTTCGCGCCGTCGTTGACCCCGCGTGTGCTCGGCGAGCTCGTCGCGCTGTACGAGCACATCACCTTCACGCAGGGCGTGATCTGGGGCATCAACTCGTTCGACCAGTGGGGTGTGGAGCTCGGCAAGCAGCTCGCGATGCAGATCGCGCCGGCGATCGAGGGCGACAGCGACGCGTTCGAGTCGCAGGATGCCTCGACCAAGGCGCTGCTGGAGTACTACCGCGACCACCGGGCCTGACGCGCCCGATGCGCCTCGAGATCGAGGTCGGCGGCTGGGAGCACGACTGTTGCGGCCCTGAGCTCGTCCGGTTCACGCACGTGGAGTGGACCGTGATCCCCGTGCCCGACGGTCCATTCCTCGAGACGCATCACGGCTTGGATGAGACGGAGGGCCCCGAGGTCACCGACGTCACCGGCACGATCGTGGAGCTGGAGGCCATCGAGCGAGATGGTTCGCGCACGACGATCGCACGTGTGCCCAGCGGGCGCGCCCTCCGCGGGATGGACGAAGACGACGCGGGTGACGTCATCGAGCTGTACACCGACCGCCTCATCGACGTATCTGACGATGGCTTCATCGTGACCGTAGAGGTGACGGACTGAGGTCGGCTAGAACGGTGGTGGTCCGGGTGGGTCGGTGGTGAAGGTCGGGATGCGGCGTTCGGGCCTCACGAGGTAGACCCGGCCGGCGGGTGAGGTCCATTCGAGTGCGCCGCCGGGTTTCGCTTCAACCTGCCAGTCGGAGTGGTGTTTGAGGGTGTGATGCCCGCGGCACAGCGGGGCGAGGTTGTCGGCGGCGGTGTTCCCGCCGTGGTGCCAGTCGATGGTGTGGTCGAGGTCGCACCGGTCGGCGGGGATGCCGCATCCGGGTGCCATGCACCGGGCGGCCCGCCAGGTGACGAGCCGTCGCAGGTCGGCGGGTGGCCGGTACTGCTCTCGTCCGACGGAGAGGACGACCCCGGTTTCGGGGTGGGTGAGCACCCGCATCCACCCCGACGCCGCCCCGCACAGTTCCCGCGCCTTATCGAGGGGGATCGGGCCGACGCCATCGACCTGCGCGGCGGGACCGTCACCGGTGAGGAGGGTCAGGGCGGGAACGGTGACCGCCACCGTAGGGCGGATACCGCGCGCGGAGTCGGGGAGCGCGTCGGTTTCGCCGTCGAGGAGCAGGTCCCCGAACACATCGGCGCGCTTCTGATCCAACGTCCGCTCATCGTCGGGTGCGGTCAGGGTTTTCGCGATCGCGGTGAGCCTGCCGGCGATCGCGTGTGCTTCGACTGCGGGCAGGTGCGCGGTCAGCCACGCCATCCCATCCACCCCCGCATCCGCCCGCACGTATCGGTGTGCGACGGCGGCGGCGTGCTGTTCGGCGAGGGTCGCTTCCTGCTCGCGGTCGACGATGCGTTTCATCGCGCGCCGGAACGGCCCGGTCGGGAGTTCTTCCGCGAGGCTCAGCACCTCAGACACGAGCCCCGCGGTCACGTCGTCGAGCTGGTCCAGTCCGTCGACGATGATCGTCGCGTGGGTGTCGGTGATGTCCGCACGGCTCATCGCCTCCCACACCTTCGGGTACCGACGCAGCAGCGCGTGCCCGACACCCATCAACCGTCCCGCGGCGTGCTCGGTGATCCGCAACGCGGCGGCGACTTCGAGCCGCACCGACCGTTCCACGAACGCGACCGGCTCCTCCCGTCGGCGGGCGTCGGCGATCGCGTCGTCCCACAACTCGACGATGCACGCGTACCGCTGCGCGGCATGGATGGTCGCCATGTCCGCGCTCAGCACCACCCAGTCCAGGGTCGTCGGGATCCCTTCCGGGACCTCATCGCGACGATCGGCTGAACTGGACATAGTCCCAGACTAGGAGGGGGTTCCGACATCGCTTTCGGCTGTCGCCCGGCATCCGTCCCGCCGCTCGTCGAGACGTCGCAGATGGTCGCCT
This sequence comes from Microbacterium sp. NPDC080220, assembly GCF_040686395.1. Taxonomy (NCBI): domain Bacteria; kingdom Bacillati; phylum Actinomycetota; class Actinomycetes; order Micrococcales; family Microbacteriaceae; genus Microbacterium; species Microbacterium sp. NPDC080220. The sequence goes on from NZ_JBFBOP010000002.1 coordinate 290,860, forward strand.
TCGATGCCGCCGGCCGACCATCTGCGACGTCTCAGCGCCACCACCCGGCCACCGCAGACGCACACCACCCGCTAGCGTGCAGGCATGCGCGGACGCAGACTCACCTGGACGATCGGCGGCGTCGGACTGATCGGCGCGGGTGTCGCCGGGATGCTGCAGGGTGCCACCCTGGGAACGCCCCTCACCGACACGCTCGCCCTCCTCGTCGACATCCTGTGGGCGGCGTCGGTCCTCGTGTTCGCAATCGGCTCGTCGTCGCACGACAGCGTCACCGCGCGGAGGCCGCTCGGCACAATCGCGCTCATCCTCCTCGCGCTCTGGTCGCCCTCGATGCGGGTCATCGGCCTGTTCCAGGACCCGACGAACCCGACGCCGATCGTCCCATGGGAGGTCACGATCCTCGTCCCCCTCGCGCTCAGCCTCGTCGCCGTCGTTCAGATCGCACGCGCGGGCGTCGTCCCGCGCCGGTGGCGGTGGATGCCGACCATCGCCCTCGGAGTGCAGGTGGCATCGGTCGCCCTCGGCCAGCTCCTCATGATGGATCAGGCGACCGCGATGCAGACCGTCGGACTCGCCTCCGCCCTCGGGATGATCGGCTTCCTCGCCGGCACCCTCGGTCTCGGCATCGTCGCGCTCCTCGCTGTCGCCTCAGGACGACCGGCATCCGTGCCCGTCTTCTCCTCACCGAGCGACGCCGAGAACGGCAACGACTGACCCTGGACAACTCCCAGCCGCAGCGGGACCCTGGTCGCACACCTCGGCGAAGGAGACGACCCTGTTCCAGGTAGACGGCGCGTACAGCGGCTTCGCGGTCGACGACATCGATGCGGCGCGAGGGTTCTATGCCGACACCCTCGGCCTGGAGGTCGTCACACTCGACAACGGCTTCCTGCAGCTCCACCTGGCGTCGGGAGCCGCTGTGCTCATCTATGCGAAGCCGCACCACGAGCCGGCCGGCTTCACGATCCTCAACTTCCCCGTCAACGACGTCGACGCTGCCGTCGACGAGCTCAACGCGAAGGGTGTCGAGACCGCGATCTACGACGACATGCCCACCGACTCGAAGGGCATCATGCGCGAGACGGGCGAGCCGGTGATCGCATGGTTCCGCGACCCGGCCGGCAACGTGCTCGCCGTGCACGAACGCTGAGGCTCAGGACTCCCAGTACCCCACCGCGCACAGCAGCCGCGTTTCGTCGTCGGCACCCGCGGGCGGTTCGATCGCCGGCGGGAAGACACCCCACTGGCGCCACTCGTCGGCGTGCGGCACGACGTGCTCGTTCAACCCCGCGATGAGCTCGGGCGACAGGTGGAACGGGATGCCGAGCCGTTTCGCGATCAGCCACGCCTGGAACGCGCGGTAGGTCGCCAGGTGCGCGTACCCCTCGTCGGCGGGATAGTCGCCGTACTGGAAGCGGAACACCGTCCCGGGCTCGACACCGTCGCGCACCGCAGCAGTCGCGGTGTCGTTCAGCCGGTCGTACGACGCGATCGGGTCGTCGCCGAGCAGATCCGCCTCCCGGAACTCGTCGCCGTCGGCGACCGACTTCCCGGCGAGGACATCGGGGACCCACGCCTCGTCGTACGCGTGCGCGAAGAGGATGTCGCGGAAGGTGGGGTCAGGGGTGGACGTCCACTCCTGCGGCGCCGGCTTCGACAGGTCGGCCGCGTCGATGCGATCGATGACGGAGCGCAACGCGGCATCCGCCTGGAGGAACAGCTCATCGGCTTTCATGGCGACACCGTACGACCGGCCCCCGACACCGTCACGCCCCGTGCACGTGGATGCGCTCGCCCGACGCGCTGAAGATGCTCACCACCTCGGCCGGGCCGTCCGAGCTGGCGCTGATGCTGTGCGGCAGGCGCGTGTCGAACTCCGCCGCCTCGCCCGCCCCGATGAGATGCTCCCGCCCATCGAGCACGAGCCGGATCGTGCCGCTCAGGACGTAGAACCACTCCACCCCCTCGTGCACCTTCGGCGACGGCGCGGCACGAGAGGCGGGGAAGCGGATCTTGTACGTCTGGACCGGCGAGTGCTCGAGCGTGAGCGGCGCGACCACCCTGCCGTGCCGCCGCTCGGTCGCCCGCCGCACCCGCGGGTCGGCGGGCTCCCCGCGCACGAGGTCGTCGAGACGCAGATCGAGGACCGACACGAGGGGCAGCAGCAACTCGAGGGATGCCTGGCGTCGCCCGGACTCCAGCCGCGAGAGCGTGCTCGTCGACATCCCCGCCTTCGACGCGAGGTCGGCCAAGGTCCATCCGCGCTGCTGCCGCGCCGCGCGCAGCCGCGCACCGATCCGACTGAGATCCATCGCCATGCGGATCAGTTTGCCATTTCCGCAAGACCGTTTGCCGAAAGCACAGCCACCGACACAGGGTGGAGTCATGACAGACATCCGCTACGACGCCGTCATCGTGGGCGGCGGCACCGCCGGCCTCAGTGCCGCCCAGATGCTCGGCCGCGCCCGACGCCGCACCCTCGTGATCGACGCCGGCGCGCCCCGCAACCGTTTCGCCGCGCACATGCACGGCGTCCTCGGTCACGACGGCCGCTCCCCCGCCGACCTCCTCGAGACCGGACGCGCCGAAGCACGCGCCTACGGGGTCGAGTTCCTCGACGGGGCCGTCCTGTCGCTCGCCGACGACGGCGACCGGATAACCGTCACCCACGAGCGCGGAGAGGTCTCCGCCCGGGGCGTCGTGCTCACGACGGGTGTCGTCGACGACCTGCCCGAGATCCCCGGGCTCCGCGAGCAGTGGGGCCGCGGCGTCTTCCACTGCCCGTACTGCCACGGCTACGAGGTCGCGGGCCGCCGCCTCGGCGTGCTCGCGACGTCGCCCGCGAGCCTGCATCAGATCGAGCTCATCCGGCAGTGGAGCGATGACGTGACGGCGTTCACGGCCGCGATGGGCGAGCTCGACGAGACGGTCGCGGGCCGCCTCTCGGCGCGCGGCATCCGGATCGCCACCTCCCCCGTCATCCGACTGCGCACCGAGGACGACGCGATCGTCGCGGCCGTGACGGCGGACGGGACCGCGCACCCGATCGAGGCCCTGCTCACCGCGCCGACGCCCCGGCTGAGCCTCGCCTTCGCCGAGAACCTGGCCCTCGCCGTGTCCGACACCCCGGGCGAGGGACTCCGTGTCGACATGCGCGGCGCCACCAGCCACCCGCGCGTGTTCGCCGCCGGCAACGTCGTCACGCCGTTCGGCAACGTGCCGCTGTCGATGGGGCAGGGATCGATGGCGGGCGCCGGGCTCAACGCGGCGCTCGTGACGGAGGATGCCGCGGTCGCGTCACTCGCGCGCGGCTGACGCGGCGGCGGCGGCACGTGCCAGCCACGCGGGTGGCTCGCCGTACCGCTGGAACGGCACGAGCCGCCCGGCCGCGCAGTCCTCGACGAGCGTCGCGAGCCGGTCGGCGCGCGTCTGCTCGCGCTTGGCGCTCTGCACCCAGTTCGCGACCGCCCGCCGGTAGGACGGCGTCGCGGCATCCCAGAACGCCTGGGCGGCAGGGTTCGCGGCGAGGGATGCCGCCTGCTCCACCGTCAGCTCGTTGCGCTGCTCATGCGAGTAGACCCCGGTGAGGTCGGCCGTGCGCTTCTCATAGGCGGCCAGCCCGGCCGGATGCATGCGTCCCTCGGCCTGCAGGCGTTCGACGTGCGCGATGTTGACGGCGCTCCACACCGAGCGAGGTTTCCGCGGCGTCCACCGCTGGATGCGGGCGCCGTCGCCGATGCCGCGGCTGATCGAGTCGATCCACCCGAAGCGCAGCGCCTCGGGCACCGCGTCGACCCACGTCAGCCCCTGACGCGGGTCGCCCTTCTTGTAGAACACCGTCCACACCTCGGGAGCAGTCGCGTGGTGCGCCTCGAGCCAGTCGCCGAACTCCGTCGCCGAGGCGAAGAAGATCGGTTCGGATGCCGGTTCCACCATGGTCGCGAAGCTACCACCGGCATCCGACGCCGCTCAGCGCAGCTGCAGGCTGTTCCAGGCGCCGGGCTCGTCGAGCTCGCCGTAGACGACCTCGGCGCCGCCTGCGGAGACGGATGCCGCGCACACGAGCAGCGACAGCGTCGGATACCCGTGCGGCCGGTTGTCGCGGATGATCGCGCGGTCGTCGGTCGGCGGCAGCGCCGTCGTGCGCTCGAGGGCACCCAGCCAGTCCGCCACCCAGTCGTCGTCCGCCGGCGCGGCGAAGGCGTCGTGCCACGCGACGATGCGCGCCGTCTTCGGGTCGTCGACGTCGTCGTGCGCGATCATGTGCACGCCCGGGGCGAGGTCGACGGTGCGGACCGCGGCACCGTCCCACATCGCGACGCGCGCACGACCGGGGGTCACCGTCAGGAGGTTGAAACCATGGGTCGGCGGGGCGTCCGGCAGTCCGCCCCCGGAGGCGGCGTCGAGCACGATGTGCCCGCGCGAGCCCGTCGCGAGGGTGTCGTCGATGAGGTCGGCGCGGTTGAGGACGACCGCCAGCCGCGCGCCCGCGGGATCGGCCGCGAGCCACGCGCCGCCGGCGCGGGTGTCGCGCACCCCGATGACACCGGGACGGTCGGGCCACCAGGCGCCGAGCGGATCCCATGCGCGCCCCGGGTCCTCGTCGCGCACGGCGAGCAGCCGGATCGCCGCGGCGGGATCCTCCGGGACGTGGACGATGACGGTGCACATCGTTCCGGCCTTTCGCGTCCGACCCCGTGGGAGGATCGGACCATGTTCGTCGTCGTGGGCGTCTCGGGCGGCATCGCCGCGTACAAGACGGTGCAGGTGGTCCGTGCGCTGGTGACCAACGGGCACGAGGTGCACGTTGTTCCCACCGAGGACGCGCTCCGCTTCGTGGGGACCGCCACGTGGGAGGCGATCAGCCGCCATCCTGTCACGACGAGCGTGCACGACGACGTCGCCGAGGTGCGTCACGTCGCCCTCGGCACGCAGGCCGACCTCGTGATCGTCGCGCCGGCGACCGCCAACACGCTCGCGAAGATGGCCGCCGGGATCTCCGACAACCTGCTCGGCGTCACCCTGCTCGCGACGACCGCGCCGGTGGTCGTCGCCCCGGCGATGCACACGGCCATGTGGGACCACGCCGCGACGCAGGCGAACATCGCGACCCTCCGCGAGCGCGGCGTGCGCATCGTCGGGCCCGCCGACGGCCCGCTGACCGGCGGCGACAGCGGCCCGGGGCGCATGGTCGAACCCGACGAGATCGTCGCGGCCGCCCTCGCCGCCGTTGACGAGCAGACGACGGATGCCGGTGCCCCCCACGACCGCGATGACCTCCGCGACCTCGACGGCCTCCGCGCCGTCGTGTCGGCGGGTGGCACGCGCGAGCCGATCGATCCGGTGCGCTACCTCGGCAACCGCTCGAGCGGACGACAGGGCGTGGCCGTGGCGGTCGCGGCGGCCGACCGCGGCGCACGGGTGCACCTCGTCGCGGCGCACGTCGACGACGGCGTGCTCGGCGATGCGGAGCGGCATCCCGGCATCACGATCGAGCGCGCCGGGACGGCGGCGGAGCTCGACACGGCCGTCCGGGCTGCGGCATCCGAGGCGGACGTCGTCGTCATGGCCGCAGCCGTCGCGGACTTCTCGGTGCCCGAGGTCTCGGACGTCAAGATCCGCAAGGAGGACGGCACCATCACCCTCGACCTCGTCGAGAACCCCGACATCCTCGCGGGCCTGGTCGAGCGCCGCCGGCCCGGGCAGACGATCGTGGGCTTCGCCGCCGAGACGGCCGACTCCGACGACGAACTCCGCGAACGCGGCGTCCGCAAGCGGGCGCGGAAGGGCGTCGATCTGCTGACCGTCAACCGCGTCGGCTGGCAGCAGGGCTTCGAGGCCACCGAGAACGCGGCGCTGTTCATCGACGGGACCGACGAGGTCGTCGCGGAGGCGTCGGGATCCAAGCGCGCCGTGGCCGACGCCCTGTGGGACGCCGTGCGTCGACTGCGCTGACGCGCTGGAGGGGTCCGACCGATCCGGGGACCCGGGTGCCGCGTGCCGCCGCACGAGCGACCAGTTGCGTCCCCGGAACCGGCGCCGCCGGCGTTCCGGGGGCCCGGGATGCCGCGCCCCGGCATCCGACGCGACCAGTTGCGCCCCCGGAACACGCCCCCGCCGCGGCGCCCGGGTCAGCCGAGCCCGGCGACCTTCGGCGCGGGCTCGCCGTGCACGTGCTCGCCGAGGAAGCCGAACACCGTCTCGTACCAGACGACGGCGTGCTGGGGCTTCAGCACCCAGTGGTTCTCGTCGGGGAAGTACAGGAACCGGTGCACCGTCGTGCCGTCGTCCTCGCCGAAGTGCTCGTTGAGCTCCGACCAGAGGCGCAGGCTCTCGCCGATCGGCACGCGGTAGTCGCGGTCGCCGTGGATCACGAGCAGCGGCGTCGAGATGTCGCGCACGAAGCGATGCGGTGAGTTCTCGACCATCCCCTCGGGCGTGAAGATCTCCTGCCAGTACGACGAGCTGTCGGTCGTGCCCGCGAACTGGTCGAGCGCCCACAGGCTCGCGTGCGTGACGATCGCGCGGAACCGGTCGGTGTGGCCGGCGACCCAGTTCGCCATGTACCCGCCGAACGAGCCGCCCATCGCCGCGGTCTTCGTCTCGTCGATGTCGGCCCGCGCCACGACCTCGTCGGTGATCGACATGAGGTCGGTGTAGGGCTTGGCGCCCCAGCTGTTCCAGCCGCGGGCGATGAACTCGAGGCCGTACCCGGTCGACAGGGCGGGGTCGGGCAGCAGCACGGCGTACCCGCGGGCGAGGGCGAGCTGCGGGTTCCAGCGCCAGCTCCAGGCGTTCCAGCTGTTCAGCGGCCCGCCGTGGATCCACAGGAGCAGGGGTGCAGGGGATGCCGCATCCGCCCCCTCCGGCAGGAGCAGCCAGCCGCGCACCCGGGCGCCGTCCTCGGCCGTCGTCTCGACCTCGGTCATCGTGCCGGCCGGTGTCGGCAGCGGAGCGGGGGTCGCCAGCACGGTCACGGTGCCGTCGGGGTCGATGCGGACCGGATGCGGCGGCACCATCCAGGACGAGCGGAGCGCGACGAGCGCACCCGTCGCGCGGTCGACCGACACGTTCGAGTATGCGTGGTCGTCGGTCGTCAGCTGCACGGGGGCGCCGCCGTCGAGCGGCACGCGGAACACCGGCCCGCGCCCGCCTTGATCGGCGGTGACGATGAGCGCGGTGTCGTCGTGCGCCCATGCGATGCTCGTCGGCCAGCGGTCCCAGCCCTCGGCGAGCCGGCGCGGCTCGGAGCCGTCGATCCCGGCGACCCACAGCTCCTGATCGGCCGGACCGGTCGGGTCCGAGAACGCGGCGCGGCCGTAGGCGATCAGCCGGCCGTCGTGGCTGATCGCTGGCGACTCGAAGTACGTCGAGCGCTCCTCGAACAGCGTCGTGCGCTCGCCCGAGGCAACGTCGATCGAGACGATCGCGAAGCGCTCGGCGCGCCCCTGCGGAAAGCGCATCGCGGCGATGAGCGTGCGCCCGTCGGGGGTGAGCGCGGCGCCGGCGGTGTCGGCCGTGCGGCCGGGCGCGGGCGTCAGGTCGCGCGGGCGCGGAAGGGATGCCGGGTAGGGGGTCGTGGCATCCGGTTCGTCCTCGGCCGTGTCGGAGGCGGCGAAAGACCGGACCGAGTCGGAGAGGTCGCCGAGGTCGAGCGAGAGCAGGTGCGGCTCGGCGGGGCCGAGGTCGTGGTCCCAGTACCGCACCGGGTAGGTCGTGTGCAGGATCGCCGAGAGCTTGCGCTTCTTGCGCTCGGCGCGCAGCTTCGCGTCGGCCTCGAACGAGTCGGCCGACGGCAGCAGGTCGGCCGACAGGACGGCGACGGATGCCGCATCCGCGACGGCCGCGATCGCCGACACTCCCCCGGCCAGCCGCGTGATCGCTCGCGCGTCACCCCCGCCCGCGGGCAGCAGCCAGAGCTGCGCCGCGTCGTCGTCGCCGTCGCCCTCGGCGTCGGGGCGGGCGCTCACGAACAGCAGGTCGCCGTCCGCCGTGAACGCGGCGCCCTGCTCGCCCTTCGCCGACCGCGTGAGCCGCCGCGCCGAGCCGCCGCCTGTCGCGGGGACCTCCCAGAGTGCGCGGTCGTACCCGGTCTCGTCTTTGTTCAGCGTCGCGACGGTGAGGACGGCGCGGGTGCCGTCGGGCGACAGCGCGACGGCGTCGATGCGGGGCAGGGCGATGTAGTCCTCGAGCGAGGCGAAGGGGGTATGCGGCATCCCTCCACGCTAACCCCGCACCCGCCGGGCGACAGGACCCGGCTCAGCGCAGCAGGTCGGCGGTGGTGACGACCGTCGCGAACTCGCCGTCGAGGTTTGTGGCGGTGACCGCCGCCAGTGTCGCGGCCGGGACGACCGTGCCGTCGGGCGCCGTGCGGTCGAACGAGTGGGTCGCGTCGAGGGCGAAGTACACGTCGTACCCGAGATTGCCGCCCACGCGCGCCGTGGTCTCGCAGCAGTGGTTCGTCGAGATGCCGGTCACGACGAGCTGCGCGATGTCATTCGCGCGCAGCCACGCGTCGAGGTCGGGCGACCCGTGGAACGAGGAGTTGACGCTCTTCGTGACGAGCAGATCCGGCGTGCCGGTGACCTCGGGCTTGAGGTCGTTGCCCGGCTGCCCGGGCCGCAACGGCGAGGCATCCGACGTCGAATCGTGCCGGACGAACACGACCGGCCACCCCCGCTCGCGCCACCGGGCCAGGAGCGCGGCGATGTTCGCCTCGCACGCCGGATTGTCACGCTCGCCCCAGTGGGCGGTGTCGTCGAACCCGCGCTGCACGTCGACGACGACGAGCGCGGCACGGTCGAGGGCGAGGTCTCGCGGCGGGATCTGCACGCTCCGAGCCTGACACGGAGTGTTGCCGGGCGGCGGTCAGGATGCGCCGGGATCCTGCCAGGACTGGTGCCCACGGCATCCGGTGTCAAGGGTGTCCGCGGATGCCGCATCCTCGACGACCGTGGAGGGATGCCACGCCGCTCCACCTCTGCACCGTCCGCCCCCGATCGCGCCGAGGTCGAGCGCGTCGCCGCCGAGCGGTTCGGACTGACGCACCTGCGCCCGGCCCAGCTCGACGCGATCGAGGCGGCCGCCGGCGGGCGCGACGTGCTCGTGGTCTGGGCGACGGGATCGGGCAAGTCCGCCGTCTACCAGGTGACCGCGGCCCTGCGCCCTGGTGTCACCGTCGTGGTCTCCCCGCTCATCGCCCTGCAGGAGGACCAGCTCGCGGGGCTCGAGGAGGCACCCGACGCCCCGAAAGCGGTCGCCCTCCACTCGGGTCGCGGCGAGAAGGCCCGCGCCGAGGCGTGGCGCCGCCTGCGCGCGGGCGAGGCGACCTACGTCCTGCTCGCTCCCGAGCAGCTCGCCAACGACGAGGTCGTCGCCGAGCTCTCGAAACTCGAGATCGCCCTGCTGGCCGTCGACGAGGCGCACTGCATCGCCTCGTGGGGGCACGACTTCCGCCCCGACTACCTGGCCCTCGGAGAGGTCGCGGCGCGGCTCGGACGGCCCCCGATCCTCGCGCTGACGGCGACGGCATCCACTCCCGTCCGGGAGGAGATCGCCGCCCGTCTCGGGCTCGACGACCCCTCCGTGCACCTCGGCGACGTCGACCGACCGTCGATCCGCCTCGGTGTGCGCCGTCACGGCGACGACCGCGAGAAGCGCGCCGCCGTCGTCGACGAGGTCGCGTCGCTGCCGGTCCCCGGGCTGCTCTACACCTCGACGCGACGCTCGGCGGAGCTCTACGCCGACGAGCTCGTCGGCCGCGGCAAGCGGGCGCGCGCGTACCACGCGGGCCTGCCGGCGAAGGAGCGCGCCGAGGTGCACCGGCAGTTCCTCTGCGACGACCTCGACGTCGTCGTCGCGACGAGCGCTTTCGGCATGGGGATCGACAAGGAGAACGTGCGCTTCGTCATCCACGCCGACGTCCCCGAGTCCATCGACGCCTACTTCCAGGAGCTCGGCCGCGCCGGCCGCGACGGCGAAGAGGCCCACGGCACCCTGCACTACCGCGCCAAGGACCTCGCCCTGCGGCGCTACTTCGCGACGAAGAACCCGGATGCCGCGGAGCTCCGCACCCTCATGCGCGCCATGTCGACCCGGGCCCGCACGAAGTCCGCCCTCGCGACGGACGCGGGCCTGTCACCCCGGCGCGTCACCGGACTGCTGACGCTGCTCGTCGACACCGGGTCGGCGCGCACGTCGAAGTCAGGTGTCTCGCTGCGGCGCAACCTCGACGAGCGCGCCGCCGTGAAGGCCGCGCTGGAACGGGTCGAGGAGCGCGAGCGCATCGAACGCTCCCGCATCGAGACGATGCGGGAGTACGCCGAGACGCGGCGCTGCCGACGGCAGGTGCTGCTCGGCTACTTCGGGCAGGACCTCGACGAGCCGTGCGGCAACTGCGACACGTGCGCGGCGGGAGCCGCCGACGCCGCGCGGGCCGCGGCATCCCCCTCCGACTCGGGTTTCGAGGTCGACGAGAAGGTCTCGCACCGCGAGTGGGGTGCCGGCACCGTCGTCTCGATCGACGACGACCGGATGCGGGTGTTCTTCGACAGCGAGGGTTACAAGGTGCTGTCGCTCGAGATCGTCGAGCGGGAGCACCTGCTCGATGCCGGCTGACGTCCCGAGTGCAGGTCAGCCGGCGGCTTCGGGCAGCCACGGTCGCCTCTTCTCCCCCTGAACCTGCACTCGGCACAACCACCGCGGCTCAGGGTCGAGCTAGCCGCGGACCCCATCGCCGACGACGGACCGGGCGTCACCGCGGGCCGACGCGTGCCGGGTGCAGGTCAGGCGGCCGCATCAGGCCCGTACGGGCCACGCAACGCACGCTGAACCTGCACCCGGCACACCCAACCGGACCCCGGAGGTCGATGCCCGCCTCAGATGTCGATGCCGACCGCGGCGGAGCAGCGGGCGAGCTCGTCTGCGGAGAGCTCGAGGTTCCGCGCCTGGAACGAGTCGGTGATGGATGCCGGGCGGCTCGCCCCGGGGATGGGGATGACGGTCTCGCCGAGCGACAGCTCCCACGCGAGGACGACCTGCTGAGGGCTGACGCCGTGGTCGCGGCCGATCTCGGCGAACGCGGTGAACCGCTCGCCGACCGTGCCCGCGCCGCCGATGCCGCCGAGGGGGCTCCACGGCAGGAAGGCGATGCCGTGCTCGACGCAGTACTTCAGCTCGCCGTAGCTGCCCGGGTGCCGCGGCGAGAACTCGTTCTGCACGCTCGTGAGACCTCCCTCGCCGAGCACCTCCTGCGCGATCTGGATCTCTTCGACGCTCGCGTTCGAGATGCCGACCGTGCGGACGAGGCCCTCGTCCTGCAGGGTCTTCAGGTTCTGCATGATCTCCCCGTAGACCATCCACCGGTCGGGCCGGTGGTACTGGTACAGGTCGATGACGTCGACCTGCAGGTTCTGCAGCGACTTCTGCACGGCGCGGCGGAGGTAGTCGAGCGAACCGTCGCGTCCGAAGTCCTTCTCCGCGGTGCGCGTGATGCCGCCCTTCGTGGCGACGACGATCGACGAGCGGTCGCCGTCCCAGCCGGCGAGCGCATCGGCGACGATGCGCTCGTTGTGGCCCATCTCGTCCCAGCTGGGCGCGTAGATGTCGGCGGTGTCGATCAGGGTGACACCGGCGTCCAACGCCGCCCGCACGGTCGCCACCGCGTCGTCGTGCGACGGGATGCCGTTGCCGTTCATCGAGACCGGCATGGCGCCGAGTCCGATGGCCGAGACGGTGAACGGTCCGAGGGTGCGCTGCGACATGGGTCTCCTTCGACGGGGTGGCGGGGGTGCGGCATCCACCCTGCCATCCACGGATGCCGGCGGTGAGAGCCCTTGACAGATCAGCGCGCGGTCAGCTGCTCGCGCACCTGACGGCGCAGCACCTTGCCGATCTGCGACCGCGGCAGGTCGTCGAGCTGCACGACCTTGCGCGGCACCTTGTACGACGCGAGGTGCGAGCGGGCGAAGTCCTTGAGAGCGGATGCCTCGAACGCCGTCCCCTCCTTCATCACGACCGCGGCGACCACGTCCTCGCCGCCGGTCGGCCGCGGCACGCCGACGACCGCGGCGGACTCGACGTCGGGGTGCAGGGTGAGCACCTGCTCGACCTCGCTCGGGCTGACGTTGAAGCCGCCCGTGATGATGAGCTCCTTGACGCGGTCGACGACGGTGACGAAACCGTCCTCCGAGACCGTGACGATGTCGCCGGTGCGCAGCCACCCGCCGTCGAGGAGGACCGCGGCGGTGTCCTCGGGCCGGCGCCAGTACCCCTGGAACACCTGGGGTCCGCGGATGAGCAGCTCGCCCGCTTCGCCCGCCGGACGGTCGACGGTCGGGTCGTCGGGGTCGACGACGCGGATCTCGGTGCTCGGGAAGGGCACGCCGACGGTGCCGGGGCGCCGCGTCGCGCCGATCGGGTTGCCGAGCGCGACGGGTGAGGTCTCGGTCATGCCGTAGCCCTCGACGAGCAGGCCGCCCGTCGCCTCCTCCCACCGCGTCACCGTCGGGACGGGCAGGCTCATGGCGCCCGAGATCGCGAAGCGGATCGTCGAGAGGTCGACGCCCTTGCGGGTGCTCGCCCGCGACAGCGCGTCGTAGATCGGCGGCACACCGGGCAGGAAGGTCGGCGGCGACTTCTTGAGCGCGCCGACGACGAGGTCGACGTCGAACTTCGGGAACAGCACGATGCGCGCGCCGATCGACACCGCGAAGGTGAGGCAGAGCGTCAGCCCGTAAGCGTGGAACATCGGCAGGACGGCGTAGAAGGTCTCCTCGCCTTCGCGGAGCCCCGGCACCCACGCGCGCCCCTGCGCCGCGTTGGAGCGGAGGTTGCGGTGCGACAGGACGGCGGCCTTCGGCATCCCGGTCGTCCCGCTCGTCAGCTGCAGGAGCGCCGTGTCGTCGAGGACCGGGCGCGGGTGCTTGCGCGACAGCCGGCGGGCCTTGGTGAACTGCGACCACCGGATGACGCCGCGCGCGGTGGGCTTCGACGTCATCGCCTCGCGCCGCTCCCGCAGCGCCGGCACCGGCACGCGCAGGGCCGTCCGCATCGCCCACGGCAGCGCGTCGGTCATGTCGACCGCGACGATGGCGGCGGGGGCGACGTCGCTCGGGAACTCCGCGACGATGTCGGCGACCTTGTCCCAGACGATCGCGACGACCGCCTCGTGCACCTCGAACTGATGCCGCAGCTCGCGGGCGGTGTACGTCGGGTTGTGCTCGACGACGATCGCGCCGATCCGCAGCGCGGCGTAGAAAGCGACGATGTGCTGGGGGCAGTTGGGCAGCACGAGCGCGACGCGGTCACCGGGCCCGACCCCGAGCTTGCGCAGCGCGTTGGCGGCGCGGGAGACCTGTTCGCCGAGCTCGGCGTAGGTGGTCTCGGATCCGAAGAACTCCGTTGCGATCTTGCTGCCGTAACGCTCCACCGCATGATCGAGCAGATCCACGAGCGTCTCGTCGACGGGGTCGATGTCGCTCGGGACGCCGGGCGCGTACGCGGCCAGCCAGGGGCGGTCCTGCAGATCGGATGCCGGGGGTGTCGGGCTCATGCGGATGTCCTCCTCGGTGTCCCGCCAGCGTAGGGCGGCGCTCCATGCGTCGGCTGAGGGTTGACGCGGGGGGTAAACGGGGGCGATCGAACGCGGCGAGACCGGCCGACAGCGCCTGAATGACGTCATCGACGTGCGCCGGGTAGCGCTCCGCGACCGTCACCCGACGTTCACCGTCGATTCACCCGGTCGCAGGAACAGCGACCGATCCTGGAGCGGTGACGATTCTGGAACCCCCCACCACCCGTACGCCCCTCCCACTCGCGACCCACGCCGTCGGCAAGCGGTCGGCGGTGACCTGCCGGTTCAAGTGCGCCGACGCCTGCCTCGGTCCCGAGTGCAACGGGTCGGACAACCCGACGTTCCGCAGCGTCGCCGAGCTCGCCCTCTCGCGCCGGACGCTGCTCGGCGCCGCGGCGGCCGGCGCGGTCGTCGTCGCGACCGATGCCTTCGGCCTCGCGAACCCCGCCGCAGCGTCGGCCACGCCGGGCGGACTCATCGAGGCGACCCGTGGCCACGGCGGGCACGGCCACGGCCTGCCCTTCCAGCCGATCGCGCCCGTCCCGGCATCCGTCGACGCGCTGACGGTCCCGAAGGGCTACACCTGGTCGCCGATCATCCGCTGGGGCGACCCGCTCTTCTCGGACGCACCGACCTTCTCGCTCGACGCGCAGAGCCCCACCGCGCAAGCCCGCCAGTTCGGCTACAACAGCGACTACCTCGACATCCTCGCCGACCGCAGCGGCAAGACGGGCGTGCTCGTCAACAACCACGAGTACGTGAACCCGAACATCATGTTCCCACCGTCGACGGATGCCGCCGAGCTCCGCCGACGCGGCGAGATCTACAAAGCGGCGCAGGGCATGTCCGTCGTCGAGCTGAAGCGCAGCCGGCGCGGCCGGCCCTGGCGCTACGTCGTCGACGGCCGCCGCAACCGCCGGATCACGGTCGAGACGGTCTTCGAGCTGACCGGCCCCGCCGCCGGGTCCGATCTCGTGACCACCGCCGCCGACCCGGAGGGCCGCTGGGTCAAGGGCACCCTCGGCAACTGCGCCGGCGGCACGACGCCGTGGGGCACCATCCTCTCGGGCGAGGAGAACTTCAACGGCTACTTCGCCTGGGCCGCCGACACGGCGGGCCAGAAGCGCTACCAGGCGAGTTCCTCGCGCACGACGTCGACCGGATGGGAGCAGTACGACCCCCGCTTCAACTCCTTCGACGCCGGATACGTCAACGAGCCCAACCGGTTCGGCTACATCGTCGAGATCGACCCCGAGGACCCGACGTCGATCCCGAAGAAGCACACCGCGATGGGGCGCTTCAAGCACGAGGGCGCGAACGTCATCGTGGCCGAGGACCGCCGCGTGGTGGCTTACATGGGCGACGACGAGCGCAACGACTACCTCTACAAGTTCGTCTCGAAGAACCGCATCAGCTCGTCGCGCAAGAAGAACATGACGCTCCTGTCGGAGGGCGACCTCTTCGTCGCCCGCTTCCGCGGCGACTCGCCGGCGGCGCAGATCGACGGTTCGGGCACGCTGCCCGCGGACGGCGCCTTCGACGGCACCGGCGAGTGGGTCGCCCTCACCCGCGACGGCAAGAGCGTCGTGCCGGGCATGACGATCGAGGAGGTGCTGGTCTTCACGCGGCTGGCCGCCGACAGGGTGGGGGCGACCAAGATGGACCGCCCCGAGGACGTGCAGCCGAGCCCGCGGACCGGCAAGGTCTACGTCGCGCTGACGAACAACACCGACCGCGGCAAGACCTCGATGGTGGATGAGGCGAACCCCCGCACCGGCAACCGGCACGGTCACGTGATCGAGCTGACCGAGCGCCGCGGCCAGGCCGGGACGAGCTTCGGCTGGAGCATCCTGCTGCAGTGCGGCAACCCGTCCGACCCGAGCACCTACTTCGCGGGCTACCCGAAGGACAAGGTGTCGCCGATCTCGTGCCCCGACAACCTCGCGTTCGATGAGGACGGCACCCTCTGGATCTCCACCGACGGCGCGCCCAGCACGATCGGGTTCAACGACGGACTGTTCCGCGTTCCGCTCGAGGGTCGGGAACGCGGTCACGTGCAGCAGTTCCTCGCGGTCCCCCGCGAGGCCGAGACGTGCGGACCCGTCATCCACGCCCGCGAGAAGCTCGTCTTCGTCGCAGTGCAGCATCCCGGCGAGAACGGGACGGTCGCGGCTCCCACGTCACTCTTCCCCGACTACGGGTCGACGCGACGGGGCGACGTCCCGAACGCGCCGCGCCCGTCGGTCGTGCAGGTCTACCCGGCCTAGGCTCCGCCGCAGCGCACGAGGGCTTCCGGGTCGCGATGGCCTCAGTGCACGCCGGGCCACCACTCCGGCATCAGCCGGAAGGTACGGGCCTCGGCGGCTGCGGCATCCGTGTCGTCCTGGCGGATCCAGACGTCGATCACGCCGACCAGGCCGCCGGCGATGAAGGCCGCGGCCTCGTCGCGGTCGCGCGGGGACCGCGGTGCGTCGCGGACACCCGCCTCGGCGAGTTTTTCCAGGGCGATGTGGGCGCGTCGGCGCAGACTGTCGCTCAGCGCGGCAAGCAGCGCGCCGCGGGCCGAGGACTCGAGCAGGGCGCGGTAGAGGTCGCGGCGCCCGGCGAGCCACTCGAGCAGGCGGCGGGTCACGGCGTGGTAGACGCGGGCCGCATCCGCTTCGGTGGCGATGTCCACACCGATCGCGGCGATCGCGTCGATCTCGTCGGTCAGCATCGGGACGGCGAACTCGTCGACGCCCGCGGCGTGCTTGTAGAACGTGGTGCGGTGCACGCCCGCTTCACGGCAGAGCTCCGCGACCGACACCGCCGCGAGGGGCCGGTCCGCCAGCAGGCGGACGAGCGCCGCGCGCAAGGCGGCGCTCGTCCGGGCCTGCCGAGGGTCGATGGTCACGCCCCGTAGTGTGCCAGACCGGCCGTCTCCCCGCCGTCGGCGACGAACTCGGCGCCGGTCGAGAAGCTCGACTCGTCGCTGGGGAGGAACAGGACGAGCCGAGACAGCTCGACGGCCTCGCCCATGCGGTGCAGGGCGACGTGGTTCTGCGAGGCATCCAGCCCCTCGGTCATCGGGGTGCGGATCGCGCCCGGGTGCACCGAGTTGACGCGGATGTTGTAGCGCCCGAGGTCGAGGGCGGCGTTCTTGGTGAGTCCGCGCACGCCGAACTTCGAGGCGTTATAGCCGGGCAGCGCCTCGTAGCCCTGGAGTCCGGCCGTCGAGGAGACGTTGATGATGGAGCCCGCGCCGCTGCGCTTGAGCGGCTCGATCGCGGCCTTGATGCCGTGGAACACACCCGTCAGGTTGATCGCGATGATCTGGTTCCACTGCTCGAGGGAGTACTCCTCGATCGAACCGAAGGTCGCGATGCCGGCGTTGTTCACGAAGATGTCGAGCCGGCCGAACTCCTTCTCGGCCAGCGCGACGGCCTTCTCCCAGTCCTCCTACGCCGTGACGTCGAGGTGCACGTAGCGCGCCGCGTCACCGAGTTCGGCGGCGAGCGCCTCGCCCGCCTCGTCGAGCAGATCGCCGATGCGGTTCCAGCGCACCCCTGGCTCGCGCATCACAAATTGATAACAAGAAACCCTTGCCACCGTTATCTCGTCGTTATACATTCATTGCACGGTAGATGTTTTGCTGTGGCAGCTACCGACATGTGATTGCAGGACACTCTTGGTGCAAAGGGACAAGGGCCGGCTGGATGCCTCTCCAGCCGGCCCTTACTGCGTGACGCGTCAGACGGTCGCGCTCCGACGGCGGCGCATCACCAGCAGTGCGCCGAGGGCGAGCAGCGCCGCACCTGCACCGCCTGCGATCCACACCGGACCGGACTGACCGCCGGCCGACGCGAGCTGGTCGCCGACGGCGACGAGCTCTTCCGCGGCCACAGTGACAGAGGCCCAGCCGACAAGCTCACCCGACTCGTCGACGACGGCCACCCGGTGGCGACCCTCGTCGAGGTCTGCCGGCAGCGCGAAGCTCGCCGAGCCGGCGGCATCCGCCGTCACCCAGCCGAGAGCGGTGGACGTCGAGTAGAGGAAGCCGTAGTAGCGCTCCCCCGCGGTCAGGCCCGAGACGACGACGCGATCGCCGCGGACGGATGCCTGGATGCCGCCTTCCGCCGCAGCCGGCAGAGCGCCACCGGTCGAGGGGAGCGAGGGCTGCGGGGCAGGAGTCGGCTCGGGGGTGGGCGTCGGCTCGGGCGACCGTGGACGTAGTCCTCGGATCTCGCCGTCACGACCAGTCCGTCCTCGCCGTCGTCGGTCTCGACGACCTCCCACGGGTCGCCCTCCGCGTCCACCGCCGATTCGAGGCTCGGCCGCAGCGGCTGACCGTCGTACTCGTCGGGGATCACCCGTCGGATGCCGCGGTTCTGGTCGGTCTCGGGGAACCGCGCCACGAACTCCTCGACCACCCGCATCCGACTCGTGCCATCCTCGGCGCGGGTCAGCGTGTAGTCGACGGTCAGACTGTCGAAGGAGAAGTCCTCGACGTCGGCGTTCGCCGCCGAGGGAGCGCCCACGACAACGCCGAGCGCGACGGCGACGACGGCTCCGGCACGGGCGAGACGACGGGACCAGGGCTGCACGCGGTCAACCCTATGAGCGACGCTACAGTTGACGCCATGACCGACCGCCGCCTCGCCATCGCTGCCTGGGAGAGCCTCTTCCGCGCGCAGCACGAGGTCCTGGCGGAGATCTCACGGGACTTCGAGGACGACGACCTCTCGAGCGCCGAATACGACGTGCTCCTGACCGTCACGCGCTGCGAGGGTCACACCGCGCGGCTGCGCGACGTGACGGCGAACATGCTCATCAGCCAGCCGAGCGTGTCGCGCCTGGTCGACCGGATGGTGGCGCGCGGGCTCGTCGCGAAGTGCCCCGACCCCAACGACGGCCGCGGCGCCGTGCTGCGCGCCACGGAGCAGGGCGCGGCGATGTTCCGCCGGCTCGCGACGACGCACGGCCGCACCATCGCCGAGCGGATGTCGGTGCTCACCGACGACGAACTCGCCGAACTCGAGCGGCTCACCGCTCGCCTGCGCGGCGTCTGACGACAGGAAGATCGCCCCGCACCCGAGACGGGGTGCGGGGCGATCGTCGTCTCACCGTCGGAGCGGTGCGCCGGTCACTGGTCGATCGGCTGCGGCTCGCTCTCGCGGGTGGTGATGGTCGGGGACGAACCGTCGGCGACGACCTCGACCTTGCGCGGCTTGGCCTTCTCGCTCACCGGGATGGTGACGGTCAGCACACCGTTGTTGTAGGTCGCGGTGATGGCGTCGGTGTCGATGCCCTGGCCGAGGTTCAGCTGGCGGAGGAAGCTCGCGGTCTCACGCTCGCGCGTGATCCACTTGACCCCCTCGCCCGACGACAGCGTGCGCTCGGCGCGGATGGTCAGCAGCTGGCCGTCGACGTCGATGTCGACCGAGCCCGGGTCGATGCCGGGGAGGTCGGCGTTCAGCACGTAGTGGTCGCCGTCGCGGTACAGGTCCATCGGCATCCGTCGCGGGCCGCGGCGCGTGTCGAAGAGCGTCGACGCCAGGCGGTCGATTTCACGGAACGGGTCGTAGGTCGCCATGATTCTCTCCTTTGTCCAAGTGGTCTGAAAGTTGAGCCCCTGCGGCTCAAGTACGTCCAGATTAGCACTCGCGTGTGGAGAGTGCCAATGGTTCTCGCACGGCGAACGACGCGGCGGAGGTGCCCCGTAGGCTGACCGCATGAGCGCCCACGAGATCGCCCCCGAGCCCGCCGACCCGTTCCTGTGGCTGGAGGAGATCGACGGATCCCAGGCTCGCGCGTGGGCCGCGGAGCGCACCGCCGAGACCGAAGGCGCCTATGCGGGCGCTGCCCGCGACGCGCTCGAGGCCCGGCTCACCGGCATCCTGCAGGACCCCGACCGCCTCGTCGTCCCGAGTCGTCACGGCGACCTCATGTACGACCTGTGGCGGGATGCCGACAACCCGCGCGGCCTCTGGCGCCGGACGTCCCTCGCCGCCTTCACGGCGGGCACTCCGGACTGGGAGGTCCTGCTCGACGTCGACGCACTGGGCCGCGAGGAGGGGAGGACCTGGGCCTTCGCCGGCGCGACGCACGGGCCGGCCGGCAGCAGCCGCGCGCTCGTGCGCCTGAGCCCCGACGGCGGAGACGCCGCCGTGGTGCGCGAGTTCGATCTGGAGACCCGCCGCTTCGTCGAGGGCTCCCCCTTCGCCCTCGACGCGGAGAAGTCCATGATCGCGTGGGTCGACCGCGACACGCTGCTCGTCGCCACGGCCCTGCACGGCGGCGGCGTCACGGACTCGGGCTATCCGATCACCGCCCGTGCCTGGCGCCGCGGCGAATCGCTCGAGGACGCGCCGCCGATCCTCACGGGTGTCCCGTCGGACGTCGGCGTGTTCGCGCACGTCGATCACACCGGCGGCGCGGCGACGCCGATCGTCGTCATCGCGCACGACTTCTTCCACTCCGAGGCATGGGTGTGGGACGGCACCGAACCGCACCTGATCGCCGTGCCGCAGGACGCGCACGCCGACGTGCACGGCGACCTGGTCGCCGTCCGGACGACGACGCCGTGGCGCATCGGCGACACGACGCATCCGTCGGGCACCCTCCTGCTCGGCCCCCTCGAGACCGTGACGAGCGGGGACGGGTCGGACCTGCGCGTCGCGTTCGCGCCGACCGACACCGCGGTGCTCGAGTCCTGGACGTGGACGAAGACCCGCCTCGTGCTGACGATCCTCGACCGCGTGCAGAGCCGGCTGGTGTCGCTCGACCCGGCGACGCTGACCGGTGTCGAGCTCGACCTCGGGCTCGGCGACGACGACCTCTTCAGCGCGAACGTCGCCACGGCGGACGACGACGAGGACGACCAGCTCTGGGTCGTCGCGCGCGGCTTCCTCACACCGCCCACCCTGCTCGTCCTCGACCCGGGCGCGGAGCCGCGGGTCGTCGACCGCAGCCGCGCGACCTTCGACGCGACGGGTCTCGTCGCCGAGCAGCACTGGGCGACGTCGGCCGACGGCACCCGGGTGCCGTACTTCGAGGTCGGCCCCCGCGAGCGTCACGGGGCGCTGCCCGTGCTGATGAACGGCTACGGCGGCTTCGAGCACGCGCTGACGCCGGAGTACCCGACGATCGTGGGCCCGGCCTGGCTCGAACAGGGTCGGGTGTACGTCGTCGCAAACATCCGGGGCGGCGGCGAGTTCGGCCCGGAATGGCACCTCGCGGCGCTCCGCGAGAACCGCCACCGCGCGTACGAGGACTTCGCCGCTGTCTCCCGCGACCTCGTGGCGCGCGGGGTCTCGACCCCCGACCGCATCGCCTGCCACGGGCGCAGCAACGGCGGCCTGCTCGTCGGCAACATGCTGACCCAGAACCCCGACGACTTCGGCGCGATCGTCTGCGGCGTCCCGCTCCTCGACATGCGCCGGTACACGCGCCTGTCCGCCGGCGCGAGCTGGATCGCCGAGTACGGCGATCCCGACGACCCCGCCGACTGGGAGTTCGTGAAGACCTTCTCGCCGTACCACCTCATCGAGCCCGGGCGGCGGTACCCGGCATCCCTCATCTACGCGGCGGCCAGCGACGACCGGGTCGGGCCGGTGCAGGCGCGCAAGATGGCGGCGCGGTTGGCGGACGAGACGGATGCCGAGGTGCACTACCTCGAGCCCGTCGAAGGCGGTCACGCGGGCACCATCGACGCGGCGGCCACCGCGGCGCTGCACGCGACGATCCACGCGTTCCTCGACAGCACGGTGGGCCGCGCCGGCTGAGGCGGGAACGCCCGCCCTCTACGCTGGGAGCGGGAGGTCCACCGCATGAGCACCATGGGGGCCGTCGAGGACGAACTCGCGGCCACGCTGTCGACCGTCGCGGAACGCACCCGCGTCGACGAGGCCGGCGCCGACCGCATCCGTCGGCATTTTCCCGACCTGCACGCCGCCCTCGCCGAGCGGGCGGACTCCTCGTCGTCGCTGCCGGCCGACCTCGTGACGGCGGCGGTGATGGCCGCGAACGGTCGCTCGCTCGACCTGAAGGTGCACGGCGAGCAGCGCGCGGCGCACGCGCCGAGTTCCCGCTCGCGCTACACCCTCGGCGCGGCGTGCTTCGCGGATCGCTACGCCGGCAACCTCGCCGGGCTCCGCGACGAGATCCCGGCGCTGCGCGAACTCGGCGTCAGCGTGCTGCACGTGCAGTCGCCGTTCGCCCGGCGCGAGGACGGCACCGTCGACCTGCGCCGTGGCGACCCCGGACTCGGCTCGATCGACCGGCTCTCCGACCTGGCCGCCGCGCTGCGGCTGTCGGGGATCGCCCTGGCCGTCGACGTCCCCGCCGCCGCGGACCTGCGCGTGTTCGCCGACGATCTGCTGTTCTTGGCCGGCCGCGGCGTCGAGGTCTTCCTCGTGCCCGACCGCGAGACGGCGGCGGTCACGGCCCCGGTGCTCGCGATCGGTGCGCCGGGGGTTGAGGTGCTGCCGGCATCCCCCGGGTCCGCGGCGCTGTGGCAGGCGTTCGCCACAGGGGACGCCGCTCCCCTGCAGCACGCGCTCGAGCGGCGTGACGGGCGCAGCGACGTCGTCGCCGTCCGCGACGCCGACGCGGTCGTGTGGCAGACGGATGCCGCCGAGCTCACCGCGCGCTACACCGACGGCTCCGCCTTCGGCCGGGGGATCGCGACCGACGGCGGCGTCGCGGGCACCACCGCCTCGCTCGCCGGCGTCGAGGCGGGCGACCCGCTCGGCGAGGCGCGGGTGGTGCTGGCCCACGCGCTCCTGCTGAGCGTGCCGGGTCTGCCGATGCTGTGGCTCGGCGACGAGGTCGGTCAGCTCAACGACCCGACGTTCCGCGACGATCCGGAGCGACGCGACGACGCACGGTGGACGCACCGGGGTCAGAAGCCGCGGGACCGCTACGCCCGGATGACGGATGCCGCCACCTCGGCCGGCCGGCTCCATCGCGACATCACGAAGCTCATCGCGGTGCGTCATACGACGCCGGAGTTCGACGGGGCGCGCCTCATCGGTTTCGACGTGCCCGCACCGTCGGTGGTGGGCTACCAGCGCCCCGGCGACGGGACCGTCGTGCTGGTGCTGGCGAACGTCGCCGCCGAACCGGTGCACGTGCCTGCCGTGACGCTGTCGGGCTTCGCGCCGACCGCCCTCGATCTCGTCGAGGGTGTCGACGTCGGGATCGACGAAGGGCTCACGCTGCCCGCCTGCGGATTCCGCTGGCTGCGCGTGAGCCCTGTCGCCTGAGTCAGGCCCTCTGAGGCCGGCCCTCTGAGACCGGCGGAGGTCAGTCCTCGACGACCGTGACGGTGACCTCGATGTTGCCCCGGGTGGCGTTGGAGTAGGGGCAGACCTGGTGCGCGGCATCCGCGAGGGCCTGCGCCTGGTCGTGCGGGAGGTTGGGGATGACGACCTCGAGCTCGACGGCGAGGCCGAATCCGCCCTGGCCGTTCGAGCCGATGCTGACGCGCGAACCGACGCTGGTGTCCTCGAGCGTCAACTTCTGCTGGCGCGCGACGGACTGCAGGGCGCTGTGGAAGCACGCCGCGTAGCCGGCGGCGAAGAAGAGCTCGGGGTTCGGGGCGCCACCGGCACCGCCCATCTCCTTGGGCACACGCACGTCGGTGTCGACGAGGCCGTCGACGGTCCGGACGTGACCGTTGCGGCCGCCTCCGGTCGCGAGGGCTTCTGCGGTGTAGAGGGCTTCCATGGGGGTCCTTTCGTCAGGAGGCGATCGCCTCGTCGGTGGTGCGCATGACGCGGTTCAGGTCGTGGACCACGTCGAGCAGCATCCGTGCCTTCTCCTCGTTCAGCCCGGTGCAGCGCGCGATCTCCGCGCCGACGACGGACAGCTCCGAGCGGAGAGCGCGGCCGTCGTCCGTCAGTGCGACCTCGACGACACGCTCGTCGTGGGGGCTGCGCGAACGGGAGACGACACCGCGCGCTTCGAGGCGGCGGATGAGGGGCGAGAGGGTGCCCGAGTCGAGGAAGAGCTCTTCGCCCAGTTCCTTGACCGACCGGGGCTTCTGCTCGCCGAGAGCGACGATGACGAGGTACTGCGGGTACGTCAGCTTCCACGGCGCGAGCACACGCCGATAGGCCTGCGTGAACGCGTGGCTGGCCGAGTACACCCCGAAGCACACCATCTGCTCGATCGCTCTCATGCGACAATGGTTGCACGCAATTGAATTGCGCACAACTTATTGGGTGAGCGTGGTCGCGAGCGACCCGCGATCTCCGGCGGTCGACGCCTTGACCGTGGTGGCCCACTCCCACACCTCAGCGCGCGTACCGAGGACGACCGAGGTCTCCCACCGCCGGAAGCCGCAACCCGCGTCGGTCCACACTTCGTCAGCAGGATGCGTCTGCGTCATCGGCACCGCGCTCGTCACCGAACGATCCTGACACGGCTATGGCCCGCCGTGAGCGATCGCGTCGGAGAACAGGTAAGGCCCCGCCGAAGCGGGGCCTTACCTGGACTGTCTCAACACAGTGTGCGCCCGAAGGGACTCGAACCCCTAACCTTCTGATCCGTAGTCAGATGCTCTATCCATTGAGCTACGGGCGCATGGCCTGTTTCCGGGCCGAGGAACAGCATACGTCACCGCGGGCCGCATCCGAAATCGAGGCCTATTCGAGCTCGCCCGGATCGATCCCTCCGTGACCGGCCTCGAGGATCGGCTCGGGTTCGACGCCCTCTTCGCGCAGCGCCTGCTGCTTGGCGACGCTGCGTCGGTGCGCGCGGAGCTTGGGCAGGTCGACCAGGCGCAGCGCCTGCATGCGGGCCACCCGCATCCGCTCGTAGTCGGCGTCGAGGTCGGGGCGCGCCGCCGTGATCCGCAGCGACCGGTCGATGTTCTTCGACACCTCCGCCCACGCGGCGTCCCGCGCGTCGACGACGAGCTTGCGCAGCTCCTCCTGGTCCTCGGCCCGGGCGCGCAGCTCCTTCGCGACGTGCAGCGACTGCTTGCGGCGGCGACGGAGGTTGCGGACGTCGCGGCTGCGGTAGTCGTGCGTGCCGCTCGAGTCGGAGTAGCGCGTGCGCGCCGCCTTGCGCTCGCGGTCGGTGCGGGCGGCATCCGCTTCGGCCTCTTCAGCGAGAGAGACCAGGATGTCGCGGGCATCGCCGAGGAAGCGCTCCGGATCGAAGTCGTCACCGTCGACGAGGATGTCGACGAGGATGCGGTTCTTCAACGCCAAACGCGTCGCCGCGGACGCGATGTAAAGCCCCTCGGCGACGACGTCCCGGGTCCTGACCCGCTCATTGTCCGTCACGCTCACCCCTCACCGAAGATTCTACCGAGGCGGGCGCAGCGGATCCCGGTCAGCCGAGCGACGGCAGCGCGTGACCGGCCGGGCCGTCACCGCGCAGCGGCGGGAACCGCCAGGCGATCGAGGCCGCGCCGCCGGGGGCGATGTCAACCAGGAGCGAGTGCGGTGTCTGGATCATGCGCAACCGCGCGTGCCACGCACCGTCCGCGTCGACACCCGCGACGGCGCGGAAGGGCACCGCGTCGAGCCCGTCGGCGGGCGCCGGCCACTCCCCCTCCGCCCACGCGCCTCGACCCACGGGAAGGGTCACATCGAGACCGTCGCCGAGGAACCGGAGAGTCCACCCGTCGCCCGCCTCGGCGACCTCGACGCGCTCGGCACCCGGCACAGCCTCACCGAACGAGAACGGGCCCACGACCGGCGACGACACGTCGGCGTCGAAAGTCCCCGCGAAGCCCGCGCCGGTGTCGTCCGGCAGCGGGAGCGCCAGCGACGAGAGCCGCGCCGCGAGTGCAGCATCGGCCTCGGCGGTGCCCGCCCCCGTCATCGCGGGGCGCAGGTGCGTCGTGATGAGGCTCAGCAGCTCCTGCATGTCGATCGTCTCACCGGTCGTGACGATCACGGCATCCTCTTCGGGCCACACGATGATGAACTGGCCGTACGCCCCGTCGCCGCGGAAGCCGTGCCGGTTCATCCAGTACTGGAAGCCGTACCCCTGCTGCCAGTCGATCGGCTCGGGTGCGCCGGGGCCTCGGTGCGCGGTGTCGTTGTCCATCTGCTTCGACGTGGCGGTGGCGACCCACTCGGGGTCGAGGATCTGCTCGCCCTGCCAGCGGCCGCCGTCGAGGACGAGCTGCCCCGTCTTGGCGAGCGATTCGGTGAAGACGTGGATGCCGCTGAAGCCCATCTCGACGTCGCCGAGCATCATCCACTGCGCCTCGTGGATGCCGAGCGGCTCGAGCAGCCGGGGGCGCAGGTAGTCGAGGATCGTCCCGCCCGTCGTCTTGGCGACGAGCCGCCCGACGCCGTAGACGGTCGGCTGACTGTAGGCGAAGACGCTGCCCGGCTCACGCTCGGGCGGAACGCGGAAGAACCCCGCGAGCACGTCGCCGCCCGCACCCTCCGCCGCGGCTGCGGCACGGTCGAGCGCCTCGCTCTCGTGCCCGCTCGACATCGTCAGCGCGTGACGCACGAGGTATCGGCGGTACTTGTCGTCGACGTCGTCGGGAACCAGCTCGGGGAAGTGGTCGATCATGACGTCGTCGAGTCCGAAACGCCCCTCCGCGACGGCGAGACCGGCAGCGGCGGACGTGAACGTCTTCGACAGCGAGTACACGAGGTGCTTCAGATCGGGCGCGAACGGCGCCCACCATCCCTCGGCGATCACGGTGCCGTGGCGCAGCACCATGAGGCTGTGCATCTCGGCCTCGGTCTGCCCGACGGCGTCGAGCAGGCGTTCGACACCGGCGGCATCCACCCCCTGCGCGGACGGGGTGGACCGGGGCAGGGAGGAGGACGTCGACGTCATGCCGCCATCCTAGGGATGACGACGCAGGGTCAGATCGCGGCGATGCGCCACGACGCCGAGAACTCGGCGCCCGGCTCGAGCACCAGCAGGCCCGCGTCGTAGTCGTACGAGGCGGCGTTGAAGGCGTCGGGCGCGCACGTCATCGGCTCGACGGCGACACCGTTGCGGTGCGCCGGGTTCGCGGGCCCGTCGGGCTTGTCGCCCGTGTAGACCTGCACCCACGGGCACTCCGCACCCCAGGTGACCTCGACGCCAACACCCGACGGGTCGGTCAGGCGCAGGACGGCCGTACCGGCGGCATCCGTCTCGAGGTCGGTGAACGCGTGGTCCAGCTCGACGGTGCCGAGCGGACGGGGCGCGCGCCGATCGAACCGCTCGGGGTCATGGTCGGTCACGGGGTGGAGCGCGACGGGGCTGAGCCGGTCGGGCGTGACTTCGAGGACGGATGCCGCGGGCAGCGCGAGCGTCCATTCGTCGAGCGGTGCGGGGCCGGCCTTCACGTAGGGGTGCGGGCCGGTGCCGAACGGTGCGGGCCGGTCGCTGAGATTGCGCGCACGCACCGTCTGGGTGAGCCCGTCCGCGCCGAGGGCGTACGTCGTCTCGACGCGCACGCGCCACGGGTACCCCGACTGCGGGACGACGGTCGCGCCGAGCGTCCCCGTGCTCTCGGTGCCCGAGACGCGCTCGAAGTCGGCCCACGAGAGCAGGCCGTGGAGGGCGTGCGAGCGTTCGGGTTCGGTCAGCGCCGCCACGAGCTCCTGGCCGTCGAAGGTGTACGTGCCGTCGATGATGCGGTTCGGCCAGGGGGCGAGCGTCGTGCCGCGATAGTCGGGGCGCACCTCGTCGGCGTCGAACGGGACGATGAGGTCGCGGCCGTCGTGGCGGAGGACGCGCAGCGAGGCGCCGGTCGAGGCGATGACCGCCTCGTACGGGCCGAAGCGAAGAGTGTGCTGGGTGCCGGAGAGCGGCAGGGCGGAGGTCACGGGCGGAGCATCACTTTCAGGGCGGCGCGGTCATCCATCAGGCGGTAGCCGTCGGCGGCTTCGCCGAGGCTCAGTTCGCGATCGAAGACGGCCCCGGGGTCGACTGTACCGTCGAGGACGCCCGGCAGGAGGTCGTCGATGTAGGCCCGCACCGGTGCGACGCCGCCGGTGACCGTGACGTTCTTCTCGAACTGCACCCGCTGCAGCGGCGCGTCGGGGTACTGGGGCACGCCGACGCGGGTCACGGTGCCGCCCGCGCGCACGGCGCCGAGCGCTTGCTCGTACGCCGGCAGGTGACCGACCGCGTCGATGACGACGTGCGCGCCGAGGCCGCCGGTCAGCTCGCGGACGGCGGCGACGCCCTCCTCGCCGCGCTCGGCGACGACCTCGGTCGCGCCGTACCGGCGACCCAGGTCGGTGCGCGCCTCGTGGCGGCCCATGAGGATGATGCGCTCCGCCCCGAGCCTCTGCGCGGACAGCACGGCGAGCAGCCCGACGGCGCCGTCGCCGATGACGACGACGTCCGTGCCGGTCGCGACGCCGCCCGTGACCGCCGCGTGCCAGCCCGTGCCGTAGACGTCGCTGAGGGTCAGGAGGCCCGGCATCCGGGCGTCGTCCTCGGCGACGTCGACCCGGTACAGGGTGCCGTCGGCGAACGGAGCGCGCCGACGCTCGGCCTGCGCACCGCCGGCGCCCGTGGGCACCGAGAGGCCCGCGAAGCGGCACGAGGTCTGCAGCCCTGCGCGGCAGAACTCGCACGCGCCGCACGAAAAGACGAACGGCACGATGACGACGTCACCGGGCGCGACCGTGCGGACCTCGGAGCCGACCTCCTCGACGACGCCGATCATCTCGTGCCCCATCGAGCGCCCCTTCTCGGTCGGCGTCATCGAGTGGTACGGATGCAGGTCGCTGCCGCACACGCACGCGACGACGGTGCGGAGGACCGCGTCGGTGGGCTGTTCGATCCGTGGCTCGGGGGCGTCGATCACGCGGACGTCACCGGGACCGTACATATACGCAGCTCGCATCCTTGAATTCAACTACGGATGCCGGGGCGCAGCGCTGTGCGAGGCTGTCGCCATGGCCGCACTCCACGATGTCGTCGTCATCGGCGCGGGCCTCGCCGGGCTCCGCTGCGCGACGCTGCTCGCGCGCGCCGGACGCGACGTCGTCGTCCTCGACGCGGCCGACGAGGTCGGCGGTCGGCAGCGCACCGACCGCGTCGACGGATTCCTCCTCGACCGGGGGTTCCAGGTCGTGAACCCCCGCTACGACGCACTCGCCCGCGCGCTCGACCCCGCCGACCTCGACCTGCGCCCGTTCCCCGTCGGGGTGCGCGTCGTGCGCGGCGGGCGGTCGGACGTCCTCGCGCATCCGCTGCGGCATCCCGGGCTTTTGCCGGCCACCGTCGCGGGTGCGCTCTCGGGTCTCGTCTCGGCGCAGGACCTCGTGGCCGCGGCGCGGTGGCTCCTGCCGGCGCTGGTGCGCCCGGTATCCGTCGCCGGGGGACACGACGCGACCCTGCATGAGAGGTGGGACCGCGTCGGGCTGACCGGTCCGCTGCGCCGCTCGGTGCTCGAACCGTTCCTCACCGGCGTGCTCGCCGACGACGGCGCCGCGACGTCCGGCGCGTACGCGACGCTGCTCGCCCGACTGTTCGCACTCGGCCGGCCAGGCGTGCCCGCGGGGGGCGTCGCGACCCTGCCGCGACGGCTCGCCGACCTCGCCCGTGCGGCGGGGGCCGACATCCGCCTCTCTCATGCCGTGCGCGGCATGGACGTCCGCGCAGACCGTGTCGAGCTCGACGGGGCCGCCCCGATCGCCGCGCGCGAGGTGGTCGTCGCCGTGGGAGGCGAGGCGGTGGCGGGGCTCACCGACCTGTCGGCACCGCCGATGCAGGGGCTGCAGACGTGGTGGTTCGGCACGGGGCCGGAGGCACCGGCATCCGCTCTGCTCGCGGTGGACGGCGAGCGCTCGGGACCGATCGTCAACAGCGTCGTGATGTCACGGACGGCCCCCGCCTACGCGTCGGCCCGCCGGCACCTCGTGGCGGCGAGCTGCCTGCTGGGCAGCGGTGCCGACGAGCGTGCCGTGCGCGCCCACATGGAGCGGATGTGGGGCGGCGAGGCGCGGAGCTGGGAGCTGCTGCGCCGCGACGACATCCCCCACGCGCTGCCGGCCCTGCCTCCGCCGCTGCGGCACGCGTCGCCGGTGCGCCTGTCGGATCGGGTCGTCCTCGCGGGCGATCACCGCGAGACGCCGTCGATCGCGGGCGCGCTCGTCTCCGGTGAACGCGCGGCCCGGGCCGTCCTCGGCTGAGCGTTACGGGCGGTCGCCGGTCGCGACCGGGCGGTCGGGGTGGTTCGCCCACTGGCTCCACGACCCGCCGTAGAGCGCCGCGTCGATGCCGGCGAGGCTCAGCGCGAACGCCGCCTGCGCGGCCGACACCCCCGAGCCGCAGCTCACGCCGACGGTCATGTCGCCGGTGACGCCGAGCGCCGCGTAGCGCTCGCGCAGTTGCTCGGGCGAGAGGAAGCGCCCGCGCTCGTCGACGTTGCCGCCCGTCGGCGCGTTGACCGCGCCGGGGATGTGCCCGGCCCGCGGGTCCATCGGCTCGACGTCGCCGCGGTAGCGCTCGGGCGCGCGCACGTCGAAGAGGATCCCGGATGCCGGCAGCGCCGCCGCCTCGTCGATGTCGAGGCGCGGCAAGTGCCCCGGCGTCAGCGCGACGTCGCCGCGAGCCGCGTGCACGGGGCCCGACTCGAGCGGGAGCCCGGCGTCGCGCCACGCCCCGAGGCCGCCGTCGAGCACCCGCACGTCGGGCACACCGGCATCCGTCAGCACCCACCAGGCGCGCGCGGCGCCGAACGTCTGCCAGTCGTCGTAGACCACGACGGTGTCGCCCGTGTCGACGCCCCAGCGCCGGGCGGCGGTCTGCAGGTCGGCGATGTCGGGGAGCGGATGCCGGCCGTCCTCCGGTGCGCCGTGGGCGGCGAGCTCGTCGTCGAGACTCACGTACACCGCGCCGGGGATGTGACCCGCCTCGTACTCGGAGCGGCCGTCGGGCCGGTCGAGCCGCCACCGCACGTCGAGGACCGTCAGCGGCGCGGCATCCCGCATCATCCGCTCGAGCTCGTGGGGGTCGATCAATCGCGCTGCCATGGCTCGACCCTACGACCGTCCGCCCGTGCATGCCGAGGCGTCGCAGATGGTCGCCCGCCGGCGCCAAACGCGACCATCCGCGACGCCTCGCGAGCGCCGTGGCCCGACGGGGCGGGCGTCAGACGAGGGCGGCGGCGGCCATCAGCAGGGTGGCGGCGCCCATGCCGGCGAACTGCAGACGGGAGAGGATGCCCGGATGCCGCACCGCGAGCACCGCGGCGGCGAGGGCGTACGCGACCGCCGTCGCCGCGACGAGGGCGGCCAGCGGCATCCCACCGTGTCCGTGCGCGGGCACCGCATGACCCGCGGCCATCGCGACGACCTGCACCGCCATCACGATGAGTCCGAGCGCGCTCATCACGGCCATGCGGTCGAGTCCCGCCGCGCCGCTCCGCCGCCCGCGGACGGCGGAATGCACGAGCGCAGCGACGACGAGGGCGACCGCCCACCCGACCGGAGCGATGAACCCCAGCAGGGCGACGTCGACCATCGCCGCGACCATCAGCAGCGAGACGAGCAGTTCCGGTGCCCGCGACCGGCCGCGGTCGGCAGCGACGCAGCACGTGCCGACCGCGGCGGGCGCGATCGCCCAGAGGTGAAGGGCTTCCACGCGCAGGTCAGTGGTGACCGTGCGCGTCGTGGCCGTGCGCCTCATGACTGTGCGCGTCGTGGCCGTGCGCCTCGTGACCGCCGGGGGCGCAGTGCGCCAGCGGGGCCGGCACGTGCAGTGCCGGGTTGCGCTCGGCGAAGTTGTACGGCGAGAGCCGGAACTTCGCGTAGTCCATCGGCATGACGGGCCAGTCCTCGTTGCGCGGGAAGTGGGTCAGCCCGAAGGTGTGCCACAGCACGAGGTCCTCCCCCACGAGCTGCTCGTCGCCCGCGATGAAGGCGGGGATGCCACCCCCACCGGGGTGCTGGTTGACGAAGTCGCCGGCCGCGTACCGCTCGGCGGGGTCGTACTTCGTGACGAACAGGTGTTTCGTCGCGAACGCGGCCCGCGAGGCAATCGACGACGCGTCGTCGGCGAGCAGCACCGGGGATTCGGTCGGGTGCAGCACATAGGAGGTGGGCTGGCCGCGCTCGGTGGTGCGTTCGGTCGATGCGATCTGCCAGACGCGTCCGCGTGAGCCGTCGGCGAGGCGACCCGACATCCCCTCCGAGACGATGGGCGTGACCTGCTTCGTGAAGGCATTGCCGGCGGGGTTGCCGCTCGAGATCGGGACGCGGACCGCGTCGATCTCGTTGACCACGTTCGCGACGCCGTCGACGGTCATGTCCAGCCGGGCCGAGAAGAGGTGCTGATGGTACGGCGCACCGAGGCCGGGTGCGACCTCCGAGGCGTACGGGTAGCCGTCGCCCGGATAGGCCGACGTGAACAGGATGCCGGTGAGCTTCGCCTCGCACTCGATCGTGCCGTCGAGGTAGAGGTACCAGAAGAAGCCGTAGTCGTAGTTGCCGACCGTCGTGAAGAACGAGATCACCAGGCGTCGCTGACGACGGACCTCGCTCGATCCGGTGAAGAGGTCGGTGTGCTTCCAGAGCGTGCCGAAGTCCTCCTCGTGCATGCAGATGCCGTTGCGGACGGTGCGGGGCGAGCCGAGCTCGTCGGCGAGGACCGCGTCGACGTAGGTGATGTCGCCGACGCAGTCGCAGCCGAGCGCGAGCTCATTCGTGTACCGCCCGAACAGGTACTCGCCGGTGTCGAAGTAGTTCTGCCAGAAGCGGTTCGGTGCGGGGTCGGCGTAGGGCACGACCATCTCGCTGATGGATCCGCGATACATGACGGGCCGCCCCTGGAAGGAGAGCTGTCGCATGACGAGGCCCTCGCGGGTGTCGAACCCGATGCGCAGATCCCAGTCGCCCCAGACGACGTGCTCGTCGTCGACCGTGAAGCTCGATCCCTCGGGCTGGGAGATGACAATCGGCGTGAGCCCTTCGAGCGGTGCCCCCTGCAGCTCGGGGTCGTCGAAGTTGCCGCTGGTCTGCGGGATCTCGAATCCGGGGGTGTCGATGATCTTCACCACACGGCGTTCGGCGACGTCGATGTAAGCCGTGAGCCCGTCGACCGGGTGCGCCCACGGGTGGTCGGCCGGGTGGAACTGCTGGAAGGCGAAGGTGCGGAGGATTCGCTTGCCCTCCTCCTCTGGGTAGCCGTAGTGACCGGCCGAGAGCGGCACGAGCACGACGTCGGCCGGCGAGAGCCCTCGCGCGGCGAGCGCGGCGACCCACGCCTCGTCGGCGTTGGCGATGACACCGACCTCCTCGAACTCCGCGTCGAGGATCGGCAGCTGCCCGGCGGAACCGTCGAGGACCGTCTCGCTGAGGACCTCGCCCCTCGCGATCGAGACGACAAGATCGCGGGACTCGGAGGTCGCCATGTCGAGCAGCTGCACGCGGGCGCGCCGCTCGGGGAACTCTGCCTCGCCCTTCTCCCAGGCCAGCACGTCCGTCTTCACGGGCTCCTCGAGCCCGACGTACGCGAAGCGGGTGCGGTCGCTCGTGGACGGGAGGGCGAGGACGACGGCCCGCACCGCGAGGATCTCGTCGGCGGTCAGCGAGGACAGCGGATGCCGGGGCGTGGCCGGCGGGGTGAAGCCGGGGACGGTCTCGATGTCGGTGATGCTCATGGTGATTCTCCTGGGTGGGTCAGCCGGCGATGGCGTCGGTGAGCTTGGCGTAGGCAGCGGGGCGGCGGGAGCGGATCCACGCCGCCTGCAGGTATCCGAGGACGGGGAACAGCACGACGAGGGCGAGCAGCGACCAGCTGACCGTCGCGAACACGGGGGTGCCGGCGGCATCCACATCGCCGACCATGATCGGGAAGTAGGCGACGATCAGGACGGCCGAGAGCACCAGCCCGATGAACCCGAGCCCGGGCGCGATGACCGTGTTCCACGCGCGGCGGTCCCTGCGGGTGCGGGCGAAGTAGACGATGACGGCGACCGACGTGACGGCCATGAGGATCGCGATCGCGAGGGTCGCCACGCCGGCGAACCAGGTGAAGACCTGCAGCACCGGGTCGAGGCCGAGGACGGCGAACACGACGGTCAGCACGACGGCGGTCACGGTCTGCACGAGCGAGGAGACGTGCGGCGACAGGTGGCGCTGGTGGACGGCACCGAGCCGGTCGGGCAGCACCCCCGCCGTCGACATCGAGTGCTGGTAGCGCGTGATGACGTTGTGGAACGAGAGGACGCACGCGAACATCGACGTGACGAGCAGGACGTTGGTGATGATCTCGCCCGTCGCCCCCAGGTAGGTCGACATGGTCCGCAGGATGAGGCTGCCCGGGTCCTCCGCTGCGGCGTCGACGACGGCGCTCGGCCCCCACGCCATCACGAGGCCCCACGACGCGACCGTGTAGAAGACGCCGATGCCGATGACCGCGAGGTAGGTGGCGCGCGGGATGGTTCGGTCGGGGTCGCGGGCCTCGTCACGGAAGATCGCGGTGGCCTCGAACCCGATGAAGGCGGCGATCGCGAACATGAGTCCGACGCCCGGCGACCCGCTGACGACGTTCGCCGGCTCGAAAGGCGCGAGGCTCAGACCCTCGGGCGCCGAGAAGAGGACGACCGCGACGAGGACGACGACGATGCCGACCTCCGCGATCAGGAGGACGCCGAGGACCTTGCTCGACAGGTCGATGTGGCGGTAGCCGAGGAGTCCGACGAGTCCGATGACGACGAGGGCGGACACCCACCACGGCACCGCGACGCCGGTGTAGGTCTCGAGCGTGTACGAGAGGATGAAGCCGACGTAGCCGTACACCGAGATCTGGATCGTCGTGTAGGTCAGCATCGCCACCCAGGCGGCGGCGAGCCCCGTCGACCGGCCGAGCCCGTAGCCGACGTAGGTGAAGAACGCCCCGGGCTTAGGGATGTGGCGCGACATCGCTGCGAGGCCCACGGAGAACAACAGCAGGATGATCGCGCTGGCGGCGTAGAGCGCGGGGAAGCCGACGCCGTTGCCGAGCAGGATGCCGAGGGGCGCGGCACCACCGATGACGGTGAGCGGCGAGGCGGCGGCGACCACCATGAAGACGATGGCGATGGCGCCGAGCGAGCCCGAGAGCACGCGTGGCGCGGCGCTCTCGACCCCCTTGGACTGGAGTTGGGTCATGGCCGGGTCCCTTCGGTCGGGCGGGAAGGATGACGCCAGCGTGACCCGCGCCGATTGCCGCACCGTCTCGCCGACGTGAAACCTGCCGCACGCCGAGTGGGACACCGCGGGAGTGGCCGTCTCACTCGGAGACACGAAGGCGAAACACGGCGGTAGCGGACGGGCAACCACCCCGCGCTAGCGTCGTCACACCTGCGATCCCGGCACGCGGAGGCGTCATGACTGCTCTCGAGCGCGCGATCGCGCGACCTCAGCCCGTGCGTGCGTTCTCCGCCACCTCGCCGCTCGACGGCCTGCGCCGGCGCAGCGTCGGCCCCGCCGACGTCCTCGCCCAGTCGGTCGCCGCCGTCGCACCGACGGCCGCAGCGACCACCGTCATCCTGCTCGTGGCGGGTGCGGCGGGGAGCGGCACCGTGCTGGCGGTCGCCGTCGCGACCGTGCTCGCCCTGCTCGTCGCCGCCACGGTCAATCAGTTCGCGCGGCGGCTCGCTGCGACGGGGTCGCTCTACACCTATGCGGCGCGCGGTGCGGGACCGGTCGCCGCCCTCGCGACCGGCGGCTCGATCGTGGTCGGGTACGGCTTCATCTCGGTGTTCTCGCTGCTGGGCGGCGCGCACTACCTGACGATGCTCCTCGCCCGAGTGTGGCCGGGCGTCGACGCCAGTTCGGCGCTGATCGGCGCGCTGCTCGCCGAGGCCGCCGTGCTCGCCGTCGTCCTGGCCCGCGGCATCCGACTCTCCTCCCGCGTCGCACTCGTCGTCGAGATCGTCTCGGTCACCGTCGTGGTGGGTCTCATGATCGCGTTGATCGTCGCCATCGGCGGGATCCAGGTCGCCGTCCTCGTGCCGGCGGCCGGTGTCTCGCCGACGGCTGTCGCCGCCGGCGCCGTGCTCGCCCTCACCGCGTTCGTCGGGTTCGAGAGCGCGGCGACGCTGGGCGTGGAGGCGCGCTCACCGCTGCGGACGATCCCCCGCGCCGTCGTCGGCACGGTCCTCGTCGCGGGAACGCTCTACCTGCTCGCCTCGGCGACGCAGGTCGCCGGTTTCGCGGCGCTCGGTCGCGACCTCTCCTCGTCGACCGCACCCGTCGACGACCTCGCTGGCGCGATGGGGATGGGCGGCCTCTCGGCGGTCGCCGACGTGGGCATCGCGGCATCCTTCCTCGCGTGTGCGATCGCCTCGACGACGGCTCTCACGCGGATCGTGTTCGCGATGGCCCGCGACGGCGTGCTGCCGCGCACGCTCGGCCGCACGCACTCGCGTCACCGCACGCCCATCGCCGCGGTGCGCGCCGTCGTCCCGATCCTGACCCTCGTGCCCGTCGTGGTCGTCGCCGCCGGCGCCCGTCCGTGGGCGGCCATGGAGGTCGTGCTCGTCGTCTCGGCGTCGGGGTACATCGTCGCCTACGCGATCGTCTGCCTGGCGGCGGTGCGCTTCCTTCGCCGCATCGGCGAGTCCACCCGCCGCGCGACGGTCGTCTCGGTGATCGCCGCGGTGTCGATCATCGCGTGCCTCGCGGTGTACCTCGTCGTCGAGGCGCAGGCAGGCAACGTGGGCGTGTGGATCTCGGCGGGGGTGGCACTCGCGACGACGGCGCTGATCGCCGTTCGGATGCGGCGGGGCGCCCCCGACCTCGACTCGGTGGGTCGTTACGACGTCCCCGTGGCGGCCCAGGTGCTGGGCGGCATCCCCGCCGAGGCCGAGGCCGCGACGCCGGGCGACGGCCATGCCTGACAGCCCGCCGCCGGGGATCACGGCGCGCCAGCCGCGCGCGATCCACAGCGCACTGACGGTGCTCGAGGCGGTCGCCGAGCTCGGCGCCGGCGTCTCGGCCCGCGAGCTGTCCGCTGCGCTCGGCCTGCCCCGGGCGACGACCTACCGGCTGCTCAACCTCCTCGTGCAGGACGAGTACCTGGTGCGCACCCCCGACCTCACCGGTTTCGCGCTGGGCCAGAAGGTCGTGGGGCTCGCCGCCGCAGCCGTGCCCGTGCGCCTCACTCGCGCCGCGCGCACGGTGCTGGACGATCTGCGATCAGGGGCGCGGGGCGGCATCCACCTTGTCCTCTTCGTCGACGGACGGCTCGTCGTCGCCGACTCGGACCCCGACTTCCCGCTCGCCGACCCGCACCGCGCCGCCCGCGAACTCGAGACCACGGCGCTGGGCTGCCTGCTGCTCGTCGAGCGCGGCGCGGCCCTGCCTCCGACGACGGCCGCCGTGTCGACGCGCGGCACCTTGCGCCGGATCGAGGGGACGTCCGGATGCCTCGCGACGCCCATCCGCGACGGCGCGGGCGACCTCGTCGGCGGCCTCGCCTACTCCGGCACGCGGGCCCGGATCGAGGCTCCCCGCGACCTGACGGTCGTCCTCGAGCACGCCGCCGGCGAGCTCGCCCCCCTCGTGAGCTGACCCCTCTTTCCGGTGCGGTGCCGATCCGACGCGAAGCGTCGGCATCCGGCCGCGGTGACCGCACTTCGCGTCGGTTCGAGCCCGCCGGGAGGGATGCCGGGAGGGAGGCGATCGACCGTCGCGAGAAGAGTCTGTTACCGCGCGGTGAACGCCCTCCGGACAATCTGTCAGCCCCCGCGCACCACCGTCCGGATCCGTCCGATTCCCTTCCGGCCCCGTTGCACGGAACCGATCCGGACGTATTGAATGACGCGAAATGCGCCGCCCTCCGGCGCGAGAGCGGAGAACCCGTGACGATGGCAC
The DNA here is from genome assembly GCF_040686395.1 of Microbacterium sp. NPDC080220. Classification (NCBI taxonomy): domain Bacteria; kingdom Bacillati; phylum Actinomycetota; class Actinomycetes; order Micrococcales; family Microbacteriaceae; genus Microbacterium; species Microbacterium sp. NPDC080220. Next base: position 328,207 of record NZ_JBFBOP010000002.1, read on the forward strand.
CCGAAGCCTTCCTGCAGGACGCGACCCGGACGAGCGCCCGAGAAGGCTCCGTCGTGCTGACCGACGTCACGAAGCGCTACGGCGATCAGACCGCCGTCGACCGACTCTCGCTGACCATCGAGCCCGGCGAGTTCATCTCGCTTCTCGGCCCGTCGGGGTGCGGCAAGACGACCACCCTGCGCATGATCGCCGGGTTCGAGCACCCGGATGCCGGATCCATCTCCATCTCCGGCTCCGACGTGCGGGGCACGCCTCCCAATAAGCGCGACGTGAACACGGTGTTCCAGGCGTACGCCCTCTTCCCCCACATGTCCGTCGCCGAGAACGTCGCCTACGGGCTGACGCAGCGGCGCACCTCGAAGTCCGAGATCCAGGAGCGCGTGACCGCCGCCCTCGACATGGTGCAGATGCGCCGCTTCGCCGGTCGCCGACCCACGCAGCTCTCCGGCGGTCAGCAGCAGCGCATCGCGCTCGCCCGTGCCCTCGTCAACCGGCCGTCGGTCCTCCTCCTCGACGAGCCGCTCGGCGCCCTCGATCGGCAGCTGCGCGAAGAGATGCAGCTCGAGCTCAAACTGCTGCAGTCGCGCCTGGGCATCACCTTCGTCTTCGTCACGCACGACCAGGGCGAGGCCCTCTCGATGAGCGACCGCATCGCCATCATGCGCGAGGGACGCATCGAGCAGCTCGCCGACGCCGACACCGTCTACTCGCGCCCGGCCACCGCCTACGTCGCAGCGTTCGTCGGCCAGCAGAACTTCTTCCGCGGCACGGTCACCGACGGCGGCGCCGGCATCGACAGCCCGCACGTGCGCGTCCGCGCGGCAGCGAGCGTCCTCCCCTCCGGCACCGGCAGCGCCGCGGTGCGCCCCGAGAACGTCACGATCGAGGGCGACACGGATGCCGCGGCGCAGCCGAACGAGGTGCGCGGGGAGCTCCTCGGCGTCTCGCACCTCGGCGAGACCATGCAGTACCTCGTCCGACTCGGCGACGATCAGAGCCTGATCGTCCGCCGCCCGACGCCGCAGGCGCCGCGTCTGGCCCTCGGCGACGCGGTGGTCTGCCGCTGGCGCCCTCAGGACGTGCTGCTGTTCCCCTCGGACGACGCGGCCGCCGCAGCCGGCTACGTCGCCCCTCCCACCGAATGATCCCCGCACCGCACCCTCACCGACCCGGAGGCACCCGATGACCGAGCCGAACCCGATCCGCGTCCTCGCCCACGCCGATGCGATCCCCTTCATCCGTCGCGAGATCTCACGTCGTCAGGTCCTCAGTCTCGCGGCGCTCGGCGGAGCGGCCGCCCTCCTGGCCGCGTGCGCGCCCGGCGGCGGGTCGAGCACCGGCCCGCAGGCGCAGGCGAGCGGCGGCGCACTCGAGGACGCCCTCTCGGTGTACACGTGGGGCGACTACGACTCCCCCGACGTCGTCTCGGGCTTCACGTCGTCACTCGGACCGAAGGTCTCGCTCGACTCGTACAGCTCCAACGAGGAGCTCATCGCAAAGCTCGTCGCCGCGAAGGGCACGAGCGGATACGACATCGTGGTCCCCACGGGCGTCTTCATCCCGCAGATGATCGAGAACGGGCTGCTCACGAAGCTGAACAAGGACCTCCTGCCGAACCTCTCGAACCTCGACCCCTCCTCGCTCGCCCGCGCGTGGGACCCCGAGAACGAGTACTCCGTCTGCAAGGCGTGGGGCACGACCGGCTTCGTGTACGACAAGACCGTCATCACCCGCGAGCTGACGACCTGGTCGGACTTCTTCGACGCCGCCCAGAACGAGGCGAGCGGCCGCACGAGCATGTCGGACGACCCCGCCGGCATCATCGGCGCGTACTTCTGGGCCAACGACCTGGACTGGAACACCGAGGACGCCGACGAGCTCGAGGCCTGCCGCGCGTTCCTCGTGAACGAGATCGCGCCGCACATCTCGGCGTTCGACTCCTACCCCGGCACGAACGCCATCCCGCAGGGCACGCAGGTCCTCATGCAGGCGTGGAACGGCGACGCCCGCCTGGGGCTGCTCGAATCGAGCGACCCCGACCGCTGGCAGTGGGTCCTCCCCGGCCCCGTCACCGAGCTCTGGATGGACAACTGGGCGATCGCGGCGGGCGCACCGCATCCCGAAGCGGCGCACGCCTTCATCAACTACTCGCTCACGCCCGAGTCCCTCATGCTGTCCCTCGACTACATCGGTTACAACGTCGGCGGCAAGGACATGCAGTCCGAGGCGGAGGGCGCGGGCATGGAGCTGACCGACCTCATCTTCTTCACCGAGGCCCAGCTCGCGACGATGCACGAGCAGCAGCTCAATGACTCGCAGACGACGCGCGTCGAGATCTGGAACGAGATGAAGGCCGCTGCGGGTGCGTAGACGGTCGCTCGGCGGCCTGCTCGCCCTGCCCGCCTGGGCATGGCTGGTCGCGTTCTTCGTCGCCCCGGTCCTCCTGGTCGTGTGGTTCAGCTTCGGCTACAAGCCGGGGATCTTCGGGACGCACGCCAACGACGTGCTCTCGTTCGACCGCTACGTCGAGGCGCTGTCGCCGACCTTCTTCACGACGTTCCAGAACACCCTCTGGGTGGGGGTGCTCGGCACCGCCCTCTGCTTCGCGATCGGCGCACCGGTCGCCTACTGGATGGCGTTCAAGGTGCGCCCGCAGCGCCGCGGCATCCTGCTGGCGCTCATCCTCATCCCGTTCTGGACGAACTTCCTCGTGCGCACGATCGGCTGGCAGGTCATCATCGCGCCGGAGGGATGGCTGTCGTCGAGCCTGCAGCAACTGGGGCTGCTCGACGGTCCGCTCGATCTGCTCTACACCCGGGGCGCGGTCCTGCTGGGCGTGGTCTACAACTACCTGCCGCTGATGATCCTGCCGCTGTTCGTCGCGTTCGACCGGGTCGGTCCGCTCGTGCGCGAGGCGTCGAAGGACCTCGGTGCCGGCAAGTTCGCGACGTTCGCCCGCGTGACGCTGCCACTCTCGCGTCCCGGCATCGTCGCGGGCGTGCTGCTCGTCTACATCCCGCTCATGGGCGACTACATCACGGCGACCGTCCTCGGCGGCGCGCAGGGCAACATGGTCGGTCAGCTCGTGGCGAGCCAGTTCCAGACCGCGCAGAACTGGGCGCTGGGCTCGGCGATGGCCGTCGTCCTGATGCTCGTCATCGCACTGAGCATCGGCGCCGCGGCGGCCCTGGTGTGGCTCGTCCTGCTGCCGGCGCGACTGCGGAACCGTCTGGAGATCCCGGCATGAGCGTCACCACCAAGACCGAGGCGATCCTGCGTCGCAGCGACGGAACGCTGCCCGGCAGCGACCGCCGGGCCCACCGCTCGTGGAGCGACATCGCCCTGAACGTCTGGGGCGTGCTGGTCCTCCTCTTCCTGTTCGCGCCGATCATCGTGATCGTCGTCTACTCGTTCAACACCGGCCGGCTGCTCGTGTCGTGGGACGGCTTCGGACTCGACGCGTTCGCGACGATCCTCGAGAAGCCCGCGGTGCAGAACGCGGTCCGGGTGTCGATCGTGACCGCCGCCTTCTCGGCGGCGATCGCGACCGTCCTCGGCACGCTCGCGGGAATCGCGATGGCCCGGCACCCCGGCAGGTGGGTGTGGTGGTTCCTGGGCCTGCTGCTGTTCGTCTCGGTCACGCCCGAGATCGTCGACGCGGTCGCGCTGCTCCCCTGGTTCGTCATGCTGGGGCAGGATGCCGGAATGGCGGTGTTCGACGACGGCATCGTCCGCCTGTCGATCGGCGCCTCGCTCTTCTCGACCGCCGTCGTCTCATACCTCGTCCGCGCCCGCCTCGTCGGGCAGGACGCCAACCTCGAGGAGGCCTCGAGCGATCTGTACGCGTCGGCGTTCACGACGTTCCGTCGGGTGACCCTGCCGCTGGCGGCCCCCGCGGTCTTCGCCGGCTTCCTCCTCTCGTTCACGCTCGGTCTCGACAACACCGTCATCGCCGCCTTCGTGCAGGTGTCGGGCTCGACGCCATGGCCCGTCTACGTCCTCAGCGCCGTGCGGTCGGGGCTGCGTCCTGAGATCGCGGCGGTGTCGACGGTCATGCTGCTGCTGACCCTCGTCGCCCTCGCGATCGTGGCGATCGTGCTCCGTCGGGCAGGCGACTCCGCCACCGACATCGCCCGCACCATGGGAGGAGGATGAGCCGTGGCATCCGCTGATCTCGTCTTCACCGGCGGACCGGTCTTCACCGCCGACACCGTCCGCTCGCGCGCCTCGGCCGTCGCCGTCGCGGGAGGGCGCATCGTGGCTGTCGGGCACGACGTGTCGGAGCTGATCGGACCGGGCACCGAGGTCGTCGACCTCGCCGGACGGCTGCTCGTGCCCGGCTTCCAGGACGCGCACGTCCACCCCGTCTCCGGCGGACTCGAGCTGCTCCGCTGCGACCTCGGCGAGGGCACCACCGAGGCGGACTACCTCGCCACGATCGCGGAGTATGCGGCATCCCACCCGGACGAGGAGTGGATCCTCGGCGGCGGCTGGGCGATGTCGGCGTTCCCCGGCGGGACCCCCACCGCCACGGTGCTCGACCGCGTCCTGCCGGACCGGCCCGCCTTCCTCCCCAACCGCGACGGGCACGGGGCATGGGTGAACTCCGCTGCGCTGCGCCTCGCCGGCATCGACCGCGACACCCCCGACCCGGACGACGGACGGATCGAACGGGATGCCGACGGCCACCCGACGGGCACGCTCCACGAGGGCGCGATGTCGCTCGTGAACCGGCTGATCGACGACCCCTCCCCCGCGTTCCTGCGCGAGGCGCTGCTGGCCGGCCAGCGCTACCTGCACTCGTTCGGGATCACCGCGTGGCAGGACGCGATCGTGGGCACCTACAGCGACCTCGTCGACCAGGGCGAGACGTACCGCGAGGCGGCACAGGACGGCTCGCTCACCGGCAAGGTCGTCGGCGCGCTGTGGTGGGACCGGACGGCGGGACTCGAGCAGATCCCGTCGCTCCTCGAGCGTCGCGACCGCTTCAGCCACGGCCGTTTCCAGGCCACGAGCATCAAGATCATGCAGGACGGCGTCGCGGAGAACTTCACCGCCTCGATGCTCGCGCCCTACCACGACGGTCACGGCCACCCCACCGACAATTCGGGCATCTCGTTCGTCGACCCCGAGATCCTGAACAAGGCCGTCCCGCAGCTGGACGCCCTCGGCTTCCAGGTGCACTTCCACGCGATCGGCGACCGCGCCGTGCGGCAGTGCCTCGACGCCGTCGAGCACGCGATCGCCCGCAACGGTCGCACCGACAGCCGGCACCACATCGCGCACCTGCAGGTGATCCACCCCGACGACGTCGCACGGTTCCGGGAGCTCGGCGTCGCCGCCAACATGCAGTCCCTCTGGGCGACGTACGAGCCCCAGATGATCGACCTGACGCTGCCCTTCCTCGGCGAGCCGCGCATCGCGTGGCAGTACCCCTTCGGCGACCTCCTCCGCGCCGGTGCCGTGCTCGCGGCGGGCAGCGACTGGTCGGTCTCGACGCCCGACCCGCTCGCAGCGATCCACACCGCCGTCAACCGCATGGCCGCGCCGGGACACGAGGAGGGCGAATACGAGGCGTTCCTGCCCGAGCAGGCCATCGACCTCGCGACATCCCTCACCGCCTACACGGCCGGCTCCGCCTGGGTGAACCACCTCGAGGAGACGACGGGCACGATCGAGGTCGGCAAGGCCGCCGACCTCGCCGTCCTCGACCGCGATCCGTTCGCCGGCCCCGCCGACCGGATCGGCGCGACGCGCGTGCTGCAGACCTTCGTCGACGGCATCCGCGTCTACGCGTCGGAGGACGCGTGAGCGCCCACGCGACGGTCTTCGAGCGGCGGCCACCGGCGGCATCCGTCATCGACCACAGCCTCGACGACAGTCGGCACGCCGTGTTCTGGACCGAGGACGTGCCCCGCACCCTGCGCCCGGGCCGTCCGCCGCTGCGCGGCACCCATCGCGCCGACCTCGTGGTCGTCGGCGCGGGATACACCGGGCTGTGGACGGCGCTCCTCGCCGTCACCCGCGACCCGGGGCTCCGCGTCGTGGTCCTCGAGGCGAACCGGGTCGGCTGGGCGGCGTCGGGACGCAACGGCGGGTTCTGCGAGGCGAGTCTGACGCACGGGCCCGAGAACGGACAGGCGCGCTGGCCCGACGAGATGCCGACGCTCGACCGTCTCGGCCGCGAGAACCTGGCCGCCATCGCGGCCGCAGAGGGCGACTACGGCATCGGTTTCCAGTTCGAGCGGACGGGCCAGCTCGCCCCCGCCGTCGAGGAGCACCAGCTGGCGTGGCTCGAGGACTGGGCGCGCGAGGACCCGCACGTCACCCTGCTCGACGAGGCGGCGACGCGACGGGAGGTCGACTCGCCCACCTACCTCGGCGCCGTGTGGGAGAAGGACACGACGGCGCTCGTCCACCCCGGACTGATGGCGGCGGAGCTCGCCCGCGCCTGCGAGGAGCGCGGCGTCGTCATCGCCGAACGCACCCGCGTCCGCGCGATCGAGACACCGTCCGCCGGCGGGGTGTCGGTCGTCACCGAGGAGGGGCGGGTGGATGCCGCGCACGCCGCGCTCGCGACGAACGTGTTCCCCTCGCTGCTGCGCCGCAACCGGCTCATGACTGTGCCGGTCTACGACTACGTCCTCATGACCGAGCCGCTCAGCGAGGCGCAGTGGGAGGCGATCGGCTGGCGCAACCGCCAGGGCATCGGCGACATGGCCAACCAGTTCCACTACTACCGCCCGACCCGGGACGGCCGCATCCTCTTCGGCGGCTACGACGCCGTCTACCATTACGGGCGCCGCGTCGACCCGCGCTACGAGGACCGACCCGAGTCCTGGCGCCGGCTCGCCAGCCACTTCTTCACGACGTTCCCGCAGCTCGAGGGGCTGCGGTTCTCGCACCGTTGGGCGGGGGCGATCGACACCTCGACCCAGTTCACGGCGTTCTTCGGCACCGCCCGGCGCGGGCGCGTCGCCTACGCCGCCGGGTTCACGGGCCTCGGGGTCGGATCGACGCGCTTCGCGGCCGACGTCATGCTCGACCTGCTCGGCGGTCTCGAGACCGAGCGGACCGCGCTCAAGATGGTGCGAAAGCGCCCGCTGCCCTTCCCGCCCGAACCGGCGGCCGCGATCGGGATCGAGGCGACGCGGTGGTCGCTGGATCGGGCCGATCATCGCCGCGGCCGGCGCAACGCGCTCCTGCGGACTCTGGACGCCCTCGGTCTCGGGTTCGACTCGTGAGTGCCCTCGAGCCGCAGACGGTACAGGATGCCGCGGCCCTCGACATCCCCCTCTCCCCCCTCCCCGCCGAGCAGGTCGTCGCCGGCGCGCCCGAGACCGGGTGGGTCGAGCTGACGGAGTCGGTCGGGGTGTGGGAGCACACCCCCGGCACCTCGACCGACGTCGAGGTCGACGAGGTGTTCATCGTGCTCTCCGGCCGGGCCACTGTGCGGTGGGCCGGCGGCGAGCTCGTCCTCTTCCCCGGCGCGGTCGGCCGCCTCTCGGCCGGGACGGCGACGGAGTGGACGGTCACCGAGACCCTGCGTAAGGTCTACGTGACGGACGGCGCCTGACGTGGACTCAGCCGACCGTCGCGCGACGCACGAGCAGCGCGAGGTGCAGCGCGGTCTGCACCTCGCCGTCGTCGAGGTCGGCGCGCAGCAGTTCCTGGATGAGCGCGATCCGCTGGTAGAACACAGAGCGCGACAGGTGCGACGCGGATGCTGCGGCGGTGCGGTTGCCGGGATGGGCGAGCATCGCCTCGAGCACATCGAGGAGGTCGCCCGACCGGGCGAGGTCGTAGTCGATGAGCGGCGCGAGCATGCGTTCGCCGTGCTCGATGACGCGATGGTCGTCGCGCAGGGCCGTGATGAGCCGGGCGAGCGGCCGGTCCTCCGCGCGCCGCAGGTGCGGACCGCCGGTGCGCGGCGCCGTCGCGCCGCGGGCGAGGTCGATCGCCTCCTGCAGCGAGGCGAGCCCGGCATCCAGTCCCGTCGCGGCCGAGCCGATGGACAGGACCGTGCGATCGGGATCGCCTCCGAGGGCGACCGCGAACGCGCGGGCGGTGTCGTCGTCGAACGGGTCGCGCGTCGGCAGCGACAGGAGCATCGCGACGCCGCTGCCGGCGGGAGAGCCGGCGAGCGCGCGACCGCCCAGACGGCGCGCCGCGTCGTCGGCGACCTGCGGATCGGGCAGGACGCCCGTGGCGACCACCCCGCGCAGCTGCGCGCCGTCGACGGGGAGCCCCGCAGCCTCGACGCGCGCGGTGACCGGGCCGCGGGCGCCGAAGCGGCCGCGGATGAGCCGGTCGAGCAGCTGGCTGCGGCCGATGCGACCCCACTCCTCGGCTCCGCCGTGCGTCAGGCGCCCGAACGAGAGGGCCAGCGCCCCCTGCTCGACGACGTTGAGCCGGCCGGCCGGATGCGGCGGGCCGGGCAGCGCGATGAGGTGACCCCAGCAGATTCCCCGCGCCTCGACGGGCACGATGAGCCAGTCCGGTTCCCCCGCGCCGCGGTGCGCGAGCCGGGAGCGCACCTCCCACCGGGTGAGGGTCTCCTCCTCGATCGCAGCGGGGACCGCCGCGACGACGACGTCGTGTGCGAGCGTCTCGAGGACGACGGGGGCGGACAGCACGTGACCGACCTGCGCGACGATGTCGTCGGCCGGGGCACCCCGCAGGGCGAGCGCCGTGAACCGCGACCGCACCTCCTCGCGGACCCGCAGCGCGGCCGACTGATCGTCGATGATCCGGCGGTGCACCGCCTCGGTGATCCCGACGAACTTCACCTCGTCGTGCAGGGCTACCAGCGCGAGACCGTTCGCGCGGGCGGCCGAGACGACTGCGGGTGGCACCGCGGCGTGGTGGGTCCCGAGCTCGAGGACGAGACACGAAAGCCCCGCACGAGCGAGCTCGACGACGAACTCGGCCAATCGCTCGGGGTCGTCGGGCCACGCCGACCCGGTCGACAGCAAGAGCTCCCCGCCGTTGAGCAGCCGGGCGACGCCCGGGCTGTCGGAGACGTGCACCCACCGCACGAAGGCATCCAGCGCCGGACCGCCGACGAGCACCTCGGGCCGACCGGACTGCACCGCACCCAGGGCGAGCACCTCCCGCACCCGGGGCAGGCTGACGGCGCCGTCCGGACGTTCGGTCCGCTCCGGCATCCGATCGTCGTCGGTGTCAGGCATCGATACTCGCCGTTCGGGTCCAGGGAGCACAGGTGGGCACAGCCTAACCGCTCCGGACGATCCGTCCGGATGACCGCCGCCGCGTCCCGACGCGGCTCCGCACCGAAGGAGACCCCGTGAGTACCACGCCCTCGTCCCCCGCGAACATCATCGGCGGCGAGCGCCGCGCGCCGTCGGGCGAGGTGCTCGACCTCGTGAGCCCGGTCACCGGCGAGGTCTACGGGCACATGGGCGTCTCGACGTCGGAGGACGTGGATGCCGCGTTCGCCGCGGCATCCACTGCATTCTCCGGCTGGCGCGGGACGACCCCCGCGAAGCGCCAGCTCGCCCTGTTCCGTCTCGCCGACGCCCTCGAGGAGCACGCGGAGGAGTTCGCCGACCTCGAGTCGCAGGACACCGGCAAGCCGCGCGCGACCCTCGTCGCGGACGAGATCGATCAGTCCGTCGATCAGCTGCGGTTCTTCGCCGGTGCGGCCCGCGACCTCGACGGACGGGCGGCGGCCGAGTACGCCGAGGGGTTCACCTCGTACGTGCGGCGCGAGCCGATCGGTGTCGTCGCCCAGGTGACGCCGTGGAACTATCCGCTGAACATGGCGATCTGGAAGATCGCCCCCGCGATCGCCGCCGGCAACACCGTCGTGCTCAAGCCGAGCGAGACCACGCCGCAGACCACCGTCCGGCTCGCCGAACTCGCCGCGGGCATCCTGCCGCCCGGCGTGCTCAACGTCGTCCTCGGCGACCGGGCTACCGGCGCGGCGCTCGTCGACCACCCGACGCCGCAGCTGGTGGCCATCACCGGCTCGGTCCGCGCGGGCATGCAGGTCGCCGAGAGCGCTGCCCGTCAGCTGAAGCGCGTGCATCTCGAGCTCGGCGGCAAGGCGCCCGCGCTCGTCTTCGCCGACGCCGAACTCGACGCGGCGGTCCCGGGGATCGTCGAGGCCGCGTTCTTCAACGCCGGCCAGGACTGCACCGCGGCGACCCGCGTGCTCGTGCACGCCTCGCGTCACGACGAGCTCGTCGACCGGCTCGTCGCCCACGCGGCGGCGCACGCCCGCACGGGCACCCCCGACGACCCCGACGCGTTCTTCGGACCGCTCAACAACGGGGACCAGCTCGCCCGCGTCGAGGGGTTCATCAAGCGGCTGCCCCCGCACGCGCGCGTCGCGACGGGCGGCTCCCGGCAGGGCGACACGGGGTTCTTCTTCCCCGCGACGATCGTCACCGGGGTGCGGCAGGACGACGAGATCGTGCAGCAGGAGGTGTTCGGCCCGGTCCTGACAGTGCAGGCGTTCGAGACCGAGGCCGAGGCGCTCGCGCTCGCCAACGGGGTGCCCTACGCCCTCGCCGCATCCGTCTGGACCACCGACCACGCGCGGGCGCTGCGGTTCAGCCGCGACCTCGACTTCGGCTGCGTCTGGATCAATGCGCACATCCCGTTCGTGTCGGACATGCCTCACGGCGGGTTCAAGCACTCCGGCTACGGCAAGGATCTCTCGGTCTACGGCTTCGAGGACTACACGCGCCTCAAGCACGTCATGGCGAGCCTCGCGTGACCACCGTCTCGCACTGGTGGCGTGACCACGGCGCCGAGCCGGCGCGCGCACCGCTGCCCGGGGACCTCGACGTCGACGTCGCGATCGTCGGCGCGGGCTACACGGGGCTGTGGACCGCGTATTACCTCACCGAGCGCCGTCCCGACCTGCGCATCGCGGTGATCGAGCGTCGCTTCGCCGGGTTCGGGGCATCGGGGCGCAACGGCGGGTGGCTGACGAACTCGGTGACGGGCGGGCGCGAGCGGTACGGACGCGACGGCGGCATCCGCCAGCAGCGCGCCATGAACGACACCGTCGACGAGGTGATCCGGGTCGCGACGGCCGAGGGCATCGACGCCGACGTCCGCGCGGGCGGGGAGCTGACGATCGCCCGCAGCCCCGCGCAGCTCGCGCGCCTCGAGGCGATGTTCGCGTCCGAGTCGGCCTGGCCGGGCACCGACGTGGAACGGTGGGATGCCGCGCGGACCGCCGAGCACGTGCGGGTAGCGGGCACGCTCGGCGCGGTGTGGCATCCGCACTGCGCCCGCATCCATCCCGTGAAGCTGCTGACCGGGCTGGCCACCGCGGTCGAGCGCCGCGGCGTGTCGATCTTCGAGGACACAGCCGTCGCCGAGATCCTGCCCGGTCGAGCCGTGACCGACCGCGGCACGGTGCGGGCGTCGGCCGTCATCCGCGCGACCGAGGGGTTCACGACCGACCTGCGGGGCGAGCGCCGCACGTGGCTGCCGATGAACTCGTCGATGATCGTCACGGCCCCACTGCCGGAGGAGGCGTGGGAGCAGATCGGGTGGACGGATGCCGCGACCCTCGGCGACGCCGCGCACGTCTACATGTACGCGCAGCGCACCGCCGACGGCCGGATCGCGTTCGGCGGCCGCGGCGTCCCGTACCGGTTCGGGTCGCGGATCGACACGGACGGGGCGACACCGGCGTCGACCGTGACCGCATTGACGGAACTGCTGCGACGGTTCTTCCCGGCGGCATCCGGGGTCCCCGTCGAGGACGCCTGGTCGGGCGTGCTCGGTGTGCCGCGCGACTGGGCGGCGACCGTGGGTTTCGACCGTGCGAGCGGCCTGGGGTGGGCGGGCGGCTACGTCGGGACCGGTGTCGCGACCACGAATCTCGCCGGTCGCACGCTCGCCGACCTCGTGCTCGGCGAGCAGTCCGACCTCGTGTCGCTGCCCTGGGTCGGGCACCGTGCACGCCGGTGGGAGCCCGAGCCGCTGCGCTGGCTGGCCGTCCGCGGGATCTACGGCGCCTACCGGTTCGCCGACGCGCACGAGGACCGCGGCGGCGGCACCTCGCCCGTCGCCCGCATCGCCGACCTCATCGCCGGTCGGTGAGGCGCCGACGACAGTGGGAGGTTTACCTCGTTCCTCTCCCGGGGCACAATGGGCCGTTCATGTGATCCTGCAGGAGGTACCTTGAGCACGCCGACGCACATCTTCCAGGAGCACGGTTCGAGCAGGTTCCCCCTGATCGACAATCTGCGGCCTTTCGAGGAGCAGATCCGGTTCACCCTGACGCAGATGGACGGCACCTCCTTTTGGGCACTCAGCCTCTGGCGGGCGCCCGAAGGTGCGAACCTCCGGGCGAGCTTGCCTCCGGCGGAGAACTACATCCAGTGCGCGGGCGACGCGGCGGGCGTGACGGTCGAAGTCCGCTCCGTAGACACGTTCGGCGCGGCGCACCAGTGCACCGTCGGCACACCCGCCACGGGACTCCCGTCGGAGCCGACGGAGACGATTCGATGGGACAGCGGCCGGCACAGCACGCGGGTCTTCACGAAGGAGGTCTTCACCCTCGACGAGGCAGCAGACCTGTTCATCGCCTACTACCGCGACGATCGCGTGCCCGCCGAGTCCACCCTGCGTGAGCTCGGCGGTGCCTGACCCCGACCCGCAGCTCGACCGGCTGGGAGTTCTGTGATGACGCCGACGCACATCGTGCAGCTCAACGGGTTCGCGCGCTCTCCCCTGGTGGACGTGGCCCGTCCGTACGAGGACCAGATCCGGTTCTCCGTCCGGCGGATGGATGGCGCGAAGCTGTGGGCGTACAGCCTCTGGCGTTCACCGGACGGGGCCGACCTGTTGGCGGAGATTCCGTTCTCCGACGAGTACATCCAGTGCGCCGGGGATGCCGAGGGGGTGACCGTCGAGGTGCGCGTGGTCGACGAGGCAGGCACCGCCCACCAGTGCACCGTCGGCAAGCCGACCGGCGGCAGCGAGTCGGAGCCGACCGAGACGATCCGCTGGGACGAGGGACGACACAGCACGAAGGTGCACCCGCACGAGGTCTTCAGCCTCGACGAGGCCGCCGACCTCTTCGTCGCGTACTACCGCGACAACCACGTGCCCTCCCACCACACCCTGCGCGAGATCTGATCGTCGCCGAGCCGACGCCACCGGCATCCATCGCCACCCGATGACCGCCGTTCCCGTCGGGTCGAGGCGTCGCAGATGGTCGCGTGGCGGGCGGAGGGGCGACCATCTGGGACGTCTCGCGAGCGGCGGCGGAATGGGGCCTTCTCCCCATCGCCGTCGGGGTGAGTGCTCACTACTGTCGACGGCGGAGGTGGTACCCGTGGGGATGATGTTGCCGAATGAGCTGATCTGGATCATGGACAAGATGGGGCTGGAATGGCCCGACATCGACGAGGACGAGGTCCACAAGGCGGCCGACCTCGTGCGCGGCTACCGCGACGACATGGAGTCGATCATCCAGGCCGTCGACAGCCGCGTGAACGGCGACCTGGCCACGGCGCTGCAGGGCAACGCGGGCACGGCGCAGGTCGAGGGGTGGAACCGCAACCGTTCCGACAACATGCAGAAGCTGCTCGACGTGCTCGGCCCCGCCGCGACGGGCATCGACATCGCGGGCGGCATCGTCCTCGCGATGAAGATCAAGGTCATCGCCGAGGTGACCCTCACGCTCGTGCAGCTCGTCCCCCTGCTCGCCGCGGGTCCCTTCGGCGCCGGCGGCGCAGCGGTGCTGCTGCTCGCGCGCAAGAAGCTGCTCGCCATGGCGATGGAGGCGACGATCGAGCAGGTCATCAACGAGGTGCTGCCCCTCGCCGTCGAGCCGCTCGTCGAGCAGGTCCCGGTGATCGTCATGGCCCTCATGGACGCGCCCGTCGTGGAGGGCGCCGTCGGAGACGTGGACGAGTTCGAGGCCGACATCGAGGCGCTCGAGGCGGCCGCCGACGAGATGGACGCGCAGGCCGTCGACATCGAGGACCGCACCGATCGGCTGCTCGCGGACCTGGCCAACCTGCAGATCTCGGGAGACTGACATGACGATGAAGAGCCTCATGCGCGAGATCGTCGACGCCGTCGACGGCGCCGGCCGCGAGTTCAAGAAAGGGTTCGGGAGCGCGTTCCGCAAGCGCGGCGGCAAGCACCGCGCCGACGCCGCCCGCATCCGCGGCACGGACCGGCGCAACGCCGCGGACGCGGGGAAGCACCGGCGCGATTCCCCCGTTACCAGCCATGCCAAGAAGTACGACATGCTCACGGACGTCACCCGCGGTTTGGAACAGCTCGGCCGCACCGGACGCCACGCCGCGCCGGACTACAGCGTCGCGAACGACCTCGGGACCTCGATCGGCAAGGCGGTGCGCGAGACCCCCGGCGAGGTGGGCAAGGAGGTGCTCGGCACGCCGAAGAAGATCCCCGGTCAGATCGTCGAGGAGCTGTACGAGGACGCCATCGGGCAGGACAACCCGGATGCCTACGGGCAGACCAGCAGTGGGGACATGGAGTTCCTTGCCCCCGCCGGCGAGGCGGCCGAGCTGCGCCGCCTGAGCCGGGACGCCCTCGAGCAGCGCTTCGACCTCCCGCTCGGCACGCTCGACGGCGCGACGTTCGAGGTCCGCCTCGTCCCCGGCACGAACTTCGTCACCCTCGACATCTCGCGCCCCGACAGCTGACGCCGACCTCGAGCCGACGCCACCGGCATCCGTTCACGGCGGATGACCGCCGTTCCCGTCGGCTCGAGGCGTCGCAGATGGTCGCCGGCGGGTGCGGCGGGGCGACCATCTGCGACGTCTCGGCGGCGAGTCAGCGGTGCAGCGCGCCGGGCGCGACGCCGAGCAGCGCGGCGAGCGCGCGGCGGGTGAGGTCGGTGCGAGACGGATCGTCGCGCCAGCGGACGAGGCCGTGAGCTCCGAGGCCGTCGATCATCGCGAGCAGGTGCCAGGCGACGGCATCCGCATCGACCTCCGCGAACTCGCCCCGCCCGGTTCCGCGCACGATCTCGGCGGCGAGCGCCCGCTGCCACGCGTCCATCTCGGCGCGCACACGTGCGGCGAGCGCCTCGTTGCGGGCGCCGAGCGCCCAGCCCTGGACCCAGACGAGCGTGACGGCGCTCGGCTCGTCGCCGAGGACGGTGTCGAGCAGGATGCCGAGCCGCGCCGTCGCGGCATCCGTCACCCTCATCGCGCCCACGACGGCGCGCAGCTCGTCCGCGACGACGGCGCCGAACGCCTCGGCGACGAGCGCGTCCATGCCGTCCGCGTGGTGGGCGACGAGGCCGGGCGCGACGCCGACGCGCGCGGCGACGGCGCGCAGCGTGACGGCATCGAGACCGTCGGCGAGCGCGATCCCGCGCGCCGCGGCCGCGATCTCATCGCGGCGTTCGGCGGGGGTCTTGCGCCGCCGGCGGACGGTTGACGTCTGCGTCATGGACTCGATACCCTCCCCTTGTTGATCAAACGATCAATAAGCTACCCGACACCCCAGGGAGACGCCATGGCCTGGCGGATGCCGAGCGAGACCGCCCCGCACGAGCGCACGTGGATGGCCTTCCCCCGCGAGGGCCTCACCCTCGGCGACACCGACGCCGAACGCGAAGAGGGGTACGCCACCTGGGCCGCCGTCGCGGCCGCCGTCGCGCGGTTCGAGCCGCTCACGATGGTCGTCGATCCGACCGAGACGGCGCGCGCACGCCGCATGCTCCCCGGCGAGGTGACGCTGCTCGAGGCCCCCGTCGACGAGTATTGGATGCGGGACCACGGCCCCACCTTCGTCGTCGACGACGAGCGCCCCGGCGTCCTCGGCGCGGTCGACTGGATCTTCAACGGCTGGGGCGCGCCCGACTGGGCGCAGTGGCAGGATTCCGCGGCGCACGCGCGCCTGATCGCCGCCGAGGTAGGGGCCGAGCTCGTCTCGTCCGTCCTCGTGAACGAGGGCGGCGGCATCCACGTCGACGGCGAGGGCACGGTGCTGCTCACCGAGACCGTGCAGCTCGATCCCCGCCGCAACCCGTTCGCCGACCGGGCGCGCGTCGAGGCCGAGATGGCCCGCACGCTCGGCGCGACGCGCGCCGTGTGGCTGAGCCGCGGCCTGACCCGCGACTACGACGACTTCGGCACGAACGGGCACGTCGACATCGTGGCGACGATCCCCTCGCCCGGCCGCATCCTGCTCCACGATCAGCGAGACCCGGCGCACCCCGATCACGCGGTGACCGCGCAGCTGCGCACCGAGCTCGAGGGCCAGACGGATGCCGCCGGTCGCCGCTTCGAGATCGTGTCGCTCCCCGCCCCCGAGACCCTGACCGACGCCCACGGCCCGGTCGACTGGAGCTACGTGAACCACCTCGTGGTGAACGGCGGCGTGATCGCGTGCGGCTTCGGCGAGGAGAAGGCCGACGCGCAGGCCCGCGCGATCCTGGCCGAGGCGTACCCGGGCCGCGAGGTCGTCACGGTCGACGCACGCCCCCTGTTCGCCCGGGGCGGCGGCATCCACTGCATCACGCAGCAGCAGCCGGCGGTGACGGCATGATCGACGTCGTCGAGGCGCCGATCGCCGACCTGCGCGCCGCCCTCGAGTCCGGAGAAGCCACGGCGGTCGAGCTCGTCGACGCCTACCTCGCGCGCATCGACGCGTATGACGGGCCCGACACCGAGACGGCGTTGAACGCCGTCGTGGTCCGCAACCCCGACGCGCGGGCCGAGGCCGCGGCATCCGATGCGCGTCGCGCCCGCGGCGAGACCCTCGGACCCCTCGACGGCATCCCCTACACGGCGAAGGACAGCTACCTCGTGCGCGGGCTGACCGCCGCTGCCGGATCGCCCGCCTTCGCGGACCTCGTCGCGCAGCGCGACGCGTTCACGATCGAGCGCCTGCGTGCGGGCGGCGCGATCTGCCTCGGCCTCACGAACATGCCGCCGATGGCGAACGGCGGCATGCAGCGCGGCGTGTACGGCCGCGCCGAGAGTCCGTACAACGCCGAGTGGCTGACCGCGCCGTTCGCGTCCGGCTCGTCGAACGGGTCGGGCACGGCGACCGCCGCGAGCTTCGCCGCGTTCGGCCTCGGCGAAGAGACCTGGTCGTCGGGTCGCGGCCCCGCGTCGAACAACGCGCTCTGCGCCTACACGCCCTCGCGCGGTGTCATCTCGGTGCGCGGCAACTGGCCGCTCGTCCCGACGATGGACGTCGTCGTCCCGCACACCCGCACCATGGCCGACCTGCTCGAGGTGCTCGACGTCATCGTCGCCGACGACACCGAGACCCGCGGCGATTTCTGGCGCGCGCAGCCGTGGGTGACCCTCCCCGCGGCGTCGCAGGTGCGGCCCGCGTCCTATCCCGCGCTCGCGGAGGGCGCCTCGCTCGCCGGGGTGCGTCTCGGCATCCCCCGCATGTACATCGGTGAGGACCCGGATGCCGGGACGGGCACCGGCATCGGCGGTCCGACGGGTCAGCGGATCGAGACCCGCCCGTCGATCCTCGCGCTGTGGCGCGCGGCCCGCGCCGACCTCGAGGCCGCGGGCGCGACCGTCGTCGAGGTCGACTTCCCCGTCGTGAGCGAGTACGAGGGCGACCGCGCGGGTGCCTCGACCATCCGCGACCGCGTCCCCGAGGGGTATCTGCAGCGCGAGATCGTCGACCTGTCGGCGTGGGCGTGGGACGACTTCCTCGCCGCCAACGGCGACCCCGCGCTCTCGACCCTCGCCGACGTCGACGGCGCCGCGATCTTCCCCCACCCGCCGGGTGCGCTCCCCGACCGCTACACCGGCTTCGACGACGACATCGCCGAATACCCCGACTGGGTGCGCGCGCATCCGGGCGCCGGGCTGGGCGACATGCCCGAGCTCGAGGAGGGTCTGCGTGCCCTCGAACGCCTCCGCCGCACCGATCTCGAAGAGTGGATGGATGCCGCCGGCCTCGACGCCGTCGTCTTCCCCGCCGTCGCCGACGTGGGTCCCGCCGACATGGACGTGAATCCCGCCTCGGCCGACCTCGGCTGGCGCAACGGCATCTGGATCGCCAACGGCAACCTCGCGATCCGGCATCTCGGCATCCCGACCGTGACCGTGCCGATGGGCACGATGAGCGACACCCGGATGCCGGTGGGCCTCACGATCGCGGGCCGCGCCTACGACGACACCGCGCTGCTGCGCCTGGGCGTAGCCTTCGAACGTCTGGGCACCCGCCGGACCCGACCGCCGCGCACACCCGCGCTCCCCCGCACGACCTCGGAGAACCGATGACCCAGCCCGCCCGTATGCACGACGTGACCGACGAGACCCGTCAGATCGTCGACCTCGTCCTCGACTACTCGCGGCAGCGGCTGCTGACGGACGACAACCCGCTCGACAAGCCGTTGCCGCCCGCCGAGCTCGCCCGCCTGGCCGGCGTGACGATCACCGAGCAGGGCATCGGGGCGCGCAAGGCGCTCGGCGTCTTCGAGCACGTGCTCGCTCCCGCGTGCATCACGACCGACGACCCGCGGTACCTGTCGTTCATCCCGAGCGCGCCGTCGAAGGCGGCTGCTGCGTTCGACCTCGTCGTCTCGGCGAGCGCGCTCTACGGCGGCTCCTGGCTCGAGGGCGCGGGCGCCGTCCACGCCGAGAACGAGGTGCTCCGGTGGCTCGCCGGCGAGTTCGGACTGCCCGCGACGGCCGGCGGCGTCTTCGTGCAGGGCGGCACCCTCGGCAACCTGTCGGCGCTCGTGGCCGCACGCGAGACCGCGCGGGACCGCGGAATCCGTCCGGACCGCTGGCGCGTCGTCTGCTCGGCCGAGGCGCACTCGTCGATCGCGTCGGCGGCCCGTGTGATGGACGTCGAGGTCGTGCCCGTGGCTCCGGATGCCGGGGGTGTGCTGCACGGCGACGCGGTGCGCGCCGCGCTCGAGGAGCACGGCGACAGCGTCTTCGCCGTCGTGGCGACCGCGGGCTCGACGAACTTCGGGATCGTCGACGACGTCGCCTCGGTCGCCGAGGTCACGCGCGAGCACGGGGTGTGGCTGCACGTCGACGGCGCCTACGGCCTCGCGGCTGCACTCTCACCCGAGGCCCGGCACTACTTTGCCGGCATCGAGCACGCCGACTCGCTCATCGTCGACCCGCACAAGTGGCTGTTCGCCCCGTTCGACGCGTGTGCGCTGCTGTACCGCGACCCCGAGCTCGGCCGCCGCGCGCACACGCAGCACGCGGAGTACCTCGACACCCTCACCGAGACGAGCGATTGGAGCCCCTCGGACTTCGCCGCGCACCTCACGCGACGGGCCCGCGGACTGCCGCTGTGGTTCTCGCTCGCCACCTACGGCGCCGAGGTCTACCGCGAGGCGATCACGTGCTCGATCTCGCTCGCCGAGCGCATCGCCGCCGAGATCGAGTCCCGCGAGGAGCTCGAACTCGTGCGTCGTCCGCAGCTGAGCGTCGTCGTCTTCGAGCGCCGCGGCTGGAGCAAGGAAGACTACACGGCCTGGTCGAACCGCCTGCTCGACGACCAGCACGCCTTCGTCACGCCCTCCAGCCACGCCGGCCGCACGAACGCCCGCTTCGCGATCCTCAACCCCCGCACGACGTTCGAGGACCTCGTCGGGATCCTGGACACCATGCGCTGACACGATGCGCTGACACCCGGCATCCGCCCACCACCCACATCGACGCACCGGAGGAACCCATGGCACCATCCGAGACCGACCTGCAGGCGATGGCCCGCGACCATCTGTGGCTGCACTTCGCGCGGCAATCGTCGATGACCGAGGGATCGGGCGTCCCCATCATCGTGAAGGGCGACGGCCACCACATCTGGGATGCGAGCGGCAAGAAGTACATCGACGGGCTCTCGGGGCTGTTCGTCGTCGCCGCCGGCCACGGCCGCACCCGCCTCGCGCAGGCGGCCGCCCGGCAGGCCGAGGAGCTCGCGTTCTTCCCGATCTGGTCGTACGCTCATCCGTCCGCGATCGAGCTCGCGGACCGACTCGCGCACCTCGCTCCCGGCGACCTCCACCGCGTCTTCTTCTCGACCGGCGGCGGCGAAGCGGTCGAGACGGCGTTCAAGCTGGCCAAGCAGTACTGGCGGCTGCAGGGCAAGCCCACGAAGCATAAGGTGATCTCGCGTTTCGTCGCCTACCACGGCACCCCGCAGGGCGCTCTCGCGATCACGGGTCTGCCGGGCATGAAGTCGATGTTCGAGCCGGTGACACCGGGCGGCTTCCGCGTGCCGAACACGAACTGGTACCGCGCGGCTGAGCAGGGCTTCACCGGCACGACCCCCGAGGAGTACGGGACCTGGGCGGCCGACCGCATCGAGGAGGCGATCCTGTTCGAGGGAGCCGACACTGTCGCGGCGGTCTTCCTCGAACCGGTGCAGAACTCGGGTGGATGCTTCCCGCCGCCGCCCGGCTACTTCGCGCGCGTCCGCGAGATCTGCGACCGGCACGACGTGCTGCTCGTCTCGGACGAGGTCATCTGCGCGTTCGGCCGCCTCGGCGAGTGGTTCGGCGCCGACCGCTACGGCTACCAGCCCGACATGATCACCTTCGCGAAGGCGGTCACGAGCGGGTACTCGCCGCTGGGCGGCACGATCATCAGCGACCGGATCCACGAGCCGTTCGCGCACGGGACGGCCTCGTTCCCGCACGGGTACACCTTCGGCGGGCACCCGGTGTCGACGGCGGTCGCGCTCGAGAACCTCGACATCTTCGAAGAGGAGGGGCTGCTGCAGAACGTGCGGGACAACTCACCGGCGTTCCGCACGTCGCTCGAGCGCTTGCTCGACCTGCCGATCGTCGGCGACGTCCGCGGCGACGGCTATTTCTTCGGCATCGAGCTCGTGAAGGACAAGGCGACGAAGGAGACCTTCGACGACGCCGAGTCCGAGCGACTGCTGCGCGGATTCCTCTCGAAGGCGCTGTTCGACGCCGGCCTCTACTGCCGCGCCGACGACCGCGGCGACCCCGTGATCCAGCTCGCGCCGCCCCTCACGATGGGGCCGACGGAGTTCGACGAGATCGAGGGGATCCTTCGCAGCGTGCTGACCGAGGCATCCGCGCGACTGTGACGCCGACCCGGCTCACGCGATGACGTTGCGTCGCGTGAGCTCGGGTTCGCGCGGCGGCACGAGCCAGTTGACGGCCGCGATCCCCAGCGGCAGCGCGACGGCGAGCGCCCCGAGCAGCCACCACGGGATGTCGGCGAGGTCCATCGGCTCCCAGGACGTCTGCGACTGCAGCCAGAACCCGATCGGTGGGAGGATGCCGGCGGCGGCCCCCGCGAACGTGCCGAACCCGGCGATCACGAGCCCCTGCCACAGGCCGATGCGACGACGGAGTCCCGGCGTGCCGCCCACGGCGGCGAGGGTCGCGTCGTCGGGCCGACGCTCGAACCGCGCGAGCCCGAGCGCGACGGCGCTCGCGCCGAGCACGAGGACCGCGACGGCTGCGAGCAGCGGGACGAGCCAGGCGGCGGGGCTCGGCGGGCCGGTCTCCACGGAGATGTAGACCGAGTGGTCGTCGGTCGTCAGGCTGTCCCCCAGCGCGTACGCCCGATCCCAGTTCCGATACGGGGAGTCCTCGGGCATCGCCGCGAACAGGGCCGTCGGCTCCAGGTTCAGGCCGAGCTCCCCAGCGGCAGACGGATGCAGCACAACGCTCAACGGCTGATCCGGCGCGTCGAGCGCGATCGCGGGGAGGGTCGTCCGCCACTGCGGCTCGGCGAACGCGGCATCGTTCGCCGGAGCGAAGATGTTGTCCGGCGCCTTGCCCGTCGCCCATTCCCGCTCGGTCCACGCGGCGACGTCGATGCGTCCATCGGTGATCAGGTCGCTGTCGGTGATCAGCGCAGCGCCCTGCTCGAACGCCCTCTTGTCGGCGGCGCTCAGTTCGACCCCCATCACGGTCGGAACGTCCGACGCGTCCATCACGGCGATGTTGTTGGTCGGATCGCCGAAGACTCCCGACCATCCCTGATCGGTGTCGTCCCCGCTGAGCAGGTTCCGCTGGGGAACCATGACGGTCGCCCGCACAGCGTCGCCGGGGATGTCCTCCTCGCCGCTCCAGTACAGCTGAAATTGGCGCTGCACGAGCGCGGTCGCCGTCGCCCCCGCCTGCTCGAAGGCGTCGCGGACGTCCTCGAACACGGCGAGCCGTACGGTCGGATCGAGCTGGTCCCCGTCCATGCTCGACACGTCAGCGGTCACGGTCCCGATCGGCGCGGAGTAGTCCCACGTCCGCACCTGCGTCCCGGCCGACATCATCCCGACCCCGACCGCGAACACGCCGACGAACACCGTGGCACCGATGGCCGCGAACGCCGGCACCGTCCGAGCGCCGTTCGCGACCGCATCTCGCGACGCCATCCGCGCCGCTATGCCGAACCGAGACAGCAGCCGTGAAGCCAGCCAGAGCAGCCACCGACCGGAGATGAGGATGCCCACCTGCGCCAGGACGGGCCCCGCGATGATGCCCACAACGGGGAGCCACCGGAAGGGCGAGTCCCAGGGGAGCATCGTGTCCGCAGCGACGGCCGCTGCCGCCACGCCGCAGAGGATCGTGACGACAACGCCGACGAGGATCAGCAGCGATCCCCACAGCGGCCGCGCAGCGTTCACCCGCTGGGGACGACGTGCTCCGCGAAGCGCGCTGATCGTGTCCGATCGCCCGACGGACCGGGCGGGCACGAATGCGGACGCCGTCCCGACGAGCGTCGAGAAGAGCAGGATGCCGATGAGCATGACCCAGGGCACATGGAAGCCCCAGAACTGCATCGCCGAGCCGTTGTCCGTCAGCCGCATCACGACGGCCGCCAATCCGACGCCGGCGGCGAGCCCCACGCCGCCGGCGACGAGACCGAGCACCGTCCCCTGGAGGAGGACGATTCTGCGCACGTCCCGCGTGTCGGCACCCACGCTGGCCGCGATAGCGAGCGCACGCTGCTGTCGCCGCGCACTCACCGCGAAGGCCGCTCCGGCGAGCATCACCACCATGTAGGCGGCCGCGAGGCCACCCGCGCCCAAGCCCGCTGCCAGGGCGAGCAGTCCTTGCTCTTCCGCTGTCGCCGCGGTGTACACCTGAGAACCGTCCGGCCAAGAGAACGCCGGTGGGTCGAGGACCACCTCGCGCGAGTAGACCCCGATGCCCTGCTCGTTCAACGTCCGGATCTCCGTCCACGACAGGGAGGTCTCGGGCAGGTACCAGGTCGCCCCCTCGAAGCGGTCCGCGTCCGGGAAGGCGACAGCGCTCTCGGTATCGGCGAGCTCCGCGGCATCGAAGGTGCCGACGATCCGAAGGACGTCATCCGAGTCGACCAGGCGCAGCTCTCCGCCCACCCGCGCCCCCACACGATCGAGTGTCGCGGTGGTCACCATGACCTCGCCGTCGCCGTTCGGCGCGTTCCCCGAGACCATGTCGAAACGACCCGTGAACCGAGGATCCCCGATGTCGCCCGCCCAGGCCCGGATCGCCGCGATCCCCGCGCTCGTCTGGACGCGCTCGCGTCCCTGCGACACCTCTATCGTCTCGGTCCCCGCGGGCAGCGCGGAGGTGGGGTCCGATAACGGTTCCCCCTCTGCCTCGGAGGTCCACTCCGGCCCTGTCCCGTACCCGTACGAGTACGGCTCGTCCGGCGCCTGCCAGAACCCCGCATCGGGGACGCCGATCGGCTCCACCCAGCCCTGCATCTCTCCGAGTTGCACCGCCACGCGCTCCGCCGGTGTCGCGATCATGCTCGCGACGTATACCGCGACCCCCGCCATCCCCGCGATCGGTAGCGCGATGAGCGTCATGATGAGCAGCGACGACACCCACGCGCGGCGCACCTGGCGCCGCGCGATGCGCACGGCGACGCGCACCCGCGCCGTGCGCGAAGGCTTCGGGCGCTCGACGCGACGGCGGGTGCCGGCATCCGCTCGGGGCCGGTCCTGCACGGCGGTCATCGCGCGTCCGACAGGAGCGCGTCGGCGCCGCGACGCTGCGACTGGTCGACGATGCGGCCGTCGCGCAGGAACACGATGCGGTCCGCCCACGCCGCGTGCCGTGGTTCATGGGTGACGAGGATGCCGGCGGCCCCCTGGTCGACGCGGCTGCGGATCATCTTCATGACCGCCTCCCCCGTGATCGAGTCGAGCGCACCGGTCGGCTCGTCGGCGAGGATCAGCCGGCGGCCGCCGACGACCGCACGGGCGATCGCGACGCGCTGCTGCTGCCCTCCCGACAGGTCGTCGGGATAGGAATCGAGCTTGTCCTCGAGACCGACCGAGGCGAGCGCATCCCGACCCGCACGGCGCGCCACCCGGGCTCGGAAGCCGTCGAGCTCGAGCGGCAGCGTCACGTTCTCGACGGCCGTGAGGGTCGGGATGAGATTGAAGTCCTGGAAGACGAATCCCAGGGAGCGCCGCCGGAGCTGCGCGAGATCGCGACGTGTCGCCGTCGAGAGGTACGTCCCCTCGACGACGACTTCGCCGCTGGTGGGCTTCTGCAACCCGCCCGCGATCGACAGGAGCGTGGATTTGCCCGAACCGGACGCTCCCATGATCGCGACGAGCTCCCCCTTGTCGACCGTCAGATCGACGCCCGACAGTGCCGAGACGCTCGTCTCGCCCTCGCCGTACTGCTGCGTGACCCCCACCAGCTGCAGGACGGCGGCGCTCACCGCACGACCGCCTCGGCGTTGCCCGCCTCGGATCTGGCAGGCCTCCCCCGCTTGGGGGTCTCGGTGGACAGCTCCAACCCCATCGTGTGATGAGGATGCCGCGCGAGCCGCTGCTCGGTGTGGTCGAGCCATCGCACCTCGGCCTCGGCGGAGAAGATCATCGAATCGACCACGAGCGACCACGCGAGTTCCTCGGGACCGTCGGGGTTCGCGCCCGCATACTTGGCGCGGTTCAGTTCCTGCAGCTGCCGCAGCGACGCGGAGCGCTGCCGCTGGATCACGGCGGCCAGGTCGACCCCCGGCAGGGTGGCGGCGACGGCGAGCTTGATCGCCAGCTCGTCACGGGTGCCCTGCGAGCGCTCCACGGGAGCGTCGAGCCACGCGCGGACCTCGGCGGATCCGGCATCCGTGATCTGCCAGTACACGTGACCCTGCTCGTCGACGTCACCCTTCTCGACCAGGCCGTCGCGCTCGAGGCGGTCGAGGGTGTTGTAGATCTGACCCACGTTGAGGGGCCAGGTCGACCCGGTGCGGCGGTCGAACTCCGCCCGCAGCTGGTAGCCGTAGCAGGGACCCTGGTCCAGGATCGCCAACAGGCTCGAACGTACCGACATCGGGACTCCTCGCTGCATACCGGGTATGTGTTTTCTGAGTATATGCATACTCGGCAACGCCGCCGCAAGAACGCCGCGCCGTACGCTGGAGGAATGGCCGAGGACCGCGGCGCGGACGACGACCCCCGAGTGAGGGCCGCGCGATACCGCGTGGAGCAGGCCGCGCGAGAGCACGGCGACGAGCGGCCCACCGAACCCGAGCGCCACACGGGCACACCGACCGGCACCGAACGCGCGATGTACGTCGAGACCGCCGTCCAGCAGGCGATCCGCCGCGGCGACTTCGACGACCTGCCCGGCGCGGGCAAGCCCCTCGACGGGCTCGGCGGGTCGCACGACCCCGACTGGTGGATCAAGCGCAAGATCCAGACGGAGCAGCTGTCCGGGCTCGGACCGCCCGCCCTGCGGTTGCGCATCGAGCACGCCGAGTTCGAGCAGCGCGTCGACGTCTTCCACCGGGAGGAGGACGTCCGCGAGTACACCGCGGACTTCTCCCGCCGCGTGATCGAGGCGCGCCGTCAACTGCTCGGCGGACCGCCCGTCGTCACCCCGACACGCGACCCCGACGCGGAGGTCGCCGCGTGGCGCGCCCGGCGCGCGGCGCGGGCCGCGGCATCCGCTCCCCCGGTCGAGCCCGAGAAAACGCGCCGTCGCCGGTGGTGGCGGACCCGCTGACGCTCAGGCGATGCCGCCGCGCCACTCTGCGAGCAGCCGCGCGATCGTGCGGGTCTCGGCCCACGGGATCTCGGGCGCCCCGGTCCGCCCCTCGCGGAGGGCGCGGATCGTGGCATCCGCTTCCGCCGCCATCGGCTGCACGGTCGGCACCTCGATCTCCTCACGGGTGCCGTCCGTGCGGATCAGCGTCGCCGCCGCGGTGCTGTCGGTCCGGCTCCCCCACACGTTCGGGATCTCCAGGCTCGCCTCGCGCCCGACGACGCGGGTGAGGCGCGGCAGGTCGTGCACGATCGCGGTGCGGATGTTCGCCGACGCACCACCGAGATCGACGGATGCCGCCGCACTCTCGTCGACGCCGGTCTCACCGATCGTGCCGGCCACCGCCTGCACCTCGAGTCCGTCGAGGTCGTGCCCCGCCCACGCCGCGACGCCGACGACGAGCGACAACGGGTAGCACCCGACGTCGAGGATCGCGCCACCCGCCGTCGCCGGGTCGAACAGGCGTCCGGTGCGGCTGCCGGCGGCGAAGCCGAGCGAGGACTCGATCTCGACCAGGTCGCCGAGGGCTCGCCCGCCCACCAGCTCGCGGAGGCGGTCGGCGAACGGCCCGAAGCGGTACTTGAAGGCCTCGACGAGGGGCAGTCCGGCAGCGCGAGCGGCCGCGATCGCGGCATCCGTCTCGGCAGGATCGACGCCGAGCGGCTTCTCGCACAGCACGGCCTTGCCCGCGGCCAGCGCCTGCTGCACGAGGTCCGTGTGCGTCGTGTGCACCGTGCCGACGTAGACGGCGTCGATGTCGTCGCGGTCGAGGATGTCGTCGTACGTCCCCACCACGAGGGCGCCGTGCGCGGCGGCGAACTCCTCCGCCCGCGAGACGTCCCGCGCGCCGACCGCGTACAGCCGGCCGAGGTCGGAGTCGGGCAGCGCGTGCGCGAAGTCGCCGCTGATCGCGCCCGCACCGAGGATGGCCCATCGTGCGTGTGTCATCCGGCCACGCTATCGCCCGCGGGCGGACCGGATGCAGGTTCAGCGAGGCGAAGGTTTCCCCCTAGAGGCCCGATCGCATCGTTCTTCCTGCACCGGGCACGCGCCCGCGCCCCGCCGGCGTCAGGCCTGCAGCGCCTGCTCGATGTCGGCGAGCAGGTCGGCGGCGTCCTCGATGCCGACCGACAGCCGCACGACCTCCACGGGGACGGCTGCCTCGGTGCCGCGGACCGAGGCGTGGGTCATCGCGTCGGGGTAGTTGACGAGCGACTCGACGCCGCCGAGCGACTCGGCGAGCGTGAACAGCCGCAGCGACTCGGCGAACCGGCGCGCCGCCTCGCCCGACTCGAGCGCCAGCGAGACGATGCCGCCGAAGCCCGCCATCTGCCGCGATGCGAGCTCGTGCCCGGGGTGCGACGCGAGGCCCGGGTAGTAGACCCGCGCGACCCGGTCGTGTCCGTCGAGGAAGGATGCCACGGCGAGCCCGTTCTCGCTGTGCTGACGCATCCGCACGGCGAGCGTCTTGATGCCGCGCGTCGTCAGCCACGCGTCGAGGGGCCCCGACACGGCGCCGACGGCGAACTGCAGGAAGCCGATCTTCTCGGCGAGCTCGTCGTCGTTCAGCACGAGCGCACCGCCCACGACGTCGGAGTGACCGCCGAGGTACTTCGTCGTCGAGTGGACCACGACGTCGGCGCCGAACGACAGCGGGCGCTGCAGCGCGGGGGTCGCGAAGGTGTTGTCGACGACGACGAGCGCGCCGACGCCGTGGC
This sequence comes from Microbacterium sp. NPDC080220, assembly GCF_040686395.1. Classification (NCBI taxonomy): domain Bacteria; kingdom Bacillati; phylum Actinomycetota; class Actinomycetes; order Micrococcales; family Microbacteriaceae; genus Microbacterium; species Microbacterium sp. NPDC080220. Next base: position 355,876 of record NZ_JBFBOP010000002.1, read on the forward strand.
CGATCTCGGCGAGGCCGGCGATGTCGGTGATGCGCAGCAGCGGGTTCGAGGGCGTCTCGACCCAGAGGATGCGGGGCGCCCGCTCGGTGACGGCGGCCCGGACCTTCTCGGGGTCGCTCATGTCGACGACGCGCAGCTTCACGCCCCAGTCGCCGAGGACGCGGGAGATGAGCCGGAACGTGCCGCCGTAGACGTCGTTGCCCAGCAGCACCTCGTCGCCGGGGCGCAGCACGGCGCGCAGCAGCGCGTCCTCGGCGGCGAGCCCCGAGGCGAACGACAGCGCGTGCGCGCCTCCCTCGATCGCGGCGAGCTGGGTCTGCAGGGCGGTACGGGTCGGGTTGCCGCTGCGGCCGTACTCGTAGCCGCCGCGGAGGCCGCCGATGCCGTCCTGCGCGTACGTCGTCGAGAAGTGGACGGGCGGGATGACGGCACCCGTCGCCTCGTCGGGCTTCTGACCTGCGTGGACGGCGAGGCTCGCGAAGCCGCGAGCGGAGGACTGTGCACTCATGCGAGGCTCCCGGTGGTGGTCTCGGTTTCGGTGTCGACGGTGAAGCCGTGGTCGGTCATCCAACCGTCGTCGTAGATCTTGCTGAGGTAGCCGCGACCGTGGTCGGGAAGGAGGACGACCATGACGGCATCCGCCGGCAGATCACGGGCGACACGCAGCGCGGCGACGACCGCCATCCCCGACGAGCCGCCGACGAGCAGCCCCTCCTCGCGGGCGAGGCGCCGGGTCATCGCGAACGACTCGGCGTCGCCCACCCTCTCGTAGCGGTCGACGACGGTCGGGTCGAAGGTCGCGGGCATGAAGTCCTCGCCGACCCCTTCGACGAGGTAGCCGTGGATGTCGCCGCCGGAGTAGATCGAGCCCTCCGGGTCGGCGCCGACCACGGTGACCGCTCCCGAGCTCGTCTCCTTGAGGAACCGCCCCGTCCCGCTGATGGTGCCGCCGGTGCCCACGCCCGCCACGAAGTGCGTGACGCGACCGTCGGTGTCGCGCCAGATCTCGGGGCCCGTGGTCTCGTAATGGCCGCGAGGACCGTTGAGGTTCGCGAACTGGTTGGGTTTGAAGGCGCCGGGGATCTCGGCGGCGAGCCGGTCCGACACGCTGTAGTAGGAGTCCGGATGCTCGGGCGGGACGCTCGTGGGCGTCATGACGATCTCGGCCCCGTATGCCTTCAGCACCGCGACCTTCTCGCCGGCGAACTTGTCGGGCACGACGAAGACCATGCGGTACCCGCGCTGCAGCGCGACGAGTGCGAGCCCCACGCCGGTGTTGCCGCTCGTGGGCTCGACGATCGTGCCCCCGGGCTTCAGGTGCCCGTCGCGCTCGGCGGCGTCGATGATGTTCCGCGCGATGCGGTCCTTCGCCGAGCTGCCCGGGTTGAAGTACTCCACTTTGGCGAGGACCGTGGCGGCGATGCCCTCGGTGACGGAGTTCAGACGGACGAGAGGGGTGTTGCCGACGAGGTCGGCGATGGAGCTGGCGTAACGCACGGGTTCTTCCTGACGGGATGCCGCGCTCACAGAGGCGCGTAAGCTGATGGGGTCGCGGGAATCGCCGGGTAACCGGCGGTCAGCGACGACAACAGCGAAGGGTCAGCACCTGGCCATGGTACCGGACACCCGGCATCCGTGTCCGTCCGCTCTCGTCGTCATCCGGCGCAACAGGACGAAAGGTTCGGACACATGGCCCTCCCCCCGTCCGCGTGATCGTAGGTTCGAGGTATGACTTCTCCCGCACACGCCGCTTCGGACGATCACCGGCCCGCTGCGTCCGGGCTCGGCGAGTCGCTCTCGCCCGAGGAGTTCAAGGCCGTCTTCCGGGGGCACCCGGGCGGTGTCGCCGTGATCACCGCGGATGCCGGGAACGGCCCCGTCGCGCTCACGGCGACGTCCGTGTCGTCGGTGAGCGCCGATCCCCCGCTCCTGATCTTCTCGGTGTCGTCGCAGTCGTCGGCGGCGCCCGTGCTCGCCGCGGCCGAGACGCTCGTCGTCCACCTGCTGGACGCCGACGACCTGCGCCTCGCCGAGATCGGCGCGACGAGCGGAATCGACCGCTTCGCGGAGCTGCCGTGGTCGCGCCTGGTCACCGGTGAAGCGGTCTATCACGGGGTGCGGGCCTGGGTGCGGTGCGCCGTGATCGACCGGATGGATGCCGGCGGTTCGACGGTCATCGCCGCGCACGCCCTGCAGGCGAACATCGCGCGCGACTCGGCGTCGCCGCTCGTCTACCACAACCGCACGTGGCACCGGTTGGGGCCGGACACCGTCATCTGAGAAAGCCGCGACCCCCTCGAGGGTCGCGGTCAGCCGCGACGGGCGAGATCGTCGAGCGCTGCGGCGATGCGGCGGATGGTGTCGGCCGTCACGGTCGCGGCCTGCTCGTCGAGACTGTCGATGACAGACACGACAGCGCCGTGGTGGGCGCCGTAGACCTCGTCGACGAGATCGGCTGCGGTCTCCGTCGGCACGAGATAGTGGGCACGCCGGTCCGAAGGGTGCTGCTCCCGGATGACGTAGCCCTTGCTCACGAGTCGCTCGATCACGTTGGTGACGGTGGCACTGGAGGTCCCGAGCATCACGATGAGGTCCTTCGGGCTGACCTCCCGCTCCTCACGCCGCGCCTGCACGAGATAGCGGAGGGCGGCAAGGTCGATGCCGCCGAGGCCGGAGATGCGCTGGGAACGGTCCGCCTGGACCTGCTCGGCATGACGGAGCTCGAGGATGGCGCTGCTCAACTCACGCCCCGCGTCGGTCTTGGGCTGCGCGGCGTAGAGGTGCGTGTGCTCGTGTCGCACGATGGACTGAGGCATGTCAACTCCTCGGCTCGTGACGGGTGTCCAACATCATCCGATCGCCGCCCGAGCCTCAGCCGCGTCCGGATACTTCCCCACGAACCCGCCGGTGTGATCTCGGGCGATCCATCCCGCGGTGTTCTGTTCGACGGTTCCGAGGAACGCGCCGTGGGTGTTGCCGACCCAGAAGCCCGCCTCGACCTCGTGCCACGTCGCGACGCTGTCGCTGACGTCCACGGAGCCGTACGAGTCGAGCACCTCCATCGACTTCACCACCTTACATGTCCGAATCTGTGACAGTTCTTGTCCTTCTCAGAATCAATGATAGACAAGAGATGTGAAATCTACTAGATGTATTGTTTAGCTAGTAATTCAGGAACGGAACGATGACACCCACACCCTCACACCCCATCCCGGCGCCCTTCACGGCACTCGGGGTCGCTCTCATCCCTGAGCAGCGGACGGGCTGGAGGGCACTCATCCTCGATTCGCTCTCACGACAGCGGCCCCACCGGTCTACGGCCCGGCCGGCCCACCACTGACCCCCTCACCACGACCCACACCAGGAGAACGTCATGGGAAGCCTCTACTACGGGAACGTCGATTCCCCCATCGTCATGCCGGACCGCATCCTCGCTCACCTCGCCGCCGTGGCGACGACCAAGCTGCGGCGCAGCGAGAGCTTCGTCGTCTCGTGGAAGGGCACCGGAGAGGAGGGCGAGGGCCGCACGACCCTCTGGTTCCAGCCCGCCATCCCGCTGCGCTTCGTCTACGACCAGGCCGCGGCGATCCCCCTGAACCCCGCGACGCTGCGTGAAATGGCCGACCAGGCCACCTCCAACGGAGGACTCGTCCTCGATGCCGATCTCGACATCCCCGAGATCACCGCCGCCCGTCCTGAGACTCGTCGCCCGGTGGCCGCCGCATGAGTCACCCCGACTTGATCGACGAGGCGGACGCCTTCGAGGACGCCCTCGCTGCCGACTTCACCGAACGCTTCGGGAGTCCGCCCCTGCTGGTGTGACCCCACAGGCCCCCCCTGCCGCCCCGCTCGCCGACCCCCCACGGCGCGGGGCGGCTTCTTGTGCGGACGCCACGGATGCCGCGCCCGTCACCCGTCCGCGCGCGTCGCCTCGACGGTCTGCAGCAGCAGGGCCAGCGCAGCCCCGACCGCCTGGTCGATCACCTCGGCGGGATCCCCGTCGAACCGCACGAGCTCGTGGCCGGCGGCATCCGCCGTCGCCCAGCCGAGGTAGACGGTGCCCGGAGCGTGCCCGTCCTGGGCGTCCGGTCCGCCGACGCCCGTCGTCGACACGGCGACATCCGCGCCCAGCAGGGCACGGACCCCGCGTGCGAGCTGCTCTGCGCACTCGGGCGAGCAGGGATCGGTTCCGGGTCCGAGGCCCAGGACCTCCTCCTTGACGCGCACCTGATACGCGACGACCCCGCCCGCGAACCAGTCCTGGGCGGACGAGCCGCGCCCGACCTCGGCCGCCAGACGCCCGCTCGTGAGGGATTCGGCGACCGCGCAGACCACCCCGACGCGGCCTGCCGCGTCGGCGATGCGTTCGACGAGATCAGGCAGAGCTCTCCGCCTCACCGGGATCGGCGGGCTCGGGGACCAGGTGCAGACCGGCCGGCGAGTTGGCGGCGTACATCAGGGCCTCGGACCACGCGCGATTGATGCGCGACTGACGGCTGCCGTAGTACTTGAAGACGAGCGACGCGTGCGGGTGGAGCCAGACGGACGTGCGGCCCTCGCCGATGCTCCTGTCGTCGCGCCACGTGAAGTGGAAGGACTCGCCGCGGCGCAGCTTGTTGCCGATGACCTGCTGCAGGTGAGCCAGGGTGCGGTCTTCGAAGTCCACCTTGATGGAATCCTCATAGATGAACTTGCCCACTGCGGCCCCCTCGTCGTGTCATCGCGGAGTCGCGACGGACATCTCCCATTATGGTGGCCCCATGGGTGTGATCTACTACGGCAGCTCGGCGATCCCCATCCGGATCGCGGATCGCGCGCTCGCTCACCTGAAGATCGTGATCGCGACCAAGCTCCGGCGTTCCGAGAGCTTCACCGTCTCGTGGCAGCACCCCGAGGATTCGCCGCAGGGACGCACCACCATCTGGCTGCACCCCGCCATCCCCCTGCGTTTCGTGTTCGACGAGCCCGAGCCGCCCGCGCTCAGCCGCGAGTGGATCGAGGAACTGGCGGCATCCGCCAACTCCTCCGGCGGCATCCAACTCATGCCGGAGATGTTCCACGACGACCGCGACGGCCACGTCACGGAGTGACGCGGCCGTCGGCGGAAGCTCTCGTCGAAGGATCACCGAGGAGTGCGGTTCTCCGCACTGATCATCCAGGCGAACTGCTCGAGGCTCTCGAGGATGCCGTGCAGGATGTCGGCGCTCGTCGGGTCCTCCTCGTCGACCTCGTCGTGCACGTCGCGGCACGTCGAGATGGTCGCCTCGAGGCGCTCGGTCACGAGGTCGATGACGTCCGAGGTCAACACCTCGCCGTGGGGGAACTCGGGCAGCGTCGTGGTCTCGGCGACGGTGTCGCTGCGGCCGTCGGGGACGGCGTGCAGGGCGCGCATGCGCTCGGCCACGGTGTCGCTGAACTCCCGGGCGGCGTCGATGATCTCGTCGAGCTGAAGGTGCGTGTCGCGGAAGTTCTTGCCGACCACGTTCCAGTGCGCCTGCTTACCCTGGATCGACAGCTCCAGGAGGTCGACGAGGACCGCCTGCAGGTTGTCACTGAGCTTCTGCGACGCGGTGAAGCCGCGCTCCGCGTTCTGCTCCTCCGTCAGCTGCGCACCCGACTTGGCGGGGCGACGCTTGTTGCGGGTCGCCGAGGTCGCGGACTTCGTCTGGGTTGTCGTCATGACACATCCTTTTTTCTCGGAACGGGGTCGTGTGTCACGCTACGTCGGCGTCGTCGCAGACGACATCGGGTTGCGCCGCCGGCGGCCCCGGTGATAGCCGGGCTCACGCGCCCAGGCGCGCCAGAGCGGCGGTCATCTCCTCGTCGGAGAGCGTCAAACCGGCATCCTGCAGTCGGCGCTCCAGCAGCAGGCGCACGTCCGCGCCCTCCTGGCCGGCGAGGTCGGCCTGGCACTGGACGATGATGCCGTCGATCCTCTGCGCGGCATCCGCGGGGTTCTGTGACATCGAGGGGCTGGACTGGACCCCTTCGCGGGGATCGATGGCGTCGCTCATGCAGGACAGTCTGCGCGCTGGACGGCGTGAGTGTCATCCCCTTGACCGCCACGGGCACCGGGGATAGACCTCAGACGGACCGCTGCCGATCCGGATGGATGCGGGGGCCGCGCCAGAACGGCGGCAAACCGTCGGGGTCGGGGTCGTCGAACGCCGGCGCCTGGCCGTCGGTGGGCGGATCCTGCGGCTCCGGTACGGGAATGACGGCGATCGGGACACCCGGGGTGATGAAGAGGTAGGCGGGGCGGGGGCTGCCCTCCCCGTCGTTGACGGCGAGCCAATGCTGCCCTGCGGCCACCCCCTCCTGGATCTCCTGATGGACCTCGTCGAGGGTGCGATTGCCGATGCTGTACCACTGGCCGCCGTATGAGATGTCGATGCGGTTCATCGGTTCTCCTCGGCCTCGGACGGACATCGGAGACCCAGCATGCGCCGGATCGCCCACGGAGTCACGATCTTGACAGTCGGCGATGAGGCGATTAGCCCTTACAGGGCCGCCAGCGGCGGACGGTGCGCGATCGGCTTCGGCTTGGTGCGGCGGGGCGCGGCTGCCGCGAGGTAACGGATCGCCCCGCGCAGCAGCTCGTCCACGGTGGGGTACCACCCCGTCCCACGACCGCAGAAGACCCAGGTGACGTCGTACCCGCCGTCGTCGGCGGCCTCGACGTACGCGATCAGATGGGCGGCGTCGGACGCCGCCGCCGTCGCGTCGCAGAGCCGCCATGCCGACGCGGACAGCGGCTCGAGGATCAATCGCCCGCAGGGATCCTCACTCACGGTCGCACCTCCGGATGTAGCGTGTTCGCAGGTCTTCGTCGATCTGCCGCGAGCGGACCGCCTCGCGGGTCTCACCATCGCTCCGAGCAGGGCGCGCACCGAGGGGCTTGACACCGCCGAGACCGAGGGTTAGCCGGGGGGAGTAGCAGACGCCGGGATGCGGCGTCAATGCCCCCGGCACGTCACGTGCGCTCGCCTAGCGTTGACGGTGCAAGGTACGTAGGCGGACGGTCGAGACGAGAGGTGTTCGGGTCACCGATTTTTTCTCCCGCGCTTACAACGGCCCCGGCGATCGGGCTTATCGCCGGGGCCTCACCTGTGCAAGCCCCTGCCCTGCGGCCCGGCGTCTCCGTAACGTCGGGACCTCGACGAGAGGAGCAGTCATGGACCACGACGCGCAGCACACCGAGTCGGACAAGCCGATTCCCGGAGGTGCACTCCCGGACGAGGACCCGATGGGTGCGGTCAAGCAGGCGGTCGAGGACGATGCGGCGGTGCCCATCGAGAAGGTCGAGCCGGGCGTCGATCCGGACTAGGCGGATTCCAGCAGGTCGCTGAAGCGCACCGACCACTGATCGCGAAGGCCGCACCCCGTGTGCGGCCTTCGTCGTGTCAGCCCGCCGGCGCCATCTGCGCGTACTCGTTCGCGCGGGTCGCGACGTCGTCGATGTAACGGGTGAGCGGGTTGTAGGTGAACACGGCGTCGCGCCAGGCGGTCTCGGTCGCCATCGGGCCGGACCGGCAGAGGTAACGCCCAGCCGCCAGGGCGGCGTCGTCGATGTGGTTCGGGTCGCGGGTGCCGTCGGCGTCTCCGTCCGCGCCCCATCGCCGCCAGGTCTCTGGGATGAACTGCAGCGGCCCGACCGCGCGGTCCCACCGGTCGTCACCGTCGAGGTCCCCGCCGTCCGTGTCGGCGATGGCCGCCACACCGTCCCCGTCCAGCCGCGGCCCCAGGATGCGGGGGGTCACCAGGCCGCTGTCGTCGAGGTGCGACCCGCCGTACGACCCGTGCCGGGACTCGACCCACCCGATCCCGGCGAGGGTGTTCCAGCCGATCGCGCAGGACGGCTGCTCGTGGGCGACGGTGAGATCCGCCGCCGCGTACGCGATGACGGCGCGACGGGGGATGCCGGTGGCCGCCGCCACCCGCGACGCCCACTCGGCGTCGACGAGATCGACCGCCGGCGCGCGGGAGGGGTCGGCTCCCGGGACGGCGAGGGCAGGTGGCGGGGTGTCGGCCCAGCGGGACGAGACCGGCGGCAGGGGCGCGCCCTCGGGCTCGGCGGGACGCAGCGCCGCCGGCAGGCACGCAGCGAGGAGGATCACGACGGCGGCGGGGGCGACACCGATCCCGACGGCGAGCGCCGCGAGCCGGCCGCGCCGCGCGCGCGCCGGGGATCGCCTGCGGCGTGCCGCCATCTGCGCCTCCCCGGTCCGACTGCCCGCACCACGCTAACCCGTCGGCGTGAAGGCCCGCTGGGGGCTACCCGTGTCGCACGTCGCGGTCAGCTCGTCACCGCCCCTCACCGACCAGAAGAGCGCTGCCTACGGTCCCCGGACCGCACCGTCACCCGCGGACACGCCGCGGAATGCGCCGGGGTCGATGTCGTCCCGGGCGTGTCGGAAGACCGTGTCAGCGGCGGGATGCCGGGGCCACCGCCGCGCGGACGATTCGGAAGACGACCACCGCGGCCACCACCCACGGCCCCACGACGAGGACGGGGTCCATCCAGGTGTGACGCACGTCCACGCGGCCACGCCCGACACGCGAGGAGATCGGGCCGCGTCCGCGTTCGCCGAGGATGCCCGACTGCGTCACCGGGTCGTCCGGGCGGCGGGAGAACAGGGACCTCGCGTGAGCACCCGCCGACTCGACCCGGTCGCCCAGGATCAGCAGCATCCAGTGCGGTGTCTGCCCCTCGCTGAACCTCGCGTAGGCCAGTCGCCGGATCGCCCCCGAGACGCCGTGGAGCGGCTGTGCGGTCCCGAACACCGGGGTGAGGCGCTCGTGCTCGATCGAGCGCTCGCGACCGGACCCGTGCGGCTGCTGCTCGGGCAGGTCCCAGTGGGCGCCGGTCTCGATCCCGGGCTGCTCGCGCGGGAAGGCGGGGCGGTCGGCAGGGTCGAGGTCGGTGCCCCAGCCGGGGATGCGGCGGCGGAGGTCCTCGGGGTCGGGGGTCTGGCCAGGCTTGTCTGCGCGGTACGGCATGGTTCCTCCTCGCTCAGGCGCCGAACGTCACGACGGGCTTGATGATGCCGTCGAGCTTCGACGAAAAGACGTGGTACCCCTCGGCGATGTCGTCGAGGTCGAAGCGGTGCGTGATGAGCTCCCGCGGGGCGATGTGTCCGGCGCGGATGTGTTCGAGCAGGCGCGGCCACTGCCGCTTGACCGGCGCTTGGTTGGCGCGGATCGTCAATCCCTTGTTCATGGCGTCGCCGAACTTGATCGCGCTGAACAGCGGCCCGTAGGCGCCCATGACTGAGACAGTCCCGCCCTTGCGGACCGCGTCGATCGCCCAGTTGAGAGCGACGGGCGAGCCGCCCTGGAGCTTGAGCTTCGCGGCCGTGACGTGCTGCAGGACGTGGCCGTCCGCCTCGGCCCCGACGGCGTCGATCACGGCATCCGCGCCGAGACCGTCGGTCATCTTCTTGAGCGTCAGCACGATGTCGTCGACCTGACCGAAGTGCACAGTCTCGGCGAAGGCGAACTCGCGCGCCTTCTGCAGCCGGTAGTCGAGGTGGTCGACGACGATCACGCGGCCGGCCCCCATGAGCCAGCACGAGCGCGCCGCGGCCAGCCCGACGGGACCGGCTCCCAGCACGACCACGGTGTCGCCCTCGACGATGTCGGCGAGCTGCGAGCCGAAGTACCCGGTCGAGAACGCGTCGGTCAGCAGAAGCGCATCCTCGGACGCGATGTCGTCGGAAATCACCTGAGGGCCGACGTCGGCGAACGGCACGCGCACCAGCTCGGCCTGACCGCCGTCGAACCCGCCGGTCGAGTGCGAGTATCCGTAGATGCCGCCGATCGCCGTCGCATTGGCGTTGACGTTGTGGCAGTTGGAGAAGAGGCCGCGGGCGCAGAAGAAGCATGATCCGCAGTAGATGTTGAAGGGGACCATGACCCGGTCGCCGGGCTTCAGGTTCCGCACCGACGAGCCGACCTCCTCGACCCAGCCGATGAACTCGTGCCCGAACGTGTGGCCGACCCGGGTGTCGGGCATCATGCCGTGGTACAGGTGCAGATCGGAGCCGCAGATCGACGCCAGCTCGACGCGCACGATGGCGTCGTTCGGGTGAGCGATCACCGGGTCGCTCTTCTGGTCGACGCGGATCTTGTACGGTCCGCGATAGGTCATCGCCTTCATCGATCCTCCTCAGGTTCCGTGCGAGCCTGGTCGGAGGGGAGCACGCGAGCGAGGGGGTTGCGCCCGTCGCGGGGACGTGTCAGTCCGAGGCGCCGAGCTCGAAGCGGTACCCCTTGGTGTTCAGCGCGTGGCGGCGGCCCAGGCGGCCAGGTCCGCGACGAGCGCGGCGTGCCCGGGCGCGTCGTACGAGCGCGCGTCGTGACCGAGCACGTCCACCGCGACGCGGGAGGGGCCGACCGTGCGCCGCCACGCCGTCGGCTCGCGGTGACCGGCGTCGCCCCCGTGCCACGCGATGACGTCCCGGTCGCCGGTGGCCTGCAGCGCGCAGTAGCGCTCGTCCTCGACGGTGAACGGCACCCCGTCCCGGGCGTCGACCACGACCCGGCCGAACGGCGGATGGAACGACAGCGTCGGCAGCCAGACCGCCCCGGTCGCACCCGCCCAGCGCGGGTAGTCGCGCAGCGAGGCGACCGCGCAGTGCATCGCGAGGACGCCGATCCCGCGGTCGAGTGCCGCATCGAACGCGGCGACGGCCGCGGCATCCACTCCCCGCTCCCCGCCGCGCCACGGATCGCCCGCGTTGACGACGAGGAGGTCGGCGTCCGCGAGCGACGCCATGGCGGCGTCCACGTCCTCGCGGACCGTCACGTCGTGACCGATTCCCTGCAGGATCGCCGCGAGTCGGGCGGAGGTCTCGGCGAAGGGATGCCACGGGTCGGCGTACCGGCCGGCACCCGACAGGATCACGGTGCGCACGGTCATGCCGGGAGGCTACCGCGTCGGCGCCCTGCCTCGGCGCCCTGCCTCGGGCCGTCAGTGCAGCTCCGCGTCGGCGGAGCCCCGCCGCCACGACGCGATGGCGACGGTCAGCCCGGCACGGGTCGGGGCGCAGACGAACGGGCCCGCCGCGGCATCCAGACCGGCCGCGAAGGGGATCACGCGGACCAGCCGCAGCGGCTCGTCGTCGGCGCCCGCCCGCACGGTGAGCGCGTTCCCGTCCCGGCTCACGCGCACCGTGATGCGGCGGCCGAGCCACTCCGGCACGGGAGCGAGCGACCAGTCCGACATACCGTCGGTGACGACCGCGCCCAGCTGCAGTGCGCCGTCCGAGAACTCCACACCGGCCTTCACCCACCGCGTCTCGTCCACCCGGACGAACAGTCCGGCCTGGTCGAACTGCGCCTCGAAGGTCGCGTCGAAGGCGACCTCCATCGCGGTCCCGTCGGGGAGCGGCGCGAGCAGCGCGTGCTCGGTGTCGTGGACGAACCCGTACGAGGTGAGCCGCCACGCGTCGCTGCCCTCGACGGCGGTGACGCGCAGCATCCCGTCCTGCTCCACCACTGCCTGCGGCGGGGTCGTCCAGGTCCCCTCCGACCAGGCGACGGGCTCTTCTGCTCGGGTGACGGCGCTCATCCCGTCAGGCTATCGGGGCGCCTCAGCCGAGGCGGAGGCCCGCGGACGCGACGGCGCGGAGGGCGACGTCGAGCACCGCCGCGCTGTGGTCGAGCCGCCGGTCGCGCTCGGCGAGATCGCGCTCGGCGATCATCCGCACGAAGGCCCGGAACTCCGCGGTCATCCGATGCGGGTCGTCGTCGAGGGCGATGCGCTCGCTCGTCCCGTCCCGCAGCAGCAGCTCGACGGCGGCGATCTCGTTGGGCGGCCCGTCGACGATCATGACGCCCTCCGTCCCCTGGATCTTCGTGCGCGAGGGGCCCGGCGAGTCCTTCGCGGCGACGCAGACGGCTGTCAGGTCGGGGTAGCCGAGGACGGCGACACCCGACGTGTCGACACCGCGTTCCATCCGGGGCGTGTAGACGACCGAGTCGGGGGCGCCGACGAGGCCGAAGACCAGGTGCAGCGCGTAGATCCCGAGGTCCATGAGGGCGCCGCCGCCGGCCGACGGGTCGAAGGCGGGCGCGACGTCCCCCGCGCGGAACGCGTCGTACCGCGAGGAGTACTGCGAGTACTCGCTCTGCACGAGCCGTAGGTCGCCGAGGCGGCTGAGGTTCTGCCGCATCCACTCGACGTTCGCGAGGTACTGCGTACTGATGGCCTCCACGAGAATCAGCCCGCGCTCCTCGGCGAGCGTGCGGAGCTCAGCGAGGTCCTCGGCACGCAGCACGAACGGCTTCTCGCAGACGACGTTCTTTCCGGCGAGCAGCGCCCGCCGCGCGACGTGGGCGTGCAGCACGTTCGGCACCGCGACCCACACGGTGTCGACGGCGGGGTCGGCGAGACAGGCGTCGAGGTCGGTGAAGACGGACGGGATGCCGTGGGTCGCCGCCGTCTGCTGGAGCTTCGCCCTGCTGCGCTCGGTGCCCACGATGGCGGCGAGGGTGAGTCCGGGGATGCGCTGGGCGTGGGGCAGGAACTCGGCGACGATCTTGCCGGCGCCGACGACCGCGAGTCTCAGAGCGCCAGTCCGATCGCGAGCAGGACGACACCGAGCAGCGGCGCCGTCAGCTGGATCATCGCGGCGCGCGCCTTGGAGCGATCCGACAGCAGCAGCATGAGACCGGCAGCCACCATCGACCCGGCGCCGACGAAGACGAGGGTCGCGCCGATCGCGGTCGACCCGGTCGCAACGAAGACGATGCCGAGGAAGACGGCGATCGCGAGGAAGAGGTTGTAGAAGCCCTGGTTGTAGGCGAACGGCTTCGTGACGTGCACGGTCTCGTCCGTCGTGCCGAAGGTGCGCCGCGCCGCTGCCCCCGACCATGCGATCGACTCCAGATAGAAGATGTAGACGTGGATGGCGGCGCCGAGCGCCGCGAACACCAAGCCGGCGATGATCATGCCGCCATCATCCCAGACGCACCAGGCCTCGTCAGCCCACGAACTGTCGCCGAAGAGTGATCTGCGCGCTACGGCGACAGCTCGGCTTCGAGCCTGTCGAGGAGGACCTCGAGGGCGGTCTCGAACTCCTCCTTGCTGTGGTCCTCGCTCAGGAGGGGGCGCAGTCGGCGCACCTGCGGTGCGTCGTCCAGGTCGCCCTCGCCCTGGCCCGAGAAGGAAGGCTCCCCCGTCCCGGACGCGGCCCCCGCCCCACCGACGTCGGCACCGCGGACGGCGGCCTCGAGGAGCAGCTGACCGAGCAGGAAGCTGCTGAAGCCGCGATAGGCACGGACGGCCTGCTCGTCGGAGAACCCGTGCGCCAGCAGGACGCGCAGAAGGATGTCGACGGCCTCGATGCTGCGCAGCGGCGGGCGCAACCACGGCGCGGCGGGGTGGCGGGTCGCGATGAGGGGGAAGGCGAGCGGATGCGTGATCGCGATCTCGCGCACGGCGTGGGCCACGTTCTGCAGGAACGTCTGCCAATGCTCCTCGGCCTCGCGCTCCATCACCTCGGTGAGCTCCGACGTCAGCAGGTCGACGACGCCTTCGAGGAGGTCCTCTTTGCCGTGAACGTGGCGGTACAGCGACATCGCTTCAACACCCAGGTGATTGCCCAGGGCGCGCATCGACAGTCCCGCGGGACCCGCGCGATCGACCAGCTCGAGCGCCGCGTCGACGATCCCTGCGCGACTCAGTCGCGGCGTGATCGCACGATCGGTCTGTCTGCTCATGAGGAGCCTCCACGCCGATCCTCCCCCTTTCTCGGCGGATCCGCATGCTTACAGCGTAAGCTTGCGCTGATGGGACGTTTGGCATTCGGCTCCGAGACGGTCACGCTCGATGACCGCCTCCTCGCTCACCTCGAAGTCGTGATGGTGACGAAACTGCGGCGCCGCGAGCCGTTCATCATCACGTGGACGGTCGACCCCAGCCTCGGAAGCGGCCGCGTCTCGCGCTGGGTGGGCGTCTCCACCAGTTGGGACGTGCGCTACCAGAGCCGTTCCAGCGGCCCGCTGAACCCCGCGTGGATCGAGAGCCTCATGGCCACCGCGAACTCCCCCGGCGGACTCCGCATCGTGCCGGAGCCCGACGAGGAGGAGCAGGTCGCCGGTCTCTGAGAGCCGCTGATCAGGCGCCTGCGACGCGGCGGGCGGCATCCCCCATCGCGTGGACGGCGTCGCGCAGGACCGGGCGCGGCGTCGCGAACACGATGCGGACGAAGTCTTCGTAGCCACGGCCGAGCAACGCGCCGTCGGTGAGGACGACTCCCGCCTCCTCGCGGAAGAAGGTCGCCGGCGATGTCGGCAGGTCGAGGCCGGCCGCGTCGATCCACCCGATGTAGGTCGCCTGCGGCGGGGTGTACCGCGCGCCCGGGAGGTGCTCGGCGAGCAGTCGCCCGAGCTCGTGCCGCTCGGCATCCAGGTACGCGATCACCTCGTCGAGCCACGGCCGCCCCTCGCGGTAGGCGGCGATCGCCGCGACGACGCCGACGGTCGCCGCGCCGTGCTGCACCGCGAACCCGAAGCGGCGGTACGCGGCCTGGTCGGCGTCGTTCGAGGTGATGAGCTGCGCGGTCTTCACCCCGGCGAGGTTCCACGCCTTCGACGCGCTCGTGCCGGTGATCGTGTGGGCCGCCGTCGCCTCGGACAGCGACGCGTACGGCACGTGGGGCGCGCCGTCGTACCGCAGCGGTGCATGGATCTCGTCGGCGAACACCCGGCCGCCGTGCCGTTCGACGACCTCGGCGAGCGCGGTCAGCTCTGCGCGGGTCAGAACGGTGCCGGTCGGGTTGTGCGGGTTGCACAGCACGAGCGTCCGCGCCCCGGCGGCGAAGGCCGCGTCGATGCCGTCGAGGTCGTGCTGCCAGCGGCCGTCCACCACGGCTCCGGGTACCTCCACGACGGGGTGTCCGATGGTCGGCAGGTAGGTGAGGAAGGGCATGTACGCGGGGGTGGGCACGATCACCGCCGACCCCGCCGGCGCGTACTCGGTGATCGCGACGCCGAGGGCGGCCATGACGTCCGACACCGGGTGCACCCGCTCGGGGTCGACCTGCCACCCGTATTCCGTCCGCATCCAGTCCGCCGTCGCGTGCCCGAGTTCGGCCGCGAGCGGCGGGGACAGATAGCCGAGGATGCCGTCGGTCACCGCTCGCTGCAACGCCTCCGAGACCGGCGGCGCGATGCCGAAGTCCATCTCGGCCACCCACGCGCCGACGGACCCCGGGTGCAGGCTCCACTTACGGCTCTCGGGACGATCGAACCGCGACCGATTGATCCGGTCGAACGGGTGGGATCCGATCGGAGACGGGGCGCTCATCCTCCGACGATGCGGGGTGCGCGGCGGCCGTGCAAGTCCGGCCGTAACACTACTGCGGAGTCAGTCGCAGCACCCGCGCGGTCAGGGAGGCGTTCGCCGCGGTCACCTCCAGGACCTCGTCCTCGGAGGACCACGCGATTCCCCACGCCGGAGCGCCGGCCGGGAAGAGGACCTCGACGTGGACATCGCGGCCCCGAAGAGAAGGCAGCGACACCCGCACGTCCGTCGCCGTGCCGTCCTGATGCCACAGCGTCAGCACGGTCTGCGTCCGGTCGCGCAGGGCGAGGGCCTGCCACTGCTCGTCTCGCTGCGCGAGACCGAGCGGCCATGACGGGGTGGCGGTCCGGATGAAAGGACGCAGATCCTTGTGAACCCGGACGGCTTCGGAGACGAGTGCCTTCCGATCGGTGCTGAGCAGGTGGGGGAATCCGGAGAGGTGGAGCCGTCCGAGTGCACCGTTCGCCAGCGTGAACGCGGTCTTCTCCCGGGAGCCGGACTGGTGGCGCAGACGGAACACGACGGTGTGCTGGATGGGCATGGTCGCAGTCTCGCCTACACCGAGCGGGAGCCGACCGCGCTCGTCGCCCACGAGCGCCGCGACGTCTTGCCCGCGTCGCTGCGCACCGGCTCTCGCACGAGCCGCATGCCCGCCGGCGCGCGCACGCCGAGCCGCGCGCGCGCCCACGCCGCGAGCTCGGATTCAACGACGCTCGCCGCGCCGATGTCGACCACCGCCTCGACCCGCTGCCCAAGCGCTTCGTCGGCGACGCCGAACACGACCGCGCCGCGCACCGCCGGGTGCTGCTCGAGGACGGCCTCGACGAAGGCCGGGTAGATCTTCTCCCCGCCGCGGTTGATCACGTCGTCCGAGCGATCGCGGAGGAACAGGTAGCCGTCCGCGTCGAGGCTACCGAGGTCGCCCAGGGTGTCCCACCCCTCGTCGTCGCGACGCGAAGCGGCGCCGATGTACTCGTACGCCGCCTGCTGCCCGCGCTTCATCCAGATCTCGCCCACCTCGCCCGGCGCGCTCCGAGTTCCGTCGGGGCGACGGATCCGGACCTCGGTCCCGCCGATGGGCCGGCCGACGCTGCCGGGGCGATCGAGCCACTCGTCGCCGCGGATCATCGTGAGCCCGTTCGACTCCGAGCCGGCGTACACCTCGACGACCCGCTCCGCCCCGATCCAGTCGAGGAACGCCCGCTTGAGGTCGACACCGCACGGCGCCCCCATGTGCAGCAGCGATTCGATCGAGCGGAGCCGTGCGGGTTCGCGCTCGGCGGCGGGCACGCGCAGCAGGCGATGCATCATCGTCGGCACGACGAGCGCCCACGTGACGCCGTGCCGCTCGACGGCGTCGAGCCACGCACGCTCATCGAACCTCGGCAGCACAATCAGCCGGTGCCCGGTGAGAAGCCCACGGAACGCATAGGTGAAGGTGGCCGAGTGGGTCATCGGCCCCGCCACGAGCTGCACCGCCCGCATCGGCAGGAAGTCCGCGACGGGCCGGGTGGGGTCGAACAGCGCCGGTGCGGTGGCGCGCACGACCTTGGGCATCCCGGTCGAACCGGAAGTGGTCGGCGCCTTCCAGGACGCGGCGGCGAGATCGGGCAGCACGTCCAAGCCCGCCGGCGCCGACACGGACTCGAACCACTCGATGCCGGCGGATGCCGGTCTCGTCCCGATCGCGGCGGCGGGGCGTGCGACGGCCTCGACGCGCGAGCGCTCGTCGTCCGTGAGCGCAGCGCTCACCGGCTGCGGAGTCGCCCCCGCCTTCCAGATCGCCGCGCAGGCGATCACGAAGTCACGTCCGTTCGGCAGCGATACCGCGACGAGGTCGTCCTGCCGCACGCCCCGGGCGCGCAGCTCCACGGCGAGCCTCGTGGCCGACTCCTCGAGCTCTCGCGCCGTCAGCTCGCCGGCCTCGTCGACGACGAGCACCTCGTCAGGCGTCCGGGCGGCGCGGTCAGCGATGATCGACGAGATCGTCTGTCGCACGACCCCCTCCCTTCGCGCCGAGCAGATCGCGGTAGAACTCCTCATGGGCGGCGGCGGCAGCATCCCATGAATACGAGTGCGTGAGCCGTCGACCCGCCTCGGCATCCGGGGCGCCTCGCCCCGCCGTCACCCGGGCGAGCCCTGCCGCGATGCCCGACACATCGTGCGCGTACGTGACGGCGTCGCCGAAGACCTCACGAAGCACGGGCAGATCGCGGGCGACGACGGGGGTCCCGGCGGCGAGCGCCTCCATCGCCGCGAGCCCGAACCCCTCCTTCGTCGAGACGAACCCGAGGGCGGCTGCGCCGGCGACCAGCGGCGGCACATCGTCGTCGGCGAGAGTTCCCAGGACCACGGGGGTCACGCCGAGCTCGGCGGCGCGGCGCTCGAACTCCTCGCGATACGGCCGGTAGTCGAACAGCGTCTCGCCACCGCCGAAGACGAGCGCCAGGTCGGGTCTCGTTCCGCGCAGCTGTGCGAACGCCTCGAGCAGGTCGATCGAGCCCTTGCGCGGTTCGATCCCGCCGAGCGCGAGCACGTAGCATCCGAGCCGCGCCTGCCAGGCCTCGCGCGCCGCCGCGCCCCGAGGCCCCGCGGCGGTCTCGAAGCGCTCGGCGGCGACCCCGTTCGCAATGACCGTCGCGGCGTGGCCGTACAGTTCGGCGACCTCGGCGGCGACGGCCCGGGACACGCAGATACGCGCGATGGGCTCGTGGATGGCACGATCGTGGCACTCGATGAGCCGGGGCGTCGTGAAGGCGTCGAGGTGGTGGATCGTGCGCACGCACGCACGGCCCGCGGCGATGACGGCGTTCGCCGAGATGCAGTCCTGCGCGTGCACCACATCGGCGTCACTCGAGAACGCCTGCGCCATGACCTCGATGGACCGCTCGATGCGCTCGCCGACGTCCTCGCCGTCGACGGCGGCGAACGGGACGACACGCAGCCGCACGGCCGGGTCGACCGGCCGGAAGAAGGCGGTGTCGTCACCGCGGCCGAGCGTCCAGACCTCCACCTCGTGCCCGCGGGCGGCGAGCGCCTCCGACAGGGCGAGGGTGTGGACGACGCCGCCGCGCGGCTTCGTCGAGTAGGTGATCTGGGCAATCCTCACGCCGGTCCTTCCCGAGGGCCGCGCCGAGCCGCGTTACACGCTGGTGGTGCAGCGATACGCGTGCTCAGCGCGCTGGTTGATGTGGTTGAGCGAGCGGCGGGCGCGCGCGATGGATGCCGAGACGTCTGCGGTCGCGATCGCGAGTCCGCCCTTGGCCCAGGTCTTCGCCACGATCTCGCCCGCGGGGTCGACGATCTTCGCCTGCCCGAGGAAGCGGAGGCCGCCCAGCACGCCGGTCTGGTTCGACGACACGAGGTAGACCTGATTCTCGGCCGCCCGTGCGCTGTCGTAGAGGTCGAACAGGTGCGCCTGCCGGTCGTTGCGGATCCGGTCAGAGCGGTCGGTGACGCTCGCCGGCCAGGCGCTGAGGCACGCGAGGATCTCGGCGCCGTCGAGCACCAGCGAGCGCGCAGACTCCGGGAACGTCTTGTCGAAGTCGATCAGCATGCCCAGGCGCCCGACGGGGGTGTCGAACGCCGAGAACTCGTCGCCCGCCCGGTACACGTCGGACTCCCCGAGCGGGAGATGGACCTTGCGGTGCGTGCCGAGGATCCCGTCGCCGGTCACGCAGACCGCCGTGTTGTACCGGACCTCGGCGCCGTCGACGACGGCGCGCTCGGCGACGCCGAAGCACACCGTCATGTCGCGCGCGAGCGCGGCCACCGCGGAGACCTCCGGCCCGTCGAGGCCGACAGCGCGCGGGGCGCTGTCGACCTCGACGGACGGATGCTGCAGGTCGTACAGGTAGCCGCCGATGGTGGCGTCCGGCAGCACCAGCAGGTCGACGCCCTTCTCGCGCGCCTGCTCGATGACGCCGGGCAGCTTCGCGAGGGTGCGCTCGATGTCGCGACCGAAGTGTGCCGCGACGCCCGCCATGGTGACTGTGGCCATTCGATCAGCGTATTGCCCGGCATCCGCCGGTCACGCGACGGCCGCCGGTTCGCGCACAGCCGACGTGATGAGGCCGGCGACGTGCTCGGCGTCCCGCGCGATCGCGTGGAACCGGCCCGAGCCCCAGGTGTTCATCCAGGGCAAGCCGATGAACTGGAATCCCGGCACCGCCGTGGCGCCCCACGCGTGCGCGGGGTGACCCTCATGGTCGAGCACGTCGAGGTCTCCGAGCCACGACCAGTCGGCACGGAACCCGATCGACCACACGATCGAGCGGATGTCGCCGGCGGCGATCGCCGTAGGCCCCTCAGCGGGCTGCCATACCGGGGTGTAGCGGTCCTCGACGGGGGCGTCGATCCCCTCGCGCTCGATGTAGCGGTCGATGTCGTTCTTGATCGACTCGGCGACCGAGTCGGCGTAATCCAGGTTCGCGGGCAGCGACTCGTCGAAGCGGAACGCGCCGTCGTCGAACCCGGTCGCGCGGCCGTGCAGCGTCATCCCTCGCAGCGAGAACTCGCGCAGATCGATGTCACGCCCGCCGTCACGCCCCGTGACGTAGTGGTTCGTCGACTCGCGCTTCGCGAGGCCCCGGGTCGCGACCGGCACGTCGTAGACGCCCATGTCGGCGAGCCACGTCATGCAGTCCCTGCCGCGGTAGAAGCGCGCGACGCGCGGCGCCCGGCCGAGCGCGAGGTGCACGTCGCGCCCCTCGAGGAGCAGGTCCTCCGCGATCTGCGTCCCGGACTGTCCCGATCCCACGATGAGGACCGGGCCGTCGGGAAGCTGGGCGGCGTTGAAGTACTCGTGCGAGTGCACCTGCACGATCTCGTGAGGGATGCTGTCGGCCCATGCGGGCGTCACCGGCACGTGATACCCGCCCGTCGCCGACGTGACCGTGTCTGCGGTGATCACGCCGGCACTGGTGTGCACGACGAACCCGCCGCCGGCGCGCTGCTCCACCAGCGAGACCGAGACGCCTTCCGCCACGGGGGCGTCGAACGTGTCGGCGTACCGGCGCACCCAGGCGTAGACCTCGTCGCGCGTCATGAAGCCGTCGGGGTCACCGCCGTCGTACGGGTAGCCGGGGAGCCGGCAGTGCCAGTTCGGCGTCACGAGGGTGAAGTTGTCCCAGCGACCGTCGCGCCACTCGTGGGCGACACTGTCACGCTCGATGACGACGTGGCCGACACCCGCCTCGACGAGATGGCGGCTCACCGACAGGCCGGCCTGGCCACCGCCGACGACGACGGCCTCGAAGTGGTCGCCCGGCTGAAGGCTGACGGGGATCATGCGGCACCTCCCGGAAGCGCCGGCTCCATCGCGACGATCTCGACCTCGCCCGCGGGCGATGCCGCCGCGGCGGCGGCAATCTTCTCCTCGGAGTGCATCGCGGAGGTGCACGCGAAGCCGTACTTGGCGCGCACGCGCTCGCTCGCGAGCGCGAGGGCCTCGCTGGTGCGACCGACGAAGTCCGAGACCGGGTAGCGCTCGCCGACCTGCAGGAAGTCGTGCATCACGAGGCTCGGCGAATAGTGCGACGTCTCACGGCCGTCGGGCCAGCGGACGGAGAAGGTCATCTCAGGCATGGGCGAGCTCCCTCCAGCGGTTGGCGTGCGCGGCGTCGGTCTCGCTGACCGGGCCGTACACGTCGGGGCGGCGGTCACGCAGGTGGAACATCCCCCCGCGCATGGTGCGGAACGTGCCGTCGATGTCGATCTCCGAGACGGCGAGCCCGGCGCCGAGCAGCGTCGTGGCGAGGATGTTGCCGCCCGGGTCGACGACCTTCGCGTTGCCGACGTAGCGCAGCGACCCGAAGGTGCCGGACTGGTTCGAGGCCATCCAGAACACCTGGTTGTCGAGCGCCCGCGCGATGTCGAACTGGTTGAACCGGTAGGTCCACCGGTCGTCCTGCAGGTTCTCGGCGGTCGCGGTGCGCGCCGCCGGCCACGCCGACATGCTCACGATGACCTCGGCGCCGTCGAGCGCGAGCATGCGCGCCGCCTCCGGGAACGCCTTGTCGTAGCAGATCTGCATCCCGACGCGGGCTACCGGGGTGTCGAACGCCGTGTAGCCGGAACCCGCCGAGTACGACATGTTCTCGCCGAGCGGCTGGTGCACCTTGCGGTACGAACCGTAGATGTTCCCGCCGTCGAGGCAGACCGCGGCGTTGTACCGGGTCTCGCCGTCGTCGTCGAGCTCGCAGAAGCCGATGGTGAGGACCGTGTCGCCGGCGAGCTCCTGCACCTTGCGGATCTCGGGGCCGTCCAGGCGGACCGCCGGCGGGAGCGAGCGCTTGGTGGTCTGGACGGTGTCGCCGTGGTTGCCGAGCGACGACAGGTACCCGCCGATGGCCGCCTCGGGGAAGGCCACCAGGCGTGCGCCCTGTGCGCGCGCGTCTTCGAGCAGCTGCTCGATGAGCGCGTAGTTCTGATCGAGGTCTCGCGTGAAGTTCGCCGAGACCGATGCGACGGTGACTGTCATCTTCCGCGCCTCAGAGGTTGTAGGTGGAGTTGATGATGGCGCCCTTGCGCGCGTAGTAGATGAGCGCGTCCTGCACGTCGAGCGGGTGCGCGGGGATCACGCCCTCGATGAGGTCCTCCTCGCGCATGCCGTGCAGCGCCATCCCGAAGCGGCAGGCGTAGACGGTGCCGCCCTCCTTGATGAACGTCTCGAGCGAGCCGTTGGTGTTCATCTCACCCGGGAAGCCGGAGTCGCCGGTCGTCGGGAAGCCGCGGTTCGCGGTGCAGGCGAGCGTGCCGGGGCCGTAGAAGTAGATCGCCGACTCGAAGCCCTTGCGCAGGGCCCGGGTGGCCTGCAGGATCGCGACGAAGCTCACCGACGACTCGTGGGGGATGCCGTGGATGAGCGTGAAGTACGTCTCGCCGTCTTCGGCCTGGAAGTCGGGGAACAGCTTGGTCGACCCGTAGATGTTCGTGCCCTTGGGCAGCGACGGGTGCGGGATCTCGGCGAGCGAGCGGGCGATGTTCTCGGCGATCTGGGCGTCGATGTCTTCGGCCATGGGGGTCTCTCTTTCGTCAGGTGGAGCACGGGTGGAGCCGGGGGTGGAGCTGGGGTGGAGCGTGGTTCCAGGCTGGTGGGCGGATGTTTCGGAATGGTTTCGTCCGGAATGAGGTCCCGTTACAACGCGCCGGCCGGCCCCAGCCCGGTGGGCGGCACGCCGACAGCCGAGGTCTCGACGCCGTCGGGCCAGCGCAGGCGCACCTCGTCTCCGCCGTGGAGTCTGCCCACGACGGAGGTCGCGGCGAGGTCGGAGCGCATGCGCGAGCGGCCCGGACGGTCCGCGGTGAGCATGCCGAAGCCGGGGAAGCACGTGAGCCAGTCCCCGAACGACACGTCGTCGGGGGCAGGGACGGCGGCGACGTCGATCGTGAGACCGGTTCCGGATGCCTCGGCCAGCATCGCCGCGCTTCCCACGATGCCGCCCATGCTGACGTCTTTGGCCGCCGCGGGCAGCGCTCGACGCACGAGCGCGCCGAGTTCTCGCAGCTCGGCGCCGGAGCGGGCCGAGGTGGTGTCCCACTGTCTCCCCTCGAAGCCGCGCCGCCAGGACCCGTGCAGGTCGACCGTCAGGCTGAGGTCGTCGCCGACGCGCCCGCCACCCCCCGGGACCGGGCGCTTGGTGCGACCGAGCGCGGTCACCGACAGCGCGCACGCGACGCCGAGCTGGGTGTGGCCGCCGAGGATGGGGATCCCCCACGCATCCGCGCCGCTGCGCAGTCCTCCGAGCACGCGTTGGGCGAACGACGCCGTCGGAGCCGCCACGGCGTTGAGCAGTCCGACCGGCTTGGCACCCATGGCGGACAGGTCGTTCGCGTTCACGAGGACCGCGCACCAGCCCGCCCACTCCGGATCGCGTTCGACCATCGCGGGGAGGATGGCGTCGCACGCGGCGACCACGTCGCTGCCGGGCACCGGGGATCCGTCGTCGCCGACGAATCCTGCCCCGCCGAGTGCGCGCGGATCATCTTCGCGCAGGACGCCGACCAGGGCGCCGAGGGGGTTCTTGGTCGCCTGCACGAGCTGCTGGATGCGATCGATGGGCCACCGCATGCGCACGTGGGGCGCGCCGCCGATCTCGGTGCGTCCCCACGTCTGCCAGCCGAGGTGCACGAACAGCGGCTCGTTGCGCTCCTGCACCGTCGCCTCGAACCGCAGCACGCCATGCGCGAGGGCCGTGGCGCACGCCTCGCGCACGAGAGCCGACCCGATGCCGCCGGCTCCGCGCGCGTCTCGGCGCACCACGAGCCGAGACCCCGTCCACCAGCCGATGTCACGCCCCTCGACGGCGGGGGCGAGGCGGACGCCGCCGAGCACCTGGCCCACGTCGTCGACGCAGACGAGCACGATCGTTCGAGGGTCGTCGTCGATGCGGTCGGAGTCGTCGGCGTCGAAGATCCCCTGCTCGGCGACGAACACGTCGCGCCGGATCGCCCGGTACGCGGCCGTCTGCACAGCATCGGCCCGTTCGATGACCCACGCGGCCGGGCGCGCCTGCCGGAGGCGGGCGCCGGTGAGGGCCGGGACCTCGAACATGGTCAGGCTCCCGCTGTCTTCAGCACGCTGCAGGCACCGCAGGCGGCGCACCCCGCACGCTGGTCCTCGCCGCGCATGCCCGCCGCCTGGAGCAGCGCAGCCACGCGGCTCGTGACGGAGTTGAGCACCCCGCGATGCGGGGCCGGTACCTTGTCGACATCGGTCGCGAGCGTGCCCTTCAGCGGCCGAAACGGCACCACGAAGGGGTACACGCCCATCTCGATGAGCTCGCGCGCGCCTTCGACCAATTCATCGGGGTCCTCCCCCATGCCCACCAGCAGGTACGTCGAGACCTGGTTCCAGCCGAACACGCGCACCGCTTCGCGCCAGGCGGCGCGGTACTCGTCCATGCTCACGCGGGACTTGCCCGGCATCCAGCGCCGGCGCACCTCGTCGTCCATGGACTCGACGTGGATGCCGATCGACCGGGCGCCGGCCTCGTAGAGGTCGGTGATCGCACGGAGGTCCGCCGGCGGCTCGCACTGCACCTGGATCTCGAGGTCGGGCACCGCGGCCTTCACGGCCCGCACGCAGCGGGCGAGGTGCTTGGCCCCGCGGTCCCAGCCGTTCGACGTGCCCGTGGTCATCACCATGTTGGTGACGCCGTCCAGCCGCACCGCGGCCTCGGCGACCTCCGCGAGCATGGCGGGGGTCTTCACGGCGACGGTCAGCCCCGCGTCGAGCGAGGCCTCGATGGCGCAGAACCGGCAGCGCTCGCTCTCGTCGTAGCGGATGCAGGTCTGCACGACGGTGGTCGCCAGCACGTTGCGGCCGTGGAGCTTCGCGATCTTCTCGTAATTGACGCCCTCGGCCGTCTCGAGGTCGTAGAACTTGGGGCGGACCACCGGCGCGACGTCGAAGCCGAGATCGGCGCCGTCGCGCATCAGACGTCCGCTCGCGGTGACCACGTACGGGCTGGCAGGATTGAGGGGGATCGCGGCGCCGTCGCCATTGAGGATGAAGTGCCCGTCGTCGCTGGGGCCGGCGCCGCCGGCCCGGCGCACCGGGGCGTCGCTGCGCACGCCCAGCAGGGCGATGTTCACACGGGTCGAGACGTGTGCCGAGGTCTCTGCAGGGGCTTGCGTGGCGGGAGTCATGAATCCAGTAGACGGACGCACCGTTTCGATCTGGCTACGGGCGGAATGCGAACATGTTTCCCCCGGAGAAGATTCCGTTACGCGCCCGGCGGGTCAAGAGAGACGGATGCCGCGTGCGCAGCATCCGTCCGCCTTGATGAACCCGACCGTCAGGCGCGACGGGCGCCTTCGCCGAGCGCGGCGAGCTTCGCCCACGCGATGTCGGCGTGCACCCGACCGCCGAGGCCACAGTCGGTCGAGGCGATCACGCGGTCGGCGCCCACGATGCCGGCGAACCGGCGGATGCGCTGCGCGACGAGCTCAGGGTGCTCGACCACGTTCGTGGCGTGGCTGACCACGCCGGGAACGAGGACGAGGTCGTCGGGCACGCTCGCGTCCGCCCACACCCCGAACTCGTGCTCGTGGCGCACGTTTCCGGCCTCGAACGAGATGGAGCCCACGTTCGCCTGCAGGATCACGGGGAGGATGTCCTTCAGCTCCACGTCGGTGGTGTGCGGGCCGTGCCAGGATCCCCAGCACAGGTGCAGTCGCACCTGCTCCTTCGGCAGTCCGGCGATCGCGTGGTTGATCGCGTCGACGCGGATCTGCGTGAACGCCTGGTAGTCGGCGATGGAGGGCTCGGGGTTGATCTGGTCGAAGTTCTCGGCGAGCGACGGGTCGTCGAGCTGCACGATGAGACCCGCCTCGACGATGGCGCGGTACTCCTCGCGCAGAGCCTCGGCCCACGCCCAGATGTGCTCCTCGTCGGTGGCGTAGTGCTCGTTTCGCACGCGAGCGGCCGATCCCGGCGCGATCGCCGTGAGGAAGCCCTGCTCACCGTCACCCAGCGTCGAAGTGAGGTGGCGGATGTCGGCGGCGACCGCCTCGTGTCCCCGGTAGGTGATCGGGCCGGTCGTCGTCGGGAACGCCGTGGCCCCGTGACCGGTGTCGACCGCCTCCGCGTAGACGGCGGGGAACAGCTGCCGGTCGCGGCGATCGAGGAAGCTCGTCAGCCTCACCGCACCCGGCTCCGAGCGGACCGGCGGCTCGTTGAACGCGTTGACATCGGTGAGCGAGAGCCCGGCCGCACGCTGGAACGAGTACGACCACCAGGCGCCGTAGTCGACGGCGTTCGACATCGCCTTGCCGAACTCGCCGTCGCCGACCAGGGTAATGCCCGCGTCGCGCTGGCGCTGCACGACATCCGCGACCGCCTGCGCCGTGAGCTGCGCGAACTCGGCCGTCGACTGGAGGGTGAAGCCGTCGTCGGCGAGCGGGCGGGCCGCATTCGCGTCGATCAGGGCCTGGGTGCGGGGAAGACTCCCCGACGTGGTGGTGGCGACGGCGGACATGGAGGAGCCTCCTGGATGAGATGACCGCGGAGCGGTGCGGGTCGCGGCTCTCGCGCCGACCGACGGCGGCGCTCAAGGCGGAGGCTTCCGGTTTCCGAGCCGCTGGCCAGCCTAACCAGCTGCCGGAGCGCAGGCGAAACGCGTGACGGGTCAGTCGATCCGCGCCAGTCTGACGTTCGGCCAGCTGAGTCCCGCATAGTGTTGTAGCGCATGGTGGCCCGGCTCGTCGTTCCTGACGTGGGCGCGGTCACCGTGTGATCCTTCGAGAAAGCTCTCTACTTCTCACTCGAACGGAATCATCACGATGACCGCACCTCATATTGTCGACCCTGCGAGCGTGCTCGCTGAAGCCCTCTCCGATGCGTCGCCGGATCTGATGCGCAGCCTGCTGCAGACGATGATCAACGCGCTGCTGTCCGCCGACGCGGACGCCGTGGTCGGCGCGGAATGGGGCAAGCCCAGCCCGGACCGACTCGCGCAGCGCAACGGGTACCGGCACCGCGACCTGGACACCCGGGTCGGGACCGTTGATGTCGCGATCCCGAAGCTGCGTCAAGGCACGTACTTCCCGGAGTGGCTGCTGGAGCGCCGCAAACGCGCTGAGACCGCGATGATCACGGTCGTCGCCGACTGCTACCTCGCCGGGGTGAGCACGCGTCGGATGGACAAGCTGGTCAAGACGCTCGGGATTCACTCGCTGTCGAAGTCGCAGGTGTCGCGGATGGCGGCCGAGCTCGACGAGCATGTCGAGCAGTTCCGCCACCGCCCGCTCGATGACGCCGGCCCGTTCACGTTCGTCGCCGCCGACGCCTTGACGATGAAGGTCCGTGAAGGCGGGCGGGTCATCAACGCGGTCGTGCTGGTCGCGACCGGGGTCAACGCCGACGGGCGCCGCGAAGTCCTCGGTCTACGCGTCGCGACCAGCGAAACGGGAGCTGCCTGGAACAGCTTCTTCGCCGACCTCGTCGCCCGAGTCCTCGGCGGGGTCCGCCTCGTCACCTCCGACGCGCACGCAGGGCTCGTCGAAGCGGTCGCCGCGAACCTCCCCGGAGCGGTCTGGCAACGCTGCCGCACCCACTACGCAGCCAACCTGATGAGCGTCACACCGAAGACCATGTGGCCAGCGGTGAAAGCGATGCTGCACTCCGTCTATGACCAACCCGACGCCGACGCCGTCCACGCCCAGTTCGACCGGCTCCTGGACTACGTCGACGGCAAGCTCCCCGACGCGTTCGAGCACCTCGACACCGCCCGGGCAGACATCCTCGCGTTCACCGGGTTCCCCGAAGGACTCTGGCAGCAGATCTGGTCCAACAACCCCAACGAGCGCCTCAACCGCGAGATCCGCCGCCGCACCGACTCCGTCGGAATCTTCCCCAACCGTGACGCGATCATCCGCCTCGTCGGAGCCGTCCTCGCCGAACAGACCGACGAATGGGCCGAAGGTCGCCGCTACCTCGGCCTCGACATCCTCACCAAAAGCAGACTCACCCTCGTCGCCGACACCAGCACCGAGGAGGCCACCGACACCACCCTCGAACTCAGCGCCTAGGCCGTGTTGCTAAACCCATTGGAGGGTGGCTGCGAGGCTGAGCCCGGCGTGGAAGTTCCGGGCGGTCTTGTCTGATCGGGCCGCGATTCCGCGCCACTGCTTGAGCTCGTTGAAGCAGCGCTCGACGGCGTTACGGCCTTTGTAGCGTCGTTTCTGATCGCGCCCGAAGTCGATCGGCCGGCCGGGCTTCTTGCGACGGTCCGCGATCTGGTCGTCGCGTTCAGGAATGGTCGTGGCGATTCCTCGCTGGCATAGCCAGGCTCGGTTCTTCTTCGACGGGTAGCCCTTGTCGGCGATAACCCGTTCCGGACGGGTCCTGGGGCGTCCTTTCGCGCCGACGACACGGATCTCGTCGATCGTGTCGGGGAGCATGCTCGTGTCGGCGACCTGTCCTCCCGTGAGGACGAACGCCAGGGTTCTCCCCTTTCCGTCGCAGACGAGGTGGATCTTGGTCGTCAACCCGCCTCGAGAGCGACCGATCGAGTGATCAGGCGGTTCCTCGCCGTACTTCTTGTAGTTCGGCGGATCCCCCTGTGGCTCGGGGAAGGGTCGCGCCGTGCTGATGCACGCGCACGATCGTGGAGTCGATCGAAGTCACCCAGTCCAACTCTCCACGCTGATGCGTGAGGGACTGCACCGCCTCCAGCACCCGAGTCCAGACGCCCTGCTCGGCCCACCGGTTGAAGTTCTTGTAGATCGTGTTCCAGTTCCCGAACCGCTCGGGCACCTCCCGCCACGGCGATCCCGTCCGGAACCGCCACGCCGTCGCCTCGGCCACCGCGCGACGGTTGACCGGCGGACGGCCAGTCGTGCCCACGGCCGGAAACAATGGGCCGATCACAGCCCAAGCATCATCAGAGATCTCCACACGCGCCACGAACACAAGGATCACCCGCGTGCCCACGAGCACCCTTTAGCAACACGGCCTAACCCCTCAAATCGAAGGACACCGCGCTACACCACCACTCGGGACTTGACCTCAGCCGCCAGCGACCGCGGGACGTTCTCCTCGTCAACAGCATCACACGTCGCAGCGAGCCTGTGGGGATGTCGGGGGCGCGACGTAGCGTGGCGTCATGACGACGAACAGCGATGTCCTTGTGGAAGGCGAACCTGCCGGATTGCTCCTTGAAGCACTGACGGCCCTGATGCAGAACTCCGAAGAAGTCGACGGCCTGGTCAGATTCCAAGGCCCGTTGGTGGGCGATAGCGGCGCCGCGCTCGTGCACGCGCTCGGAAGGGTCACGGCAGAGTTGCACGCCGACGACATGCGCAGTTTCCTCCCCGGAGCAACTCCCAACACACGCACAGAAGAGCAGCGGGCCGCCGACGCCTTCCTCGTCCTCGTCAAGCGACTTGACGAGGCCATCACCGGGCACGCATGATTCCGCGGGTTCTGACGTCGCGAACAGCGTCCTCGGTCGGTCGGCCGGGTTCGATCCGTCGGAGAGACGTCGCGGCACTACGGCGCTCCTGAGGACCTCACTCAGGCCGCGGAGATGGCTGCGATGATCGCATCCGCTGCGCGCTGCCCGATGGCGCGGTCGTTGGCATCGAGAATCATCCAGGCGTCGTGGCCGCTGTCGGCGAGCTGATCGAACGCGGGCCGCAGGTGCTGCTTGTCGCGTCGGGTGAGCCGGTCCAGGCCGAGACCGCGCCGACCTCCGGCGGCGGCCATTAGCACCACAAGATCGTCGAGGTGTCGGCCTCGGTCGCGCTGGTCGACGGCGTAAGCGGCGGCCTTCGCAACGATGGCGCCGAGAGCATCCGGCACCGCAATGCGGACAACGCGGTCTGCGCCATGCAGGTCGTACCAGTCTCGGCGGTCGATCGCCTGCCGGGCTGCCGGGGCCTGGAAGATCGATCGCCGCGCCCACCGCGCGGACGCGCCTCGTTCCACCATGACATCGACGGACTCGTCACCGCGGTCGAATCCATGCAGCACACTGCGACCGTGAGACTCCGCCGGGCGGAGTCCGATGTTCTGGAGCGGACCCGTGACGGCGCTGACGCTGGCCGCTGCGATGTTCAGTAGCAGGTCGACGTCTTCGGTCGGGCGCGAGGCGGTGATGCCGGCGCGCAACGCGTGGGCGTGCACCATGAGCCCACCAACCAGCACCCAATCGCCCGGGGCCGTGACGTCGGCGATCTCGATCAGCAGGCTCCAGGGACGCTCGTCACCCGGGACGACGATCAGGTGTTCCGCGTCAGCCACGCCTGCCTCATCTCTTCGAGCGCGCGCACTCCGATCGAACGGACACGGGACGCCGCCGACCGGGCGCAGTCCGCCGCGACGAGCGCGCGCGGCGCCGTATCGCCGACGATCCAGGACAGGTCCCCGGATCGGAACGCGTGGATCGCAACCCCGCCGTCGCCGTGCTCCACCAGTCCAGCGTCGTCGATGAGGTCGTCCAGCTCGCCCTCGCGAAGGTACCCGTGGATCGTGTCCGACTGCCCGACGAGCCGCTCTCCCAGCACATCGATCGCGGATTCGCCCGTAGGTACCAGAGCGTCCCGAGCGACATCCGGATGCCGGGCGGTGAAGCGCCGCACCGTCACCGACTGCGCCAGTCTGCGCCACAACACGTCGGTCTCCGTCGTGCCGATCAGCTCCCGCGTTCTCGCGTCGGTGGTCTCACCGGTCGACAGCGCATCGATGACCGATCGCACCCGGCGCTCGGACCAGGGTCGGCCGCCATCGGTGGCTATGCGCGCGCGCTCGCCGACGGAGGCGAGGTCGACGAGCCAGCCCCGCGCGCTGATCCGTCGCCCGACGAGTTCGCCGGACCGCAACATCTGACTCACCCGCTCCTGCGACAGCCCCAGGCGCCGCGCAGCATCCGCCGTGGTCACCTCAGACATTCGTAACCCTTCGCTCAAACGAACAGTTATGATTCTAAGGCACGAGTGCGCATTCGGCGAGCTCCCCAGCCAGCCTGCTCACGTACGGCTCGCAGCCCGCCTCGCTGCGACCGCCTTCCTCGCCGCCGTGAGGTCCTCGAGCGTCTGCTCGACGTTGTCTTCGTCAACAGCATCACGCGTGGCGGCGAGCATGTCGTACTGACGCTCACGCCGGCGCTCTCGGTATTCGAGCAGATCCGCGAGGAGAACGCGTCGGTGCGTTCCCGCCTTCTCGAACGGGATCTCACCCTCGTCGAGGAGCTTCACAACGGTTGGGCGGCTCACGTTCAGAAGATCCGCGGCCTGCTGGGTCGTCAGCCGTGTTGTCTGGGGCACAACCGAAACGGCAAGCCCACTCTGCATTGCGTCCACGATCTTGCGGAGAGCGAGGTAGACCTCTTCCGGAAGCTCCACCTGGTCACCTGGACGCGCCCCCGCAAGAAAGTACCTTGGCTCGGGAAGAGCCCTGCCAGCGGCCTCATGGGCGGTGAGGAAGTCCAGCACAGGGGCAAGCTCGACTCCTCTGCTGGGAAGGTACGTCTCTTCAACAACTGCAGCGCGAGACACGGGAATCACCTCAATACGCGTAAACGCAGGAGGTTGCGTTTGTTGCGATTAGAGTACCACGCGTCACCGACGGATCAGTACATGGACTGGCTCGACACTGTCAGAAGACGCGGATGCCGGCATCCGCGAGCGCGTCACGGGCTCTCCCCCATCGGCGGTCGTCGGAGTAGATCCGCCACTGCTCGGCGAGGCCCTCGTCGTGGACGAGGTCACGGAACCGTCGGAACGCGCCCGCGCCCTCGATCGCACGGGCGAGTCGGTCACGCAACGCATGATCACGCTGGCGGAGCGCGAACGCTTCCATGTCCTCCCACCCCTCCCGCGATCCAGCCCTCTCGAGCCAGACCCTCCGATCAGGTTCCGCCTCGACATCAATCACCGCGTCCTCGCCAACGATGGCAGGGTCGGTGAAGTCTCCGCTGAAGGCCTCACCGGTCAGGAGGTCGACGTAGACCGTGCTCGACTCTCCGGAGCCGCCCTCCAGAAGCGAACTGAGCTCGTCGAGGTCGACGGGAGCCGTGTGCGCTGCGGGCGGCTCGCGTCGCAGCAAGGCCAGCAGATCCTCGGAAAGCACCTGGTCCCCAGGGCCGCTGCGCGTGATGAGCCGGTTTATCAGCGAGAGCGCCACCGGCTCCGCCTGGCGGCGTCGGCTGCGCAACGCCATGGCCATTCCGGAGCCGAGCTGCTGGAGCGCGTCATCGATCTCCCGCCCCGTCAGCGCATCGAGGAAACCCGCCGGATCGGCTGCCGCGACCGCCTGACGGACGGCCCGGATGTCGAGCTCCGCCAGAGCATCCGCCGCTGGCCACCGATGAGCCTGCATCGGATGCAGCACCCGTGGCCGCGGCGGCATCGGCGACTCGCCGTCATCGCCGTCCCAGTTCCTGCCGTACTGGTCGGGGATACTCCCCCACCCCCAGTACGGCAGCGGCTTGTCGGGCACGATCCCGACCGTATCGAGCGGATCGATCTTGCGCTCGCCGACCACACATCGGTGCACCCAGTTGTCGCCGAGATCGAACGTGTACTGGAACATGGCGCCGAGCGTCAGCATCCGTCCCACCTTCGCCGACTCGATATCCAGAGCGGCCACCACCGGCCCGAACGAACTGGACGCCAGCTCCTGCCCGGTCTCGTCGTCGGTGATGACACGACCGTCGGCGAGCGTGAATACCGAGAGGTGCGAGCGATCCCAGCGCGCGAACGCATCATCGATCGCCTCAGCCAGATCAAGGAACGTGTGCGACGGCGCAACCGCGAAGATCCGCCCCGGCCACGGCCACAGGTCCTCACCCCGCCCGCCCAGGAGCTCCACCCTCACCGACAGCCACGTGCGCGCCATACAGCGAGCATGGCACGCCGGCACGAGCGGCTACACGAGCCCGGACTTCCTCACGATCGCGATGCGAGTCATTCGGATCACCCGATGAGGTAGACCATTCCACGGGCGTCCGCTGCGAGCGGCTCGACGAACTCCTGTGCCCGCGTGAGGTAGTCGAGGACGTAGTTGAGCTCGTCGTCATCGCCGGCTCCGTGGCGGCTGCGCCAAGTGCGCGCCCACGTTCGCACCTGAGACTCGTCGATGGCGCAGAGGTCGTCCCGAATCGCCGGCACCTCCTCCGGAAGGATGGTCCTCACCCACGGGTCCCACCCCATGTCGTGCATCGTCACGTTCCCCTCGAACATCCGGTAGCACGAACCGGCGGCGGGACTTCGGGGCCCCGAGCGCGTGAGGGACTGCAAAGCAGACCATGCCTTGTCGAGATAGAGCATGTCGCGCTTCGGCGAGACCTGCTCGAACGTCGCGACACTCAGGCTCGCGTGCGGCTCCAGGCCCCATGCGTCAGCAAGCGGATCGCTGGAGAGGATGCTCTGCGGGTCATCGACCGCCTGCTGAGCGCGGTCGGCATCGAAGGCATATGCGTAGTAGCGGATTCCCATGCGGCCAGCATCCCGACGCAGGCGCAGCCTCGATCGCCGCATCCGACGCCGTGGGGAGAACGCTTTCGAAGCCCGCGCTGTGGAGGAACCGACGAGCCGCGGGCGCGAGCGTCTCACAGCCCCGAGACCGAGGGATTCGACGTGCCGGTCTCGGACCGAGGCACGCAGCCCCTCGGTCTCCGACGTGGCAAGTTCGTGGCAGAACGCGCCACCCACAGCGTTATGCCCGCGTCCGTGACGATCGGCATAGCAATGTGAGCGGCCCACGCGGTGGTCCGCCGATCGGGCGCTGACCAGGGATTCAGCTCTGCCACGATTTGCCACGAAGCGAATCGGGCCGAAACCGGCTCACCTGATTGAAACGAGCCCACCTGAGCGGAGACGGAGGGATTTGAACCCTCGGTCCCCTAAAGGGGACTCCACCTTAGCAGGGTGGTGCACTAGGCCTGACTATGCGACGTCTCCAGGCATCCGACCGCGAACGGCGCGAATGCACCACGCAAGCATAACCGCTCGCGGGCGCCGCGCCGAACCGAGCGTCAGCGCTGCGCGACGGTGCAGGTGACCTCGTTGGCCGACTGCCCCGTGATCTCCCCGGGCAGGTCGACGGTGCCGTCCTCCGCCGCCGGCGGCGTCGCGGTGGCGTCGGGGTCCGGCGTCCCCGTCGGCGTGCCGGTCGGCTCGGGCGTCGCGTTCGGGTCTCCCGCCTCGCCGACGACCTCCACGCCGTTCCCGCCGCTCGCGGCACCCGTGACGCGGATCGGCTTGTTCTCGGCGAGCGCTGTGAACAGCACGTCGGCTGCGGAGGTCACCGGCAGCACCCGGGCCCCGCCCGGCGCGTAGACAGTGGGGTACTGCACGAAGACGATGTCCTTGTACGGGACGTCGGCGACGGCCATCGCGATCTGCACCATCCGCTGCGGGTTGGCGAGCGACTCGCTGAGGACCAGCTGCTTCTCGTTGACCTGGCGGAGGGCGGTGTTGGCGAGGTTCAGAAGCGCCGGGTAGTTCGAGAGCACCTCACCCGACTGCAGCTTGCGCACGAGCGAGCTCATGAACTGCTGCTGGTTCGAGATGCGGCCGAGGTCGGATCCGTCGCCGATGCCGTGACGGATGCGGAGGAACTGCAGCGCCTCCGCCCCGACGAGGGTGTGCTCGCCGGCGGCGAGGTCGAGACCCGTGTGCCGGTCCTTGATGTCGTCGCTGAGGCAGACGTCGACACCGCCGATCGCGTCGGACATGTTGATCACGCCGGTCCATCGGATGGCGCCGGCGAACTGGATGTCGACACCGGTCAGCTCCTCGACGGTCGCCACCGAGCAGCTGAGCCCGCCATAGCTGTAAGAGGTGTTGATCATCTGCGCGCTCATCGCGGGGGACGAGCCGCCGTCGGGGTTCTCGCACGCCGGGATCGGCACGATCATGTCGCGCGGGAACGACACGACGGTCACCCGACGGGGCGCATCGCTGATGTGCACGAGCATCGTCACGTCGTTGCGCTCGCCGCCGTCGTCGTCCGCGCAGCGCGGGAAGAGCGTGAGGTCCTGACCCTCGCACGAGTCGGTGCCGACGACGAGCATGTTGACGCCGCCCTCGATCTCGCCGATGTGCGGCGGCAGGGCGGCGTCGTCGCCGATCGCCACACCGTTCTCGTCGAGGCTGCGCGCGGCATCCCACACGTAGAACCCGCCGATGGCGACCGTGCTGACCAGCGCGACGGCGAGGACGGCCGCGAGGATCGTGAAGACCTGGCGCAGCGGATGCGGCGACGTCAGCGCTCCGTGACGGGCGACGGGTTGACGGCGGAACTTCGTCGCCTTCGCGTCGTGCCTTGCGCTCACGGATCACCTTTCGGACAGTGCGGAGGGTGTGGGATTCGAACCCACGGGACATTGCTGCCCACCGGTTTTCAAGACCGGATCCTTCGGCCGCTCGGACAACCCTCCCGACCGCGCAGACAGCCCCGGTCGAACAGGCCGAGTCTAGCCGACCCCAGAACCCGTCCATTCTCGCGGCAGCGCCTGTGGGCGGCCTGAACGAGGCCGGTCAGAGGGCCTTCAGCACCGCCGTGACGCCCCCCTCGGTGACGGATGCCGTGAGCTCCGACGCCTCGGAGGTCACCTCATCGGGCCCCTGGCCCATGGCGATCGCCCGTCCGCCGTTCGCGCGCGCCCATCGGAACATCCCGATGTCGTTGCGTCCGTCGCCGATGACGACGACGTGGGCGGGGTCGATGCCCAGCCACTCGCGCACCTTCTCGAGACCGGTCGCCTTGTCGACGCCCTGCGGCGCGATGTCGAGCCACGCCGACCAGCCCACCGCGTACGAGACCTCGTTCAGGCCGATCCGCGACACGAGGTCGACGAAATCCTGATCGGTGCCCTCCTCCGACACCACGACGACGCGCGACACCGGCTGCGCGGAGAGGTCCTCGAACGGGACGCGGTCGGCGCGCGACACGTTCCACTCGTCCATGTCGTCGGTGTAGAGGCGACGCCCGTCGGGCAGTTCGACCATGTACCGCGCCGAGGGGAGGTGGTCGCGCAGCAGTGTCAGCACCTCGGACGCGTCGAACTGCTCGGTGTGGAACCGCTCGTACTCGCGGGTGCCGGCTGGGCCGGTGCGCCGCAGGATCACCGCGCCGTTCGAGCACACGACGTACTCGGGGGTGAGCGCCAGCCCCTCGAGGATGTGGCGCGTCCCCTCCCACGAGCGACCCGTCGCGAGCATGACCTCGTGCCCGGCACGCTGCGCGTCGGCGATCGCGTCCACGACACCGGGGCTGTAGCTCTCGTCCTCGAGCAGGATCGTGCCGTCGACGTCGAGCGCGATGAGCAGTCGCTCGCGCGGGGGCTCGGCGGCATCCGTCGCGATCTCGTCGACCACCTCGGCGGCATCGTCGGGCGAGACGGCGCGGACCTCGCCGGTCGCGGGCGCTCCCTCGGGACTCACGCGATCGGCTCCGCCACCTCGAGGCCGCCCAGGTAGGGGCGCAGGACCTCTGGGATGACGACCGAGCCGTCTTCGCGCTGGTGCGTCTCGAGCAGGGCGACGATCCAGCGGGTCGTCGCGAGCGTGCCGTTCAGCGTCGCGACGGGAGCCGTGCGGCCGCCCTCGGGGCGGTACCGGATGTCGAGGCGGCGGGCCTGGTAGGTGGTGCAGTTCGACGTCGACGTGAGCTCGCGGTACGCGCCCTGCGTCGGGACCCAGGCCTCGACGTCGTACTTGCGCGCGGCGGACGACCCCAGGTCGCCGGCGGCCACGTCGATCACGCGGTACGCGAGACCGAGGTCCTGCAGCATGCGCTCCTGCATCTCGACGAGGCGCAGGTGCTCGGCCTCGGCGTCGTCAGGCGTCGTGTAGACGAACATCTCCAGCTTGTTGAACTGGTGCAGGCGGATGATGCCGCGGGTGTCCTTGCCGTACGAGCCGGCCTCGCGGCGGTAGCACGTCGACCAGCCGGCGTAGCGCTTCGCGCCCGCCTCGAGGTCGAGGATCTCGTCCATGTGATAGCCGGCGAGCGGGACCTCGCTCGTACCGACGAGGTACAGGTCGTCGTCGTCGAGGTGGTAGACCTCGTCCGCGTGCTGGCCGAGGAAGCCGGTGCCGCGCATGACCTCTGCGCGGACGAGGGTCGGCGGGATCATGGGGATGAAGCCGGCCTCGAGCGCCCGCTGCATCCCGAGGTTCATGAGGGCGAGCTCGAGTCGGGCACCGATCCCGGTGAGGAAGGTGAACCGCGCGCCCGAGACCTTCGCCCCGCGCTCGGTGTCGATCGCGCCGAGCATCTCGCCCAGGGCGAGGTGGTCGCGCGGTTCGAAGTCGAACGTCGCGGGCTCGCCGTGCGTGCGCAGGGTGATGAAGTCGTCCTCGCCACCGGCGGGCACGCCGTCGATGACGATGTTCTCGATGCGCGCGAGGGCCGCCGAGGCGGCCTCCTCGGCCACGGTGACCGCCTGCTGGGCGGCCTTGACGCGCTCGCTGAGGTCCTTCGCCTCGGCGACGAGCGCCGCCTTCTCGTCCTTCGGCGCCTTCGCGACCCGTTTGCCGTGCGCGTTCTGCTCGGCGCGGAGCTCCTCGAAGGCGGTGATCGCCGCGCGCCTCTCACGGTCGGCGGCCAGGGCGGCGTCGACGGTGTCGGGCGACTCGCCGCGGGCTTCCTGCGAGCGCTTCACGAGGGCCGGGTCGTCACGGAGGAGGGCGAGATCGATCACCCGTCGAGTCTAGTCGCGGGCCTCCCGGCCCCCTCCCCTGGTGCGGATCGCGCAGCCGCGCAAGGGGCCCCGGGAGACGGATGCCGGGCCCTATCCTGTACGCATGGCGACCGAACCCGGCACGACGCACGGCTCCGACGACGCGCACGACCCGGCTGCTGTCGCAGAACCCGACGGCGTCATCCGCGAGCCCGACGACATCGCGCCCGACACGGAGGACGGCGAGACGGGCGAGGCCCGCCGGGTCGACCGCAGCGGATCGACCGAGCCGATGCCCGACGAGGACGGTCGGCCGAGCCCGAAGGCCGCCCTCGTCTACAACCCCATCAAGGTCGACGGCGACGCGCTGCGCGAGCAGGTCGCGACCGCCGCGAAGGCGGCCGGCTGGTCCGAGCCCCTCTTCTACGAGACCACCGTCGACGACCTCGGCGACGACGTCGCCCGCCAGGCCCTGAAAGAAGGGGTGGATGCCGTCCTCGTCGCCGGCGGCGACGGCACCGTCCGCGCCGTGAGCGAGGCGATGACGGGCTCCCCCGTCCCCCTCACGATCGTGCCGAGCGGCACCGGCAACCTGCTGGCCCGCAACCTCCGGCTCCCGCTCGACGACCCGGCGGCGATGATCGCCGCCACCTTCGACGGCGACACCCTCGCGATCGACGTGGGCCTCGCGCAGCTGCGTCGTCCCGACGGCGAGACCGCCGAGCACGCGTTCGTCGTCATGGGCGGGATGGGGCTCGACGCCGCGATGATCGCCAACACGAACAGCGACCTGAAGAAGAAGGTCGGCTGGGTCGCCTACGTCGACGGCGCCGCCCGGTCGATCGCCCAGGCCAAGCCGTTCCCGGTCGTCTACCAGGTGCCGGGTCACCGCATCCACCGGGCCGACGTGCAGAGTGTGCTCTTCGCCAACTGCGGGTCGCTTCAGGCGGGGCTCGAGCTGATCCCCGAGGCATCCATCACCGACGGCGAACTCGACGTCGCGATCCTGCAGCCGCGCTCCGCGTTCGGCTGGCTGCTCGTCTGGCGGCGCCTCGCGTGGGACAACAGCGTGCTGCGCAAGTTCCGCACCGGGCGCAAGATCCTCTCGCTCCGCACCGCCGACAACTCCGTGCGCTACTCGCGCGGCAAGGGCATCGACCTCGCCGCCGAGGAGGCGCACCCCGTGCAGCTCGACGGCGACGAGTTCGGCGAGGCGACCCGCATCGCCGTCCGCGTCATCGCCGGCGGACTCACCCTCGCGATCCCGCGCGGGCACTCCGTCGAGGCCGTCTGAGGGATTCCGCGCCGGATTGCAAGGGGCGGCGCCGGCCTCGTCGGGTGACGAGGATGAGGGGATGCCGTCCCCTTCGATCGTCTGGTTCCGCGACGACCTGCGCCTCGCCGACCACCCCGCCCTGCGCGCGGCCGTGGACCGCGGCGAGCCCGTCATCGGTCTCTACGTCCTCGACGAGGAGTCCGAGGGCATCCGCCCGCTCGGCGGGGCGGCCCGGTGGTGGCTGCACCACTCGCTCGCCTCGCTCGCCGAACGGCTCGCGGAGCGCGGTTCGCGGCTGATCCTGCGCCGCGGACCCGCCGCCCGGGTCGTCCGCGACGTGGCCGACGACACCGGCGCGGGCGCCGTGTTCTGGAACCGGCGCTACGGCGGGCCCGAGCGCGAGATCGACGCGCAGCTGAAGGCGGGCCTGCGGGAGGGCGGCGTCGAGGTCGCGTCGTTCGCGGCATCCGTCCTCTTCGAGCCGTGGACCATCCAGACGGGATCGGGGAAGCACTTCTCGGTCTACAGCCCGTTCTGGCGGGCGTGCCTCGCGCAGCCCGCTCCGCGCGCGCCGCTGCCCGAACCGCGGGAGGTGAGCGGACCCTCGCGCTACCCCGCGTCGGACGACCTCCGCGACTGGCAGCTGCTGCCGACCGCACCGGACTGGGCGCAGGGCCTGCGCGACACGTGGGAGCCGGGCGAGCCGGCGGCCCGCCGCCGCCTGCGCGAGTTCCTCGACGAGGACCTCGGCCACTACGGCGACGCCCGCGACCGGCCCGCCGCCGGGGCGACCTCGATGCTCTCGCCGCGCCTGCGGTGGGGCGAGCTGAGCCCGCACACCGTCTGGCACGCCGCGGTCGAGGCCACCGGCGCCTCGCAGTTCCTGTCCGAGATCGGCTGGCGCGAGTTCGCCTGGCACACCCTGTACCACTTCCCCGAACTCGCAACGAAGAACCTCCGCCGGGAGTTCGACGCGTTCCCCTGGCCGCGCGTGAAGCCGTCCGCACTCGAGGCCTGGCAGAAGGGGCGCACCGGCTACGCGATGGTGGATGCCGGGATGCGCGAGCTCTGGGAGACCGGCTACATGCACAACCGCGTGCGGATGATCACGGCATCCTTCATCATCAAGAACCTTCTCATCGACTGGCGCCGCGGCGAGGAGTGGTTCTGGGACTGCCTCGTCGACGCCGACGGGGCGAGCAACCCGTTCAACTGGCAGTGGGTCGCCGGGTCGGGCGCCGACGCCGCACCGTACTTCCGCGTCTTCAACCCGGAGCTGCAGGCCGACAAGTTCGACAAGAACCGCGAGTACATCGGGCGGTGGGCTCCGGAGTACCGGGATGCCGACGGGCAGCCGCCCCTGCCGATCGTCGACCTGAAGGCGACCCGGCAGAACGCGCTCGACGCCTACGAGAAGGTCAAGCAGGCCTCGCGCGAGTCCTGACCGAACGCGACCGCGCCGCGGATCGGAGCCCGGAGGCCCGACCCGCGGCCCGGATGCGTGGTGTCTGCGAGGTGCGGAAGGCGGCGGCGCTCTCGTCGCAGTGGCAGAGCGCGTTGTGGCATCCGAGCTCGTTCGAGACGTGCCAGAGCGCGACGGCCGGGTGCGCGCCGTAGCGGGCGGCGACGGCGTCGACGAGGGCGAGGGCGGCCTCGCGGTAGACGGGTGAGCTCGGGCACCATGCCTGACGACCGCCGGGGTAGCGGCGGGTGCCGTCGTCGACGACCGGGAGGATCTCGGGGTGCGCCGTCGTCAGCCACGCGGGCGTCGACGCGGTGCCGGTGCCGAGGTTCACCCGGATGCCGGCGGCGTGCAGCCGGCTGATGATGTCGTCGAGGCGGGCGAAGTCGTACTCCCCCGCGCGCGGCTCGATGTGCGCCCAGCCGAAAATGTTGATCGCGACGAGATCGACGCCGGCCTCGCGCATGAGCGCGATGTCCTCGTCCCAGACGTCCGGCGTCCACTGTTCGGGGTTGTAGTCGCACCCGAACGCGATGCCGTCGTGCTCGAAGGGGCGGGCGGGGACCGACATGTTCTCCTCTGGATCCTGTGAACGTGCACAGGTCCGAGCGGTGTTCCTCCGCGTTGAGGATCTGTGAACGTGTACAGAGTAGGTCGGACGTCGCTGGCTGTCAAACACTGATCCAGAACCTCTGTGCGCGGTGTGTGCGTGCACATACGATGAACGCGTGAGCAGCGATCGCACGGATGTCATGGGCCGCCGCCGTCGCGCGACCGTCAAGGACGTTGCCACGGAAGCCGGCGTCTCGCGGGGCACCGTCAGCCGGGTGCTCAACGGGCAGCCTTACGTCTCGGACGAGGCACGCGAGGCCATCGAGGCCGCCATCGCCAAGGTCGGCTTCGTCCCGAACCGCGCCGCCCGGAGCCTCGTCATGCAGAGCTCGCAGGCGATCGGCCTCATCGTCCACGAGCCGCACTCGCTCTTCGTCGAGGACCCGAACATCGGCTCGATCCTCCTCGGGGCCAACGCCGCCCTGTCGGAGGCGGACTACCAGCTGACGTTCATGATCGCCGACACGACCAGCGACATCGAGCGCCTCGCCCGCTATCTGAGCGGAGGCCTCATCGACGGCGTCATCATCGTCTCGGCCCGCGTCGGCGACCCCATCACCCGCGCCGTCGCCGACCTCGGCCTGCCCGCCGCGTTCGTCGGACACCCGCGCGACATCGGCGACGCCGCCTTCGTCGCCATCGACAACCGCGGCGCGGCGCGCGAGATCACGAACCGGCTCGCCGCGACGGGTCGCCGCCGGATCGGCATGATCGCCTCCGCTCTCGACCGCGACTCGGGATCGGACCGCCTCGCGGGATTCGTCGACGCCCTCGGGTCCCGGTTCGAACCGAGCCTCGTCGAATCCGTGCCGCTGTACTCGTACTCCGACGGGCAGGCCGGGATGCGGGCGCTCCTCGAGCGCGCGCCCGACATCGACGGCGTCTTCGCCTCGAGCGACGCCGTCGCCGCCGGGGCGATGGACGTCCTCCAGGCCGCGGGTCGGCGCATCCCCGAGGACGTCGGCATCGTCGGCTTCGACGACAGCTCGTGGGCGCTGCGCTGCGATCCGCCCCTGTCGACCGTGCACCAGCCCGCCGATGAGCTCGGCCGCGCCGCCGCCGAGTCGGTCCTCCGTCAACTCCGCGGCGAGGATCCCGATGCCGGCGGCACGGTCCTCCCCTGCCCCGTCGTCTGGCGCGACTCGGCCTGATCGGCCTCGGCACGGAATGCCGGGCGACCCGCGCCGGTTGCAGCCCAGGATATGAGCATTGCGACCCCGGCCCTCTCCGTTCTCGACCTCGTCCCCGTCCGCACGGGGCAGACCAGCAGCCAGGCGATCGCCGCCTCGCTCTCCCTCGCGCAGCGCGCCGACGAGCTCGGCTACCGGCGCTACTGGTTCGCGGAGCACCACAACATGCCGGCCGTCGCCTCGACCACTCCCCCGGTGCTGATCGCCGCCGCGGCGGCGCGGACCCGCCGCATCCGTGTCGGCTCCGGCGGCGTCATGCTGCCGAACCACTCCCCGCTCGTCGTGGCAGAGCAGTTCGCCGCCCTCGAAGCCCTCGCCCCCGGTCGCATCGACCTCGGCATCGGCCGCGCCCCCGGCTCGGACCCCGTCATCACGCAGCTGCTGCGCCAGTCGGGTACCACGAGCGACGTCGAGCGGTTCCCGAACCACGTCACCGACATCCGTTCCCTCGTCTCGGCCGAGGGCGCGACGCTGCGGTTCACCTCGGGCGGCACGTACGACGTGCGGGCGACGCCCGCGTCGACCAGCACCCCCGAGGTGTGGCTGCTCGGCTCGAGCGACTACTCCGCGCAGCTCGCGGCGGGGATGGGCCTGCCGTACGTGTTCGCGAACCACTTCTCGGGCGACGGCCTCGAGCGGGCGCTCGACCTCTACCGCGGGCAGTTCCAGCCGTCCGAGACGCTCGCCGAGCCCCGCACCTTCGTCACGGCCAACGCCGTCGTCGCCCACACCGACGCGCAGGCCCGCGCCGCCGCGCTGCCGCAGGCGCGCATGATGGCGCGTCTGCGCGGCGGCAAGCCCCTCACGGCGCTCGAGACCGTCGAGCAGGCCGCGGCGGCGGAGGCTTCGGACGGGCTCGCCGCCCCCGTGTTCGACGCGATGATGTCGCGCTGGTTCGTCGGGACCGGACCCGAGGTCCGCAGCCGGCTCGCGGAGTTCGCCGCCCGCCACGGCGTCGACGAGGTCATGGTGTCGCCCGTGTCCGCCGCGACCGAGGACGAGCCGATGGATGCCGCGCCCTCGCGCCTCCGCACGCTCGAGCTGCTCGCGGCCTGAGGCGCGTGCCGCCGCGCGCGGGCGGCGACAACCGAGGAGATCCGTCCCCGAGACGCGGTGGTAACCGGTTCCACCCGCCGCGCAGCGGCACATCTCCGCGGTTGGTGCCGCGCAGGCGGGCGGGTCAGGCCTCGGGCTCGCCCGAGACGAGGCCGCGCAGCCAGTCGCGCGCCTCGACGAAAACCTCATCGGAGTACCGCTCGGGGTAGCGCACGATCGCGCGGTCGGCCCGCGGATAGGAGCCGAGGTAGAGCACGCGCGGCGAGAAGCGGCGCAGGCCCAGCAACGCGTCGGCCATGCGCTCGTCCTCGATGTGCCCGTCGGCGTCGATGACGAAGCGGTACCGGCCGAGCTCGTCGCCGATCGGGCGCGAGGCGAGCAGTGACAGGTTGATGCCCCGGGTTGCAAACTGCTCGAGCAGCTCGAGGAGGGCACCCGGGTGGTCCTCGGGCAGCTCGACGATGAGCGACGTCTTGTCGGCCCCCGTCGGCGCGGGCGGCGGAGCCGTGCGGCTCACCAGCACGAACCGCGTCACGGCGTGCGGGTTGTCGCCGATCTTCTCGGCCAGCAGGTCGAGGTCGTAGAGCTTGAGGATGCCCGGCGGGGCGATCGCGGCATCCGCGGAGATCCCGCCGTCGACGAGTCCCACGGCGGCGGCGACGTTGCTCGTGGCGGGGATGTGCGAGTGCTCGGGCAGCGCGGCCGTCAGCCACGTGAGGCACTGCGCGTAGGCGACGGGGTGGGCTGCGACGACCGAGACGTCCTCGAGCCGCACGCCGGGCCGGGCGACCAGCACGAACTCGACCGGCACGAGGTACTCCCCCACGATGCGGAGTCCCGGCACGGTCGCCAGCGCGTCCTGCGTCGTCGAGACGCCGCCGTCGACGGAGTTCTCGATCGCGATCATCGCGGCATCCGACCGGCCCTCGATGACGTCGGCGAGCGCCTCGCCGACGTTGCGGACGGGGCGCCAGGTCTGGTCGCGTGCTTCGGGGACCTGCGCGAGGGCGGCTTCGGTGAAGGTGCCGGCGGGGCCGAGGAAGCTGTACGTGCGACGGGTGGGGGAAGCCGGGGGCTCGGATGTCACGCGGACAGCCTAGTGGGCACCCCCATGAGCCCTACC
This sequence comes from Microbacterium sp. NPDC080220, assembly GCF_040686395.1. Taxonomy (NCBI): domain Bacteria; kingdom Bacillati; phylum Actinomycetota; class Actinomycetes; order Micrococcales; family Microbacteriaceae; genus Microbacterium; species Microbacterium sp. NPDC080220. Next base: position 400,041 of record NZ_JBFBOP010000002.1, read on the forward strand.
GTCCGCGGCACCGGCTGTCGACGACGGATGCCGCTGACCAGCACGCCCGCGACGAGAACCGCGCCGCCGACCACCTCTCCGACGCTCGGAGCCTCACCGCGCAGCAGCGCGGCCGAGGCCATCGCGACGACGGGCGCGAGCAGGATCCACGGCACGACGGCTGCGGACGGGTTGCGGCCGAGCAGTCCGTTGAAGACGGCGTACGCGAACAGGGTGCACAGGCCCGCGGTGTAGAGGGTCGAGACGACGGCCTGGGGTCCGATGGCGGCGAGCCCCGCGACGATCGCCGCGGGACCGTCGATGACGAACGACAGGGCCAGGGCGGGGATCGGCACGACCAGCGACGACCAGACCGTCAGCGACAGCGTGCCGCCGCGGCCGATCCCGGTGACGACGCCCGCGCGGCGCGAGATCACGTTGCCGACGGCCCACGACAGCGCGGCCGCGAGCGCGAGGCAGACGGCGAGGACCGGTGCGTCGCCGCCGCGGAAGAGCGCCACGATCACGAGGCCGACGACGCCGAGGCCGACACCGATGACCTGCGTCGCTGAGGGGCGCTCGCGCAGGGCGATCGCAGCGATCACGATCGTGAAGACCGCCTGCGCCTGCAGGAGGAGCGCGGCGAGGCCCGGGCTCAGCCCCAGCGCGAGCGACGTGTAGAGGAGCGCGAACTGGCCGAGGCTCATGAACAGGCCGACTCCGACGATCACGCGCCACCCGGTCTGCGGCCGCGGCACCACGAGGACGGCGAGTGCGACGACGGCGAACCGGATCGCCGCGAACACCAGGGGCGGGATGCCGCTCATCCCCCAGTCGATGACGACGAAGTTCAGGCCCCACAGCGAGGCGACGAGGGCGGCGAGGAGCATGTCACGGCGGGTCACGGGACCAGTCCACCCGCGGCATCCGTGAAGGACAAGCGATCATTCCGCGACGCGAATCGGTAGCATCGCTTCATGATCGATCTCGAGGCCGTCGTGTCCCTGCGCGCCGTGGCCACGGAGGGGAGCGTCGCCGCCGCCGCCACGGCCCTGGGATTCACACCGTCGGCGGTCTCGCAGCAGATCAAGCGACTCGAGCGCGATACCGGCGTGGCCCTGCTCGAGCGAGTCGGGCGAGGAGTGGTGCTGACCGAGTCCGCGACGCGCCTCGTCGTGTCGGCCACGCCGATCCTCGCCGACCTCGAGCGGGTCCGCGCGGATCTCCACGGAGGCGGCGAGCCCGACCGGGTCGCCGGCGAGATCCGCATCGGGGCGTTCTCGACGGTCGTGCGCGGCGTCATGGTGCCCCTGCTCGCGGACCTCGGCCGGCGGCATCCGGATCTGCGACTGCCGCTGCGCGAGAGCGAACCGTGGGAGACGGTCGCCCTCGTCGCGTCGGGTCAACGGGACCTGGGACTCGTGCACCGCTGGGGCAACGTCGCGCTCGCGATCCCCGACCACCTCGTCGAGACCCCGCTGTTCACCGACGTCGCCGACATCATCCTGCGCCGCGACCACCCGCTCGCCGGCCGCACCGAACTGCGCCCCGAGGACCTCGGCGGCGAGCCGTGGGTCGCGACGTTCGAGTCGACGATCTGCCGGCAATGGCTGCGGCGGCTGTTCGACGGCGTCGGCGGCGCGCCGCGGATCGTGCACGAGTCGATGGAGTTCGAGAACCACCTCGAGATCGCCCGCGCGGGCATCGCCGTCGCGCTGGTTCCGCGACTGGGCCGCCCGCCCCTCGGCCCCGACCTCGTCGCGATCCCGACGGCGTCGCCCGAGTCCATCCGCGAGGTGTCGGCGATCCACCGCCGGACCATGTCGGACTCGCCGGCCCTGCGGACCGTGCTCGACGCCCTGTCGGAACGGGCGGCGGCGATGGTCACCGAGGCGGGCCGCCTCCCGGCGTGAGCTCGCTGCGGATCCGCGACACGCAGGCGCTCCCGTCCGAGTTCCCTGGCAGACTGGGCGAATGAGCCGCGCAGGACAGCCAGCCGAAGCCTCTGACCTCGTCGACGTGGACGCCCTCATCGGCGCCTACTACGACCTGAAGCCCGACCCGTCGGTCGCCGCGCAGCGGGTCGCGTTCGGGACGAGTGGCCACCGCGGCTCGTCGCTGTCGCGCAGCTTCAACGAGGACCACATCCTCGCCACGACCCAGGCGATCGTCGACTACCGCGCGGCGCAGGGCATCACCGGCCCGCTGTTCCTCGGCCGCGACACGCACGGACTCTCGCTGCCCGCCGAGCACACCGCCATCGAGGTCCTCGTCGCGAACGGCGTCGACGTCCGCGTCGACAGCCGCGACTCGTGGGTGCCGACACCCGCCCTCAGCCACGCGATCCTCACCTACAACAAGGGTCGGGACGAATCGGATGCCGGTCGCGCCGACGGCATCGTCGTCACCCCTTCGCACAACCCGCCGCGCGACGGCGGCTTCAAGTACAACCCGCCCCACGGCGGACCCGCCGACACCGACGCGACCGGCTGGATCGCCGACCGCGCGAACGCGCTCATCGAAGCCGGCCTCGAGGGCGTCCGACGCATCCGCCACGCGGACATCGACGACGCGACCCTCGGCCAGTACGACTTCCGCGAGGGGTACGTCGCCGACCTGGCATCCATCATCGACGTCGAGGCCATCGCCCGGTCGGGCGTGCGGATCGGCGCCGACCCGCTCGGCGGTGCGTCGGTCGAGTACTGGGCTCTCATCGGCGAGCGCTACGGCCTCGACCTCACGGTTGTGAACCCCGAGGTCGACCCGACGTGGCGGTTCATGACGCTCGACTGGGACGAGAAGATCCGCATGGATCCCTCCTCCCCCTCGGCGATGGCCGCCCTCGTCGCCCGGCGCGACGAGTTCGACATCCTCACCGGCAACGACGCCGACGCCGACCGTCACGGCATCGTGACGCCCGACGCCGGGCTCATGAACCCGAACCACTTCCTCGCCGTCGCGATCGACTACCTCTACCGCCACCGCGAAGGCTGGCCGCAGGATGCCGCCATCGGCAAGACCCTCGTGTCGTCGATGATCATCGACCGCGTCGCCGCCTCGCTCGGCCGCACCCTCCTCGAGGTCCCCGTCGGGTTCAAGTGGTTCGTCCCGGGCCTGCTCGACGGCTCCGTCGCCTTCGGCGGCGAGGAATCCGCCGGTGCGTCGTTCCTGCGCAAGGACGGCACCGTCTGGACGACGGACAAGGACGGCATCCTCCTCTGTCTGCTCGCCGCCGAGATCCTCGCCGTCACCGGCAAGACCCCCTCGCAACGGTACGCCGAGCTCGAGGCCGAGTTCGGGGCATCCGCGTATCAGCGCGTCGACGCGCCCGCCTCGCCCGAGCAGAAGGCGGCCCTGTCGAAGCTCTCGGGCGACGCCGTGTCGGCGAGCGAGCTGGCCGGCGACCCCGTCACGGCGAAGCTCTCGCACGCGCCCGGCAACGGTGCGGCGATCGGCGGGCTCAAGGTCCAGACCGAGCACGCCTGGTTCGCGGCGCGCCCGTCGGGCACCGAGGACGTCTACAAGCTGTACGCCGAGAGCCTCAAGGGTCCCGAGCACCTCGCGCAGGTGCAGGAGGAGGCGCGCAAGGTCGTCGCCGCCGCGCTGGGTTCTTGAGGCCGCGGGCGCTGGGTTCTTGAGGCCGCGGGCGCTGGGTTCCTGAGGCCGCGGGCGCCGGGTCCCTGAGGCCCGGCGGCCCGGTTCCGCGCCAGTAGGCTCGGGACCATGAGTTGGCTCGTCACCGGAGGCGCCGGGTACATCGGCGCGCACATCGTCCGCGCTCTCGCCGAGGCGGGTCTCGACCCGATCGTCCTCGACGACCTCTCCAGCGGACACGCCGCGTTCGTGCCCGAGGGAGTCCCCTTCGTGCAGGGCACGATCCTCGACCAGCAGCTCGTCGCCGACACCCTGCGCACGCACGGCGTCGAGGGCGTCATCCACGTCGCCGGGTTCAAGTACGCCGGTGTCTCGGTGCAGCGCCCCCTCCACACCTACGAGCAGAACGTCGAGGGCACCCGCGTGGTGCTCGCGGCGATGGCGGATGCCGGGGTCACGAACATCGTGTTCTCCTCCAGCGCCGCCGTGTACGGCACCCCCGACGTGCCCCTCGTGACCGAGGACCTGCCCAAGCGTCCCGCCTCGCCGTACGGCGAATCGAAGCTCATCGGCGAGTGGCTGATCGCGGCGCAGGGCGTCGCGACGGCGGCATCCGATGCACCCCTGCGTCACACCTCGCTGCGGTACTTCAACGTCGTCGGCTCGGGCGACCCGTCGGTCTACGACACGAGCCCCCACAACCTGTTCCCGATCGTCTTCGAGATGCTGCTGAAGGGTGAGACGCCGCGAATCAACGGCGACGACTACGACACCCCCGACGGCACGAACGTGCGCGACTACGTGCACGTCGCCGACATCGCCGCCGCGCACGTCGTCGCGGCGCAGCGTCTGCGCGCGGGCGGACCGGTCGAGCCCGCCTACAACCTCGGTTCGCAGAACGGTCTGTCGGTGCGCGAGATCATGGATGCCGTCGCCCGGGTCACCGGCATCCCGTTCACCCCCGAGATCGCCCCGCGCCGCGCCGGCGATCCGGACCGCATCGTCGCCACCGGCGAGCTCGCCGCCCGCGACCTCGACTGGAAGATGCGGTACACCGTCGACGAGATGGTCCGCACCGGCTGGGACGCCCGCCGCACCGCCGGCTGAGAGCCCCCGGTCACGCGCGAGAGCGCGCGTCCGTGCCGACAGCGCCACTTGCTGCCGCGCTCGGACGGGCGCTCTCGGCAGCAGGGGGCGCTTTCGCGCGAACAACCGCGAGCGCGCGGGCGGCGCGTCAGCCCGACGCGCGGGCGATGAGCGTCGTCGGGACGACCGTGCGTGTCGCGGGCTCGCCGTCGAGCGTCGCCGCGAGGGCGGCGACGGCGGCCTCGCCGAGGGCGTCGAAGTCCTGCCTCACGGTGGTGAGCGGCGGGCGGTAGTCCGCGGCATCCGCCACATCGTCGAACCCGATGACGGCGACGTCCTCACGTCCCGCCTCGGCGAGCGCGCGCAGCACGCCGAGCGCCATCTGGTCGTTCGCGGCGAACACCGCGTCGACGTCAGGGTCGGCGGCGAGGACGACTCCCGCTGCGTGACCGGATGCCGCACCCCAATCCCCGCGCAGCGGTTCAAGGGGCGGCGGCCCGTCGTGCGCCGCCCGCCACCCGCGCTCGCGCTCGGCCGCCGCGAACGACCCGGCGGGCCCGGCGACGTGAGCGATCGCGCGACGCCCGGCATCCGTCAGTCTGCGTGTGGCCGCCTCGGCGCCGCCGGCGTGGTCGGACTGGACCGTGGCGAACGCCCCGCCGGGTGAGTCGACTGCGACGAGCGCGAGACCCGCGGGCGGCGCGACGCCCTCCGCGATGGCCGTCGCCTCGTTGAGAACGATCGCGCCGTCGACGCCGAGATCGTGCAGGCGGTCGAAGGCGTCACCGATGCCCGTCCGCTCGGCGAGGGAGATGAGGGTGACCGCCAGGTCGCGCCGGGCCGCAGCGGATGCCACGGCCTCGAGCATCCGCGAGTTGCCGACGGTCGCGAGGGTCGCGACGATGACACCGATCGTGCCGGAGCGGCCCGTGCGCAGGGCCCGGGCGGCGCGGTGCGGGCGGTAGCCGAGGTCGGCCATCGCCGCCTCGATGCGCGCGCGGGTCTCGGGGTCGACGCGCGGGCTGCCGTTGACGACGCGCGAGACGGTCTGGCCGGACACACCCGCCGCCGCGGCCACGTCGGCCATCGAGACGCGTCGCTGCACGGCATCCTCCCCGGCGCGGCCCCGGCACGAACTGCGGGGACTCGCGTGATGTTGACGATAACACAGCCCTTCGGCTACCGTGTTGACGTGAACACACCGGAGAACGGCACGCACGCGCCCGCCGAGACGACCGCGCTCGGCGCCGGCGTCGTCAAGCGCAGCACCCGCCTCGCCGACGGCCGCGAGCTGATCTACTTCGACGACCCCGGCACGACCCTCGGCCCGGAGCGCGCCGTCGACACCCGCGACCTCGGCGCCCGCCCCGAGACCGCCACGATGCGGCAGGACGTCCTCACCGGCGACTGGGTCTCCGTCGCCGCGAACCGGCAGAACCGCGCGTTCCTGCCGCCCGCCGAGCTCGACCCGCTCACGCCGCAGACCCCGACGAACCCGTCCGAGATCCCGTCGGTCTACGACGTCGCCGTCTTCGAGAACAAGTCACCCTCCTTCGGACCCGCCCTGGCCGAGGCGACCGACGACGTCCCCGCCGCGATCGACCCACCCCGCGGACTCGACGACCTCGCCCACCTCGGGCTCGGCCGCACCCGCACGAGCGTCGGCCGCACCGAGGTGGTCTGCTTCTCGCCCGAGCGCACCGGCTCGTTCGGCACGCAGTCCGTCACCCGTGCCCGCACCGTCATCGAGGCGTGGGCCGACCGCACCGCCGCCCTGTCCGCCCTCCCCGGCATCGAGCAGGTGTTCCCCTTCGAGAATCGCGGCGAAGCGATCGGCGTCACGCTGCAGCATCCGCACGGCCAGATCTACGCCTACCCGTACGTCACTCCGCGCACGACCCGTCTGCTCGACTCGATCGACCGCACCGCCCCCGACCTGTTCCAGCGCATCCTCGAGTTCGAGCAGGCCGGCCCCCGCGTCCTGCTGCGCGGCGAGCACTGGACCACCTTCGTGCCGTTCGCCGCCCGCTGGCCACTGGAGATCCACCTGCTCCCGCACCGTCACGTCGCCGACTTCGCGACGCTCTCGGAGCCCGAGAAGGACGAGCTCGCCCCGCTCTACCTGCGACTGCTGCGCGGCGTCGACGCCCTCTACGAGTCCGAGACTCCCTACATCGCCGCCTGGCATCAGGCGCCGGTCCACGTCGGCCGCGACACCGTGCGCTTGAGCCTGCAGCTCACGAGTCCCCGTCGCGCCGCCGACAAGCTCAAGTTCCTCGCCGGATCCGAGGCCGCCATGGGCGCCTGGATCGGCGACGTCCCCCCGGAGGACGCCGCCGCGCGCCTCCGCACCGCCATCGAAGGAGTCACCCTGTGACCGCTGCCGGCGAGGCCCACGGCCTCTTCTCCACCCTCACCGGCAACGAGCCGGTCGGCCTCTGGTCCGCGCCCGGTCGCGTCAACCTGATCGGCGAGCACACCGACTACAACGACGGCTTCGTCTTCCCGTTCGCGACGCCGCACCGCACGCACGTCGCGCTCGGCCGTCGCTCGGACGGCCGCATCCGCGTCGTCTCCACCTTCGACACCGAGCCCGTCGAGGTGGCCCTCGCGGACCTCGACGCGCTCTTCCCCGAGCGCCGCGACGAGGTCGTCGAGTGGGCCAGGTACCCGCTGGGCGTCGCATGGGCGCTGCTGCAGGCGACCGGGACGGATGCCGCATCCGTCACCGGTGTCGACCTCGCGTTCGCCTCGGACGTCCCCGTCGGCGCCGGGCTCTCGTCGTCGGCGGCCATCGAGGGTGCGACCGGCTCGGCGCTCAACGACGTGTGGGGGCTCGGCCTCGACCGCGTCGCACTCGCGCAGGCGGGACGCCGCGCCGAGAACGAGGCCGTCGGCGCTCCGACCGGGATCATGGACCAGATGGCGTCGATGCTCGGTGAGACGGATGCCGGCACCTTCCTCGACTGCCGCAGTCTCGACGCGCAGGTGGTCGCCCTCGGCTTCGACGCCGCGGGCCTCGAGCTGATGGTGATCGACACTCGCGTCGCGCACGCGCACTCGACCGGCGGCTACGGCGAGCGCCGCGCCGCGTGCGAGCGCGGTGCGGAGGCGATGGGCGTCCCGGCCCTGCGCGACGTGCGCGTCGACCAGCTGCCGCAGGTCGAGCAGCTCGTCGACGAGGTGACCTACCGGCGGGTGCGTCACGTCGTCACCGAGAACCAGCGCGTGCTCGACACCGTGCGTACGCTGCGCGAACAGGGCCCCCGCGCCATCGGCGACCTGCTCTACGCCTCGCACGCCTCGATGCGCGACGATTTCGAGATCTCGGTGCCCGAGCTCGACCTCGCCGTCGAGACCGCCCGCGAGAACGGCGCGGTCGGGGCGCGGATGACGGGCGGCGGATTCGGCGGGTCGGCGATCGCGCTCATCGACCGCGCCACCGTCCCGGCCGTGCGCGACGCGGTTCTGGCAGCCTTCGCCGCGGCGGGGCACACCGAGCCGCACGTCTTCACGGTGCGACCGTCCGAGGGCGCCCGCCGCGACGGCTGATCCCGTTACGGCTCGGTAAAGCCGGCGATCCGCCCGTGCGCCCGCGGCGGGCGGAGGGCAGGATGGACCCATGCCCTTCGCCACCACCCCCGCCGCCGGCACGCCCCTCCTGCAGGTGCGCGACCTCGCCGTCGAGTTTCAGACCGTCGACGGATCGGTGCGCGCCGTGGAGGGCGTCGACCTCGACCTCGCCGCGGGTGAGACGGTCGCGATCGTGGGCGAGTCGGGGTCGGGCAAATCGACGACCGCGATGGCCGTGATCGGCCTGCTGGCCGGCAACGGACGCATCGCCGACGGCAGCATCCGCCTCGACGGCCAGGAGCTCGTCGGGGCCCCCGAGGCGACGATGCGCGGCATCCGCGGGGCGCAGATCGGACTCGTGCCCCAGGACCCGATGTCGAACCTCAACCCGACCTCGAAGATCGGCACGCAGGTCGCCGAGACCCTGCTTGCGCACGGGCTCGCGACGAAGAAGGACGTCGACCGCAAGGTCGTCGAGACCCTCGCGGCGGCCGGTCTGCCGAACGCCGAGGAGCGCGCGAAGCAGTACCCGCACGAGTTCTCGGGCGGCATGCGCCAGCGCGCACTCATCGCGATCGGCCTCGCCTGCAACCCGCGCCTGCTCATCGCCGACGAGCCCACGAGCGCGCTCGACGTGACGGTGCAGAAGACGATCCTCGACCAGCTCGGCCGCATGACGAGCGAGCTCGGCACGTCCGTCCTCCTGATCACGCACGACCTGGGTCTCGCGGCCGAGCGCGCCGCCCGGGTCGTCGTCATGCACCGGGGCCGCATCGTCGAGCAGGGCCCCGCGCGGCAGATCCTCGAGGACCCGCAGCATCCCTACACCCAGTCCCTCGTGCAGGCGGCGCCCTCGGTCGCCGTCGCACGGTTGCGTCCCGAGGCGTTCACGGCTCCGACACCGGATGCCGCGCCGAAGCCGGTCGACAACATCGTCGAGGTCGAGGGGCTCACCAAGCTCTACAAGGTCCGCGGGCAGAAGGAGGACTTCGCCGCCGTCCGCGGCGTCTCGTTCTCGATCCCCCGCGGCGAGACGGTCGCGATCGTCGGCGAATCCGGCTCGGGCAAGACGACGACGGCACGGATGCTGCTGAAGGTCGTCGACCCGACGGAGGGTGTCATCCGCTACGACGGTGCGGACGTGGCATCCCTCAAAGGACGGCAGCTGCGCGAGTTCCGGCAGAAGGTGCAGCCGATCTTCCAGGACCCGTATTCGTCGCTGAACCCCATGTTCACGATCGAGCGGATCGTGCAGGAACCGCTCGACTTCTACAACCGCGGCTCCGCGAAGGACCGTGCCGCGCGGGTGCGCAAGCTGCTCGACGACGTCGCCCTGCCCGAGTCGATGCTGCGGCGCTACCCGTCCGAGCTGTCCGGCGGTCAGCGTCAGCGCGTCGCGATCGCGCGGGCCCTCGCCCTGTCGCCCGAACTGATCGTCTGCGACGAGCCGGTGTCGGCGCTCGACGTGCTCGTGCAGGACCAGATCCTGTCGCTGCTGCGCGACCTGCAGAACGAGTACGGCCTCAGCTACCTGTTCATCTCGCACGACCTCGCCGTCGTGCGGCTGATCAGCGACTACGTCTGCGTCATGAAGGACGGCGCGCTCGTCGAGGCGGCCTCGAGCGAGGAGATCTTCACGAACCCGCGCGACCCGTACACGCGGAACCTCCTGGCCTCGATCCCCGGCAACGAACTCGACATCGCCGTCTGACCCTCGCCTCCGGCATCCCTCCCCTGTCACAAATTGCCGCCCGACGCGGCACAACGCGACAGGCGAACAGCGGATGCCGCGCCCCCGCATCCCTCCCCTGTCACAACACGCCGCCCCACGCCGCACAACGCGACGGGCGAACAGCGGATGCCTCGCCCCCGCATCCCTCCCCTGTCACAACACGCCGCCCCACGCCGCACAACGCGACAGGCGAACAGCCCCAGCACGCACGGGCAGCGAAGCGATCCCGGTGGGCCGGACAGTCGGGGAAGGGGCCCTGTTGTCCGACCCGCCGGGATCGCGCAGCGGTACCCCGGCGCGACTACGGCACGAGCGCGTTGCCCAGCCCGACGACGACGAGCAGCGCCCGCCGGCTCACGATCAGCGCCCGCGCGTCCGGGGGTCCATGGCTTCGCGCAGCGCCTCGCCGAACAGGGTGAAGCCGAGGGCGGTGATCGCGATGCAGATGCCGGGGAGGAACGCCAACCACGGCGCGATGGCGAGTTCCGCCTGCGCGTAGGTGAGCATGCGGCCCCACTCCGCGGTCTCTGGGCGTCCGCCGCCGAGGCCGAGGAACGACAGCGCCGCGGCGTCGATGACGGCGGTCGCGAGCGACAGGGTGCCCTGCACGATGACCGGTCCGACCGCGTTCGGCAGGACGTGGGTCATCGTGATGCGCCCGCGGCCGAGGCCGAGGGTCTGCGCCGAGAGGACGTAATCGGCCGACCGCTGCTGCAGCATCGACGCGCGCAGCAGGCGCGCGAAGATGGGCACCTGCGCGACACCGATGGCGATCATGACGGAGTTCTGGTTCTGGCCGAGGATCGCTGCGATCGAGACGGCGAGCAGGAGGCTCGGCACCGAGAGCAGGATGTCGACGAGTCGCATGATGACGTTGTCGACCCAGCCGCCGAAGGTGCCGGCGATGAGGCCCAGCAGCATCCCGCCGACGAGTCCGTAGGCGGTCGAGATGACACCGATGAGCAGCGACGACTGCGCTCCCCAGATGAGCTTGGACAGCACGTCGCCGCCGAACCGGTCGAGGCCGAGCGGGAACGCCGCGATCTCGCCGGGACCGGGGATGTAGGTCGGGGTGATCTCGCGCGCACCCGGGAGGTCGGTCTCGGGGTAGGGGGCGAGCAGCGGCGCGAGGATCGCGACGAGCACGAACAGCAGCACGATGACGAGGCCGGTCCACGCGACGGGGCTGCGCCGCAGGCGGCGGAAGACGTCGTGCCAGAAGCCGCCGCGCGGCGCTCCGCCGCTGCCGGCCTTCAGGTCGACGGCCGTGGCGTCCTCGGCGGGGCTCCCGCCGGCGGCGGGGGGAAGGACGGTGCTCATGAGACCCTCACTCTCGGGTCGATCAGGCTGTACGAGACGTCGACGAGCAGGTTGATCAGCGCGTAGACGACGGCGATGAAGATGATGAAGCCCTGCAGGACCGGGAAGTCGCGGTTGAAGATGGCGCCGGCGAGGAACGATCCGATGCCGGGGAAGGCGAACACCGTCTCGGTGAGGATCGCTCCCGACAGCAGCAGACCCGCCTGCAGGCCGATCGTCGTGATGACCGGCAGCATCGCGTTGCGGAGGATGAAGCGGTTGCGCAGCAGCGCTCCGGGCACGCCCTTGGCCTTCCCGGTGCGCACGTAGTCCGCGTTCTGGACCTCGAGGACGGATGCCCGGGTGATGCGCACGATGATCGCGAGGGGGATCGTGCCGAGCGCCACCGCCGGCAGGATCAGGTGGAGGACGGCATCCCATGCCGCGTCGAACTCCCCCGTGATGAGGCCGTCGAGGACGTAGAAGTTCGTGTAGTGCGTCGCGTCGATCCGGGGGCTCTGGCGGCCGTCCGAGGGCAGCCATCCCAGCTGGACCGCGAAGACGTACTTGAGGATGAAGGCCAGGAAGAACACCGGCACGACGATGCCGAGCAGGCTGAAGACGACGGCGGCGCTGTCGGCCGCCTTGCCGTGGCGGCGGGCGGCCCAGTACCCGAGGGGCACGCCGACGCCGACGGCGATGATGAGCGCGGCGAGCGAGAGCTCGATCGTCGCGGGGAAGCGGCGCAGGAACTCGTCGAGCACGGGACGGCTCGTCTGCAGCGAACTGCCGAAGTCGCCCGAGAGGAGCCTGCCGATCCACGTGAAGTACTGCTCGAGGAGCGGGCGGTCGAAGCCGTATAGCTCGTTGATGCGGGCGACCGCTTCGGGGGTGGACTTCTCGCCGAGCAGGGCCTGGGCGGGCCCACCGGGGAGGGTTCTCACCCACCAGAAGAGCAGGATGCTCAGGCCGAGGAGGGTGGGGATCAGCAGCAGGAGCCTTTTGCCGATGGTTCGCAGCACGGGTGTCGCTTTCGTGGAGGTCGGTGCGGGGCGGGAGGGTGTCCCGCCCCGCACCGGTCAGGCGGCCGGGGCCGCCTCGATCGGCTTACTTCGTGAGGACGATCTCGCTGAACACCTCATCGTTCACGGGGCTCGCCGGGTAGCTCTCGACGCGGGGGTCGAAGGCCAGGGTGGGAGCCGGGTGAGCGAGCGGGACACCGGGGATGAACTCGGCGACCTGCTCGTTGATGTCGGAGTACACCTGCGTCTGCTCGTCGAGGTCCGCGATGCCGCGGGCGTCGGTCAGCGCGGAGAACAGCTCGGGGTTGTCGAAGCCCCACTCCGCCGACTTCTGACCGAAGAAGACGCCGAGGAAGTTGTCGGTGTCGTTGTAGTCGCCGGTCCAACCGAGCAGGTGGATGCCGTGGTCCGTGCCGCCGGTGATGAGGTCGAGGTACTCGCCCCACTCGTTCGACTGCGGCGTGGTCTCGACGCCGACCTCGTTCAGCTGCTTCGACAGCACCGTGAAGATCTGCTCGGGGTCCGGCATGTACGGACGCGAGACGTTGACCGGGTAGTTGAAGGTCAGCGACAGCGGGTTGGCCTCGTCGTAGCCGGCCTCGGCGAGCAGCTGCTTCGCCTTCTCGGGGTCGTAGTCGTACGTCGTGACGTCGGCGTTCCAGCCGTTGACGGTCGGCGGCATGAACTGCGTCGCCTTCTCGGTGCCCTCGGGGAGGACCTGCGAGATGAGCGCGTCCTTGTCGACGGCGTACGAGAGAGCCTCACGGACCTTCGGGTCCTGAAGCTCCGGGACCGCCTGGTTGAAGGCGAGGTAGAGGATCGTGAAGGGCGGACGCGACACCATCTTGTAGCCGTCCTCCTCGAGAGCGGCCGTGTCGGCGGGGCCGACGAGGTCGTACCCGTCGATGGAGCCCGACTCGAGCGCCTGACGGCGGGCGGTCGGGTCGTCGATCACGCGGAAGATGATCTCGTCGATCTGGCCGGCGTCGCCCCAGTAGTCCTCGTACGAGCTCAGCGTCAGCTGCTCGCCCGGCGACCACTCGTCGAACTTGTAGGGACCGGTGCCGACGGGGTGACCCATTGCGTACTCGCTGAGGGTCGGGGCCTCGGCGGTGCCGCCGACCTCGTCGGCCTTGTACTCCTCGAGGGCGGTCGGCGACTGCATCGCGAAGGCGGGGAGCGACAGCGCCGCGACGAAACCGGCGAAGGGCTTCTTCAGCGCGATGGTGACCGAGTCGTCGCCGTCGGGCGTGCAGGAGTCGTAGACCGCGGTGTCGGGGGTCGACGCGTAGCCCTTGAAGAGCTTGTTGTAGTAGTAGCCGAGCGCCTCGCTGGCGGCCAGGCCCTCCCAGTTGTACCAACGGTCGAAGTTGGCGCAGACGGCCTCCGCGTTGAACGGGGTGCCGTCGTGGAACGTGACGTCCTTCTTGAGGGCGAACGTGTAGCTCAGCGAGTCGTCCGAGACCTCCCACGACTCGGCGAGGAGCGGCGCCGGGTCGGCAGTGCCGGGCTTGGTGCCGACGAGACCCTCGAAGATCTGACGCGAGACGCGGAACGTCTCGCCGTCCTGGGCGAAGGCGGGGTCGAGGCTGGCCGGGTCGGCCGAGGCGCCGAAGACGAACGTGCCGTCGACGTCGGCCGAGCCTTCGCCTTCGGTCTCGCCGCCGCGCTGACTGGCGCACGCGCTGAGCGCGAGCGCACCGATGACGAGGGCCGCGGCGCCCGCGACCACCCGCTTCCTGGACATGGGGAGCATTGCTGTGCACCTTCCGATGAGGCTCGTCGGCGATGCGCCTGGAGGGCGGCGTTGCCGAGGGGATGCCGCTGACGCTACCTGCCGCACTGCGGGCAAGCGGTTACATCTGCATCTCGATCGTGTTTCTTCTTGCGGGCTACCGTAGACGAATGGCCCGCTCCCGCGACCCGATCGACCCGCCTGTCGCGAGACTGTCCGACGGCCGGCAGGCGCGCATCGTGCCGGGTCGTTTCGCGGGCGGCTGGGAACTGATCGTCGACACCACCCCCCAGTCGCACGTGGACCTCGACGATCCGTCGCACCTCCACTTCGAGTACGTCGCCCGGATGGGTGCGGTGATCGACCGGATCGGGATGCCGGGCGAACCCCTCACGGCCGTGCACCTCGGTGCGGGCGCCCTGACCCTGCCGCGGTACGTCGAGCACACCCGGCCGGGGTCGCGGCAGCAGGTGATCGAGCTGGAGCAGGCGCTCGTCGACCTCGTCCGCGCGCACCTGCCCCTCCCCCGCACGGGACAGCTCCGGGTGCGCATCGGCGACGCGCGCGACGTCGCCGCGCGCCTGCCCGCGGGGCTCGTCGGCAACGTCGACCTCGTCGTCTCCGACGTGTTCGCGGGCGCCCAGACCCCCGCCCACATCACGAGCGTGGAGTACTACCGCATCCTCGCGGGGCTGCTCGCACCCGCCGGCATCCTGCTCGTCAACATCGCCGACGGCAGCGGGCTGGCCTTCGCGCGCCGTCAGGTCGCGACCGTGCGCTCGGTGCTTGAGCACGTCGTGATCCTCGCCGAGGTCAGCACACTCAAGAGCGGTCGGTTCGGCAACATCGTCATCGCCGCCTCTCCCGCTCCACTGCCGATGGACTGGCTGCCGCGGCTCATGGCGGCGGGGCCGCATCCCGCGAAGGTCGCCCACGGCGCCGAGCTCGAGGCGTTCGCGCGCGATGCGCGGATCATGACGGATGCCGACGCCACCCCGTCGCCGAAGCCCGCCGCATCCGTCTTCGACCGCTGAGGCCACGACGCGCGGCGCGCCCTCAGCCGATTCCGGGTCCCGCCCGGCGACACTGGAGGCACACGTCGCTGGGTGGGAAGGATTGGCCGTGGGCTTCATCAAGGGATACGACCCGGAGACACTCCGAGAGATCGTCGACCTCGACGAATGCCAAGCACGGCTCGTCGAGCTCGGCGAGCAGCGCAGCCTCGCGGCGATGCTCGAGAAGGTGTGGCTCCTCAAGGTGACCGGCCGTCTCGACGACGCGCTGGTGGTGTCGGAGGAGTCGGTCCGTCTCGCGCGGATGGCCGGGACCCGCAAGGACCTGCTGCGCGCGCGGATGCTGCACGCCACCGTCCAGCAGTTCCGCGGCGCCTACGCGGCCGCGATCCACGAACTCAACACGTGCGTCGAGGAGGCCGAGGGCCAGGGCTGGGCGGCGGTGGCCGCGTTCGGCTGCCAGCACCGCGGAAAGGTGCACTTCGACGCCGGCGACGATGCGTCGGCGCGCGCGGACTTCAAGAAGGCGCTCTTCCTGCGGCAGGAGGCCGGAGCGCCCGAGGAGCAGCTGGAGTCGACGCTGCTCGCGATCGACGCCGTCGACCGGCGCCGCAACCGTTCCACGGTCGCCAGCTGAGCCGTTCCCGGCGAGTGTCGTACATCCGTTCTATCGTGCTGGCATGAGCGATCTGATCGACGTCCGCCGCGAGGCGGAGTCCCTGCTGCGGCAGCTGCTCGACGACTCGTGGAGCTTCGCGTTCGACAACGCCAAACGGCGCGCGGGCGCGTGCGACTACCTGCGCAAGCGCATCACGCTCTCGCGCTACCTCGCCGCGCGGTACGACGCCGAGACCAACCGGCAGACGATCCTGCACGAGATCGCCCACGCGATCGCGGGCGCCGCCGCCGGGCACGGCGCGGACTGGAAGCGCATCGCGCGCTCGCTCGGTTACACCGGCGGCGTGACGCACCGCGGTGAGACGGCGACCGAGCTCGCCCCCTGGGTCGGGGTCTGCCCCGCGGGGCATGTCGCCTACCGGCACCGCAAGGCCACCCGGGCGACCTCGTGCGCGCGTTGCGCACCGACGTTCGATCCGCGCCACCTCATCACGTGGCGGCGGCGCGAGATCACCGCCGAGACGCGGCGGGCCGCCCTCACTCCGCGCTGATCGCCTCGTACGCCCGCCACACGCCGCCGCGCAGGACCGGCACCGCGTCGTCGGCGTCGTGGGCCGCGGCGGCGAGCACCTCGGCGCGGCGGTCGGCCTCGAGCAGCTCCTGCCCCGAGCCGCTCGCCGTCAGCAGGTGGCGGACGGCGGAACGCAGCCCGCGGAAGGACTCGGATGCCGCTGCGGCCTCCGGCGACGAATGGTCGAGGCCGAGCGCCTCGAGGGCGGCGAACACCGCGCCCGCGCCCAGCTGGTCCTCGACCGAGAAGCGGAGGACCGCGGCATCCCCCTGCCCGGACAGCTCCCCCGCCGCGATCACGTTGACGCTCGTCCGCGCCGCGCGGCGGTTCTGCTCGGCCAGTACGGCGTGCGCGACCGCGGTCGCGTTGCGCAGGCACCCCAGGAAGACGACCGCGCCCGCGTCCGCGGCGGCCGAGGCGACGGCGGCGCCGTTGCGCGAAACGGCGTGGGCCGCGTCGTCGTGCGGCACGGTCTCGCCGCCCACGATCCGCGCCGACACGGTCGACGAGAACCGCAGCACGTCGACCACGACGACGACGTCCGCGGGGGCGAGGCGGCGGAGGCCGTCCTGCCCCCAGTCGAAACGCAGTTGGTAGCGGGACTGGTCGAACGGGCTCGCGGTCATCCCTCCAGCGTACGAGCGTCGACGACCGGCTTCAGCGCAAGCGCGAGGCCGAGGACGTTCCGCGCCGTGCGCTGCAGTTCACCGCGGGTGAGGCCGTCCGCGCGGGCGAGCGAGTCGAGGATCGACGTGTCGGCGTACGCCTGCGGCGCGCCGTCGCGCTTGACCCCGCCGGGCATGAGGACGTCCACCTGCGCACGGACGCGGTAGGCGTTGTCCGCGAGGGCGGGGAAGTCGGGGTCGGCGGACTCCTCGATCCACCAGTCGGTGATGACCGTGCCCTCGTACCCCCACTCACCCCGCAGGACGACCGTGGCGAGGTCGTGGTGGTAGTGCGCCCACACCCCGTTGATCTGGTTGTACGACGTCATGATCACGCGGGGCGCGGCTTCGCGCACGCAGATCTCGAAGCCGCGCAGGTAGATCTCGCGCAGCGCGCGTTCGGAGACCCGCGAGTCGTTGCGGGTGCGGTTGGTCTCCTGGTTGTTCGCGGCGAAGTGCTTCGGGCAGGCGGCGAGTCCGGTGCTCTGCACGCCGCGCACGACGGCGGCGGCGATGCGTCCCGAGACGACCGGGTCCTCGCTGAAGTACTCGAAGTTGCGCCCGCACAGGGGGTCGCGGTGGATGTTCATGCCCGGGCTGAGCAGCACGTCCGAGCCCTTGCGCAGCATCTCCTGGCCGTGCAGCGCGGCGAGCTCTTCGATGAGCGGGACGTTCCAGGTCGAGGCGAACGCCGTCCCCGAGGGCAGCAACGAGGCGTAGGCCGCGAGGCGGATGCCGCTCGGCCCGTCGGTCGTCGTGATCGGCGGCACGCCCTTGGCGCGCAGCGACTCGGACACCCCGCCCAGCACGCCCGCGTTGCCGGCGGCCCCCAGCGAGCTGTCCATCGTGACGTCGCCGCGGGCGAGGAGCGACAGTTCCTCATCGCTCAGCTGCGCGACGAAGTCGTCAAGGGATGCCGCACCCGCGGCGACGTCGGCGAGGTCGACACCCCGGTCGCCCGTGTGAGGGATCTCGGCGGGCAGGGTGGTGAGGATCCGGTCGCCCCGCGCGACGGTACGCGTCGGGACGGTCTCGTGGGCGACGACGGCCGAGCCGTCCGCCGCTCGCGCGAGCGTGAGTCGCTCGAAGGGCAGGACCGGGGCGGCGACCTCGGTGGCCGTGCGCACGACCCGCGTCTCGGGCACGTCGAACGCCACCACGCGCGTCGCCGAGCGCACGTCGGTCCCCACGAACACGGGGTACTCCCCGGCTTCGAGGACCCAGGCGCTGCGGGTACCGGTCGCGCCGGCGTCGTCGTACGAGGCGAGGTCGTCGAGACGCACCGTGAGCCGGACCGTCTCGCTCGCCCCGGGCGCGAGCAGCCCGGTCTTGCCGAACGCCGCGAGCTGACGGGCGGGCTTGCCGAGGGCGCCGTCCGGAGCGCCGGTGTAGACCTGCACGACCTCCTTTCCGGCGACGGCCCCCGTGTTGGTGACGACGACCTCGAGGGTCAGGGCACCGGCATCCGTCGTCACCGTCGTCGCCAGCTCGAACGTCGTGTACGACAGGCCGTGCCCGAACGGGAACAGCACCCGGTCGGGGGCGAACGTCTCGAAGTAGCGGTAGCCGACGAAGACGTCCTCGGCGTAGACGTTGACGTCGAGGTGACCGAAGTTCGGCGCGCTGGGGTAGTCCTCGTAGCTGAGGGCGATCGTGTCGGTCAGCTTGCCGCTGGGGCCCGATTCGCCGGCGAGCACCCCCGCGACGGCGCGGGCACCCTCCATGCCGCCCTGCCAGGCCAGCAGCACGGCGCTGATCCGGTCGCCGTACGCGACGACCCACGACAGGTCCATCACGTTGCCCGCGTCCACGACGACCACCACACGGTCGAAGTGCGCGGTCACGGCGTCGAGGAGGGCGCTCTCCTCCGGCGTCAGGTAGTAGCTGCCGGGCGCGAGGATGCTGTCGCGCGCCTCGCCCGCCGCGCGGCCGATGGCGACGACCGCCGTATCGGCACGGGATGCCGCGGCCGCGACCTCGGCGTCGGCGATGGGCATCTCGGGGAAGTGGTGCGGCCACTGGCCCCAGTTGGCGGTGAACACCGGCCGGTTCTCGGCGGACCACGTCGAGTACAGGGTCGCGAGGTCGTCGTCGACGCGGACACCCGCGTCGCGGAGCCCGGCGAGCAGGTTCCAGATGTAGGGCACCTTGACGTCGCCGCCCGAGCCGTAGCCGACGGCGAACCAGTCCACCTGCACCCGCCCGAAGACCGCGACGGTGCGCTCGCCGAGCGGCAGCGTGCCGTCGTTCGTCAGCAGCACGACACCCTCGGTGGCGGTCGCCCGCGCGATCTCGGCGAGGGCGGGATCGAGGGTCGGGTCGGTGTCGAGCAGCATCGACGAGATCTGCGCAACGGACTCGACGGGAGCGAGCGTGTGCGAGCGGTCGCCGGATTCGATGGCGGGTTCGAGGGGCATGGCGGTCTTTCGCAAGGGTCGCCGAGGCGACGGGCGTATGGGAGCGCTCCCAACGTACCGACTCCCCCGCCGGAATGCGAGAGTGGAGGCATGCGGATCCTGCTGAAACTCGAACTCGACTGCACCGCGGATGCGGCGTGGCGCGCCCTGCACTCGCCGCGGGCGGTCACCGAGCTGTACGGACCGCTCCTCGACATGGCGCCGATGGCCGCCTCGCTCCCGACCTCGTTCGAGCCGGGCGCCGACGTCCCGGTCGAGATCCGCGCCCTCGGCCTCCTCCCCGTCGGTCAGCAGCTGATCCACGCGAGCGACCGCTACACCGAGGACGCGAACGGTCCGGTGCGGATCTTCCGCGACAGCGGCATCCCGCTCACCGGTCCCCTCGCGGCGCTCGACGTCTGGGACCACCAGATGGCGGTCAGCCCGCTGCCGGGCGATCCGTCGCGGACGCTGTGGCGCGATCGCCTCACGATCGGCGGGATCGCGGCGGTGCCGCTGTGGCCGATGCTGTGGGCGGCGTGGCAGTACCGCGGCATCCGCCTGCGGGCCCTCGCCCCCACCTGGTCGTACGACCCGCCCGCCGCGGAGACCGACTGACGGACGGATGCCGCCCCTCCGTGCGACCCGGACAGGTCGCGCGGAGGGGCGACGATCTGCGCGCGACGGGGCGCCTACTCCGAGAGAGCCTCGACGGGCACCGTGCGGGTCGCGATCCGCGTCGGGGCGACGGCGGCGCCGAGCGTGAGGGCGGCGGTGGCGACGATCACGATCGCCACCGGCAGCAGCGGGATCGCGGGTGCGACGAACGTCGGCGACTGCCACAGCGGCGGCATCGCGACCGAGCCGAGCAGCGACTGCGCGGCGACCCAGCCGTAGAGGACGCCGAGGACGAGCCCGAACAGCAGCGCCGTGACCGTGACGTGCGCGGCCTCGATGAGGACCATCCGGCGGATCTGCGCCGAGGTGAGACCCAGCGCCCGCAGGAGCCCGAGCTCACGCTTGCGCTGCACGATGCCGATCGTGAGGAGGTTCACGAGGCCGACCGCCGCGATCACCGCACTGACGGCGACGAGACACATCATGACCGTCGAGAAAGTGTCCATCATCTGGTTGAAGGCTGCGTCGGGTTCGCCGCCGCTCGAGGCGGTGACGAGGGACTTGGCCGACTCGGCCGCGACCGCGAACATCACGACCAGCGCGACGCCCATGACGACGCCGATGGCCATGCGGCTCGACCGCTCCGGGTACCGGACGGCGTTCTCGGCGGCCAGCCGCGCCGTGACCGACTTCCCGAAGAAGCGGCCGGTGGCCTTCAGCAGCGGCGGCATGATCGAGACCGCGCTGATCGAGACGGCGGTGAAGGAGAACAACCCGCCGAAGAAGGCGACCAGCACACCGATCGGGTTCAGAAGGCCCAGCAGCAGCCCCCCAGCGAGCAGGACGGCACCGATGACGCCGAGCACGACGGCCGCGGCCTTGCGGCCGCGGCCCTCCGCGATCTCCTCGCGGGACCGCTCGACCGCCCCGCCGAGCGCCTGGAGCGGCGTGACGGTGAGCACCCGACGCGACCCCGACCACGCGGCGATCCACGTCGTGAGGGCGACGGCGACGGCCGGCACGAGCAGGGTTGCCTGGACGGGGGACCAGTTGCTCGTCACACCCAGCGCCCGGTCGAGGAGCGGGACGGCCGGAAGCATCGCGAGGGTCGTGAGGACGAGGCCGAGGACGGCACCGATCGCGCCGACCGCGAGACCCTGCGTCGCGACCTCGGCGCGCTGCGAACGGGCGGTCGCGCCGATGAGGCGGAGGAGGGCGATGCGCCGCGTGCGGCCGGCGATGATCGTCGAGAACGTGTTCGCGGTGACGATGGCGGCGACGTAGACGGCGACGGCGAGCAGGATGCCGCTGAGCAGCATCAGCACCGCGGTCATCGTGTCCGACTTCCCGTACATCGGGTTGGCCGCGAGGACGACCGAGATGTACCCCGTCGCCGACAGCAGGACGACGCCGAAGGCCGTCGAGATCGCCGAGACGAGGATCGTCGCGCCCATGCCCCGCTCACGGAGCCACGCGAGGCGCGGGGCGCGAGCGGCGTCGGACACCGTGACCGGCGGGGTCGTAGGCGCAGCGAGCGCGGTCACGCGGTCACCTCCGCGCTGAGCATGTGGGCCGAGATCTGCTCGGCGCTCTGACGGGGCTTGTCGGCGACGATGCGGCCGTCGCCGAGGAAGAGCACGCGATCGGCGTACGACGCGGCGACCGGGTCGTGCGTGACCATGGCGATGGACTGACCGTGCTCGGTGCTCGCGGCGGCGAGCAGCGAGAGCACCTCGCGCCCGCTGCGGGAGTCGAGGTTGCCGGTCGGCTCGTCGGCGAAGACCAGGTCGGGCGCCGTCGCGAGGGCACGGGCGATCGCGACGCGCTGCTGCTGCCCGCCCGAGAGCTCGTGGGGGCGGTGCCGCAGGCGCGGGCCGAGGCCCAGCGTGTCGACGAGTCCGTCGATGCGGGCGCGCTCCTGCGTGGTCGGCCGGCGACCGTCGAGGTCGAAGGGCAGCAGGATGTTGCCGATCGCATCGAGGGTCGGGACCAGGTTGAAGGACTGGAAGACGAAGCCCACCCGGCGGCGGCGCAGGATCGTCAGCTCGACGTCGGACAGGCCCGTGATGTCGGTGTCGCCGATCCAGACGCGGCCGGAGGCCGGGGCGTCGAGTCCCGCCATGACGTGCATGAGGGTGGACTTGCCCGAGCCC
Organism: Microbacterium sp. NPDC080220; assembly: GCF_040686395.1. Classification (NCBI taxonomy): domain Bacteria; kingdom Bacillati; phylum Actinomycetota; class Actinomycetes; order Micrococcales; family Microbacteriaceae; genus Microbacterium; species Microbacterium sp. NPDC080220. Next base: position 422,095 of record NZ_JBFBOP010000002.1, read on the forward strand.
GACGGGCCCATGATCGCGGTGAACTCCCCGCGGCGGATGCCGACGGTCACGTCGTCGAGTGCGCGGACGATCGACTCGCCCCCGCCGTAGGTCTTGGTCAGGTGCTGGACGCGGGCGGCGAGGCCCAGGTCGGTGGTCGTGATCTCCATGTCTTCGACGCTACGGAGGAGGCCGCCCGCGCCGCGTCGGCCTGACGGTGCCTCCGCGTACATCGTGAGGATGATCCGGCATCCCCCGTCGCGACGGTGGGTCAGGCCAGGCCGTGCTCGAACGCGAAGACGACGAGCTGCACGCGGTCGCGCAGGCTCAGCTTGGCGAGGATGCGGCTGACGTGCGTCTTCACGGTGGCCTCGGAGAGGAACTCGCGCGCGGCGATCTCGGCGTTGGACAGGCCCCGTGCCGCGAGCCCAAAGATCTCGCGCTCGCGCTCGGTGAGGGCGTCGAAGGCGGGCGGGACCGGACGGGTCGGCCCGCCGAGCGAGGCGAACAGGTCCCGGGTCGCGGCCGCGGCGATGACCGACGACCCGGCGTGGACCGTGCGGATCGCGGCGAGCAGGAACTCGGGGTCGGCGTCCTTCAGCAGGAACCCGCTGGCGCCGCGCTGGATCGCCCGCGCGGCGGCCTCGTCGAGGTCGAACGTCGTGAGCATGACGACCCTGGGCGGGTCGGAGTCGGCCAGCAGCGCCTCGGTCGCGGCGAGTCCGTCCATCACCGGCATCCGGATGTCCATCATCACGACGTCGGGCCGGGTCGCGCGGACGACCTCGATGGCCTGCGCGCCGTCGGAGGCCTCGCCGACGACCTCGAGGTCGGGCTGCGAGGCGACGACCATGCGGATGCCGGCGCGGAAGAGGGCCTGGTCGTCGACGAGGACGACGCGGATCGGGGTCATGCGGGGTCTCCAGTGGGGGTCATGCGGCGGGTGCGCCGATCGGCAGCGATCCCGACACGAGGAAGGACGTTCCGGCGGGGGCGGCGTCCAGGCGGCCGCCGATCAGCTGCGCCCGCTCGCGCATGCCGATGAGCCCGTGCCCGGGGGCGCGCTTCTCACCCGTCGACACGTCGACGAGGTCGTTCCGCACTGACAGGTCGATGCGGTCGGGATGCCACGCGAGAGCGACGTCGACTCCGCCGTCGCCGCCGTGGCGGATCGCGTTGGTCAGGGCCTCCTGCAGGATCCGGTACACGGCGAGCTGCACCGAGGCGGGCACCTCGGCGGTGGGGGCGGGATCGACGTCGACGCGCAGCGGCGTGCCCGCCGCCCGCACCTGCGCGTACAGCTGCTCGAGGTCGGCGAGGGTCGGCTGCGGCCCCTCGGCCTGCGAGTGGCGCATCTGCGTGAGCAGCAGGCGCACGTCCGACAGCGCGGCCCGGGCCGTCGACGAGATCGTGCCGAGGGCGTCGGACTGCGCCTTGGGATCGGATGCCGCGGCGTACCGCGCGCCGTCGGACTGCGCGATGATGACGGCCAGTGAGTGCGCGACGATGTCGTGCATGTCGCGCGCGATGCGGGTGCGCTCCTGCTCGGCCGCGGTCTCCTCCTCGGCCCGCGACTGCGCCGCGCGGTTCGCTCGCGCGCGGAGGGCGGTGCGGACGAGAGCGCCGGCGGTCCACGAGAGACCGAGAGCGAAGAGGGCGGCGAGCAGGACGAAGATCAGGGTCGGGATGTCGGACAGCGAGCCCGTGCCGAGGTACGCCCAGCGGAAGAGGTAGGCCGTGATGGTCCCGGCGCCGAGGACGACGGAGGACAGCCCCAACCAGAAGACGCGGCGCGACCCGTAGGCCGCCGTCGCGTACAGGACGGCGAAGATCGCGATGTCGGCGAAGCTCGGCCCCCGGCCCAGACCCATCTGCACGACGGCGCCGACCCAGGCGACGGCGAGCGCGAGACCCGGCGAGAATCGTCGCAGGCCGAGGGCGCCCGCCAGGAGGAAGACGACCGGGACCGCCGACCACCCGCCGATGGGCGACGTCATCGTGCCGGTGTTCAGCTCGTACGGCAGGGCCACCAGCGCGAACAGCATCGCGACGGCCGCATCTACGGCGGCCTGGGAGGGGCGGAGCTTGCGGAACACTCCCCCGACGCTACGCGGTCGGCGGCGGCGCGGCATCCGCCCCGGGATGTATCCCGCGCTCAGCCGTCGGCGGCGGGAAGGTAGACCCGCAGACCGTCCGCGACCGCGCGCACCCGCATCCGGAATCCGTCGGCGCCGACCTCTTCGAGCTCGCCGTCGTGCACCCAGATGTCGGGCGCGCTGCCGGCGGCCACCTCGAGTTCGAAGTCCTCGTCGAGGATCCGTTCCAGATCGGATGCCGGGGGCATCACCCGCAGCGCGCGGAGGACCTTGACGGTGTTCTTGCCGAAGGCGAGCGAGGCGACGGCGCGCAGCCGCGACCCGCGGGCGTGGTGGACGCGGACGTCGATGACGGCGTCGTGCAGGGTGGCCCGCTGCATCGTCGCGATGTGGTCGGGGTCGTTGCGCCCGACGCCCGCGAACACCGACCACACGCGGGCGCGCTTGCCGCCGCGGACGACGTCGACGGGGTGGGCGCCGTAAACCTCGCGCCAGGCGGCGACCGCGCCGCCCCACCACTTGCCGAGGCTCGTGCGGCGCTCGCGCTCGGCGAGGAACTCGGGATACGCCCCGAGCGAGACCGCGTTGAGGACCGTGATCGGATCGCCGCCGTCGACCGAGACCTCGGCGACCGCGACCGGACGCACGTGTCCCGCCGCGTAGGCATCGAGCCCGGCGTCGACGTCCTCGATCCCCGCCGAGCGCGCGAAGTGGTTGAACGTGCCGTTCGGCAGCACCAGGAGGGTGAGGTCGTGGCGGCGCGCGAGGTGCGCGGCGCGCGAGACCGACCCATCGCCGCCGAGGATCGCGAGGACCCGCGGCGGACTGTCGTCGGCCACGGCCGCCGCGACGACGTCGTCGAGGGTCTCGTCCTCACCCAGGCGGTGCACGGTGGCGCCCGGCATCCGTCGCTGCACGTCGGGGACGCGATCGGGTCGCCCGAGAGAGGCGCCCGAGCGGGCGTTGGCGACGACGAGGACCTCGAAACCGATCGGGGTGTCGCTCATGCCGCCACGGTAGGCGTCCTCGGGGTCCGTCGCCTCCCCTTGACACCCGCACGCGGTTCGCCGACGCGCACCGCCCGGCGCCGAATCACCGCCCCTGTGCCGAATCACCACCGAATTGGCGACATCGCGATGGTGATTCGGCAACCGAGTGGTGACTCGGCGGTGAGGGGCGGGGCGGGTCAGGCCGGCGAGAGCGGACGGTGCTCGAAGAAGGTCTGCAGGACGACGGTCGTGCGGGTGCCCACCGAGGCGGCCGAGCGGATGTCGCGGATCAGCCGCTCGAGGTCGCGCGGGGTGGCCACGCGCACGAACAGCATGTACGCCGCGTCGCCGGCGATCGAGTGGCACGCCTCGATCTCATCGAGGTGCGCGATGAGCTCGGGGGCGTTGTCGGGCTGCCCGGGGTCGAGCGGGGTGATCTCGACGAACGCGGCGAGCGGCTTGCCCGCGACCTCGGGGTCGATGACGGCGCGGTACCCCGAGATGAGCCCGCGCGCTTCGAGCCGGCGCACGCGCGCCTGCGTCGCCGAGACCGAGAGCCCGGCGACCGCGGACAGCTCGTTGAGCGTCGCGCGCGCGTTGGCCGAGAGGGCGGCGATGATCGCGGTGTCGGCGGTGTCGGTCTCGTCTGCGGCCACGCTCCGACCGTACCGCAGGCGGGTTGCACACGAGATCCTTACGGCCTTACGCTGAAATGACCGGAAATCTTCCCGCAACAGCGGGAGGAAGCCGTGAGGAACCGACAGGAGGTCCACCATGAGCACCGTCACCACTGCGCCGACGATCATCGGGATGCCCGAGGTCGTCGAGGACGCCCGCACGGCCGAGACCTCCACGGCCTGGGCGATGCTGCGGGATGCCGCGACCGCCCTGCAGGAACTGCAGACCACCGACGGCTCGGTGCCCGACGCCGCCGACCACGACGCCGCCCGCCGCCACGTCGAGGCGATCACCGCCGGCATCCGCTCGCTCTCCCCCGCCTTCCCGCACGACGCCGCCTACCTCGACGCGAGCGTCGCGGACTTCGACCGCTGGGTCTCGGAGGGGTTCGGCGTCCCGGACTTCCTCGACTCGCTCGTCGCCTTCCAGCCGCAGGAGCACCGCATCGACGGGCTGCGCCACCTCGTGGTCTTCCCGATGTACACGCAGAACGGCACCCGCGACCGCAAGGTCGAGGCCGTCCTCGTCGAGACGATCTGGCCCGAGTTCATCGCCGAGCTCGAGCAGACCTACACGAACCGCCTGTTCGTGTCGTTCCGCCTGCTCGACTTCACGCCCGGCTACGACACGAACTCGGCCGTCCTCTTCCCCGAGACCGTCGCGATGCGCGAGATCCCGACCTTCACGTGGGGCGCGATCTTCCAGGACCGCGAGGCGGCCCGCTACCGCCGCGTCGTGCGCGCCGCCGCGGACATCACCCGGCTCGACCTGCCCGACGCCGCCGCGCGGCTGCTCGACGACCAGCGTCTCGCCGAGAAGACCTTCGTCATGTGGGACCTCATCCACGACCGCACGCACATGCGCGGCGACCTGCCGTTCGACCCGTTCATGATCAAGCAGCGGATGCCGTTCTTCCTGTACTCGCTCGAGGAGCTGCGCTGCGACCTCACCGCCTTCCGCGAATGCGTCGCCATCGAGAAGGACCTGTCGGCGAAGACCCAGCTGACGGATGCCGAGACCGAGATGCTCGAGCACGCCGGACTCGTCCAGTTCGCCGTCATCTTCGACCGCATCTTCCGCTTCGCGATCACCGGCACGCGCGTGCGCAACTACGACGGGCTCGGCGGGCAACTGCTGTTCGCGTGGCTGCACCAGCGCGGCGTGCTGCACTGGACCGACACCTCGCTGGCGTTCGAATGGGACCGGGTCGCCGACGCCGTCATCGCCCTGAGCGACGCGATCGACCGCCTCTACTGGGAGTCGATCGACCGCCCGAAGGTCGCGCACTGGCTCGCCGCCTACGACCTCGTCCGCCAGACGGTCACCCCCCACCCCGCCTCGCAGTGGGCCCGCGGCCTGTCGGACGAGATCCTGGCCGGCCCCCCGAAGGGCTACACCGACGCCGTGATGGACGACGAGTTCCCGCTGTCGATGTTCTTCGAGGCCCTCGAGAAGAAGATGCGTCCCGTCATCGCCGGCGTGGCCGGCATACGGGCCACCGACGCCTGATCCGCGGCGGCCGGCTCCGGGGGAAGCCGGCTGCCGCGGGTCAGTGCCCGGCGCGGCTCACTCGCCCGCGACGCCGCCCACCGCTTCGCGGGACGACGACGGGATGCCGGGGGCCGCGGCATCCGCTTCGGTCGTCTCGGGCGCCTCGCGGTACTCGGCCGAGAGCGTCCGGTAGGAGCGGGTGAGGAAGGCGGCGAGCGCCGCGGCCACCATGACGAGCCCGCCGATGAGGAAGATGAGCGCGATACCGCGCATCTCGCCCTCGCCGAGCAGCCAGGACCAGGTGCGCCGGCCCTCGTCGGTGCGCAGGGCGGGGATGATCCAGAACTCGGCGATCGGGGCGATCGCGAACGACGTGATCGGCCCCGTCGACACCTCGAGGGCCGTCGCGGCGCCGAACACCCGGCCCTGGCGCTCGAACGGCACGACCTTCTGGATGACGGTCTGCTCGGCGGACTCGATCACGGGGACGAGCGTCATGTACGCCCAGATTCCCAGCGCGTACAGCCACCACCACTCCCGCAGCGTGAACACCGCACCCAGCAGCCCCATCGCCGCCACCGCGAGCAGGAGCGTGCGGATCGGGTTCGTGCCGAGGCCCTTCGCGGCGACGATGCCGCCGCCGATGAGGAAGCCGGTCGCGGTCACCGCCAGGACGACGCCCCAGATCTTCACGTCGAAGAGTTCGAGACCGTAGGGGTCCATCAGCGCCATGTAGAGGCCGCCGATGAGGTTGTTGAAGGTGGAGAAGAGAATGAGCGCGAACAGCCCGGGGACGGCGCGGATGGCCGCCGCCGCGCCCCGGACGTCGAGGATCTTCGAGCCCGGGTCGGGCGTCGGCGCGTCTTCGGGGATGCGGACGAACAACAGGTGGACGAGGGGAACCGCGGTGAAGGCGATCGCGACGGCGAGCGTGCCACCCATGCCGACGAAGCCGACAGCGAGACCCGACAGGGCGCTCGTCACGATGAACGCGATGCCCTGCACGGTGCCGACGAGACCGTTCGCGTTGGCGTGGCGCTCCGTGGGGACCAGCAGCGTCACGGTCGTCGACAGGGCGATGTTGCGGAGGTTCTCGACCACCGCGCCGATGAGGATGATGCCCGAGAAGAGCCAGAACCAGGGGCCGCCGAGGTCGAGGATCGCGGACTCGGCCTGCGCGAGGTAGATCGCGCCGGCGGCGAGGAAGGCGGCGAGGGTGAAGACCCCGGAGAACACCATGACGGCGTGCTTGCGGAACCGGTCGACGAGGGTGCCGAAGACCATGCCGAAGATCGCGAGCAGCAGCATGTAGGCGCCGCCGATGATGCCTGTCGCGAGCACGGACTCGGTCTCGAGGTACACCCAGAAGGTCAGAGCGAACCACAGGAAGCTCGTCGTGACGTTCGCGACGGCCGTGTTCACCAGCACGTGCAGGAACGTGCGCATGCCGCCGGGCGGGACGGTGCGGGATGCCGGCGTCGCGTCGCTCATGCCGCGAGGGTATCGCCGGCCTCCGACACGGGAAAGAGCGTCCGCGCGCGACCTAGGCTGGAGCGGTGACGACGCTCCACGACCCGACGATCCGTTCCTTCGCCAGCGACAACTACTCAGGGGTGCACCCCGAGGTGCTGGCGGCCCTCGCCGCAGCGAACGACGGACACCAGATCGCCTACGGCGAGGACCTCTACACCGAGCGCCTGCAGCACGTCTTCGCCCGCCACTTCGGCGACGACGCGCAGGCGTTCCCCGTCTTCAACGGCACCGGCGCGAACGTCACCGGCCTGCAGTCGATGCTCCCCCGCTGGGGCGCCGTGGTCGCGGCATCCACCGCCCACATCAACGTCGACGAGGGCGGCGCTCCCGAGAAGGTCGCGGGCATCAAGATCCTGAACGTGCCCACCGACGACGGCAAGCTCACCCCCGAGCTCGTCGACCGCGAGGCGTGGGGCTGGGGCGACGAGCACCGCGCGCAGCCGCTCGTCGTCTCGATCACGCAGTCGACCGAGCTCGGCACCCTCTACACGCCCGACGAGATCCGGGCCCTCGCCGATCACGCGCACGCACGCGGCATGCGCCTGCACCTCGACGGCGCACGGCTGTCGAACGCGGCAGCGGCCCTCGACCTGCCGATCCGCGCGTTCACGCTCGACGCGGGCGTCGACGTCGTCAGCGCCGGCGGCACGAAGAACGGCGCGCTCGCGGCCGAGGCGATCGTCGTGCTCGACCCCGCGGCATCCGCGGGGCTCCCCTTCCTGCGCAAGCTCAACATGCAGCTGTCGTCGAAGATGCGCTTCGTCTCGGCCCAGTTGATCGCGCTGTACGAGGACGACCTCTACCTGCGCAACGCCCGCCACGCCAACGCGATGGCCGCGCGCCTGCGCTCCGCCGTCGAGGCGGGGCTCGCGGACGGGTCGATCGCCGGGGTGCGCTTCAGCCAGCCGACGCAGGCCAACGGCGTGTTCGCGATCCTGCCCGACGGCGTCGCCGACCGGCTGCGCGAGTCGTTCCGCTTCTACGACTGGGATGCCTCGAAGAACGAGGTGCGCTGGATGTGCTCGTTCGACACGACCGAGTCGGACGTCGACGCGTTCGTCGCCGAGCTTTCGCGCCTGACCCGCGGCTGAGGCTCAGCGCAGGGCGCCGACTCCGCGGCCGCGCCTGCGCGTCCACCGTCGCCGAGTCACCGCCGGAATGCCGAAACACCACTCGAATGCCGACATTTCGGTGGTGATTCGGCAGGTGGATGGTGATTCGGCGCCAGACGCGAGGCGCCCGGCTCAGCGCAGGGCGCCCGGCTCAGCGCAGGGCGCCGACCGAGGCGAGCGCCTGCCGCACGAGCGTCGACCGGCCGCCCTCCATCTCGGCGGCGAGGGCGTCGGATGCCGCTTCCTCGGGCGACATCCACGTCACCTCGAGCGCGTCCTGACGCGGTTCGCACGTGCCCGTCACCGGCACGACGAAGGCGAGCGAGACGGCGTGCTGACGGTCGTCGTGGAACGCGCTGACGCCCGGGATCGGGAAGTACTCCGCGACGGTGAACGGCGCGGGCTGCGGCGGGAGCAGCGGGAAGGCCATCGGGCCGAGGTCGTTCTCGAGGTGACGGAACAGCGCGTCGCGCACCGTCTCGCCGTACCGCACACGGCCCGACACGATCGTGCGCGAGATCTCCCCCATCGGTGTCGCGCGCAGCAGGATGCCGACCTCGGTCACCGCCCCCATGCCGTCCAGTCGCACCGGCACCGCCTCGACGTAGAGCATCGGCAGACGCCGACGCGCCTCCGCGAGCTCGACGTCGCTCAGCCAGGCCGGATTGCTCGCAGACCCCGGCCGCCCCATCGACGAGCCGAGCCCCCGCAGCGGATCGCGCGCGGCCCCCTCGTCGTCGCGCTCGTTCGGGTCGGGGTCGGGAGTGCGGACGGCCATGCCTCCATGTATACCCGAGCGGATGCCGCGCCGCCCCGCGCGCGCCTCCCGCAGCCCGCACGGGTGTCGACGGCCTGGTGCAGGATGGACCCATGGTCGCCGCCTCACCGCTCGATCCCGATGTCGTCCTGTGGTCCGCGCCCGCCGAGGAGCGCGGCGACCGCCCGCTGCTCGTGCTGCTGCACGGGTACGGCTCGCACGAGGGCGACCTGTTCGGGCTCGTGCCGCACCTGCCCTCCGCGTTCGTCGTCGCCGCCGTGCGGGCCCCGCTCGCCCCCCGGTTCCCGATGCCCGGGTACTCCTGGTTCACGATCGATGGCGTCGAGAGCCGCGACCACGGCGAGGTGCTCGCCAGTGCCGAGGCGGTCTGGGACTGGGTCGACGAGGTGCGGGGGGACGCGGCATCCGTCGGCCTTCTGGGCTTCTCGCAGGGCGGGGTCATCGCACTGCAGATGCTGCGGATGCGGCCCCGCGACGCGGCGTTCGCGGTGAACCTCGCGGGCTACGCGTTCCCCGAGCCGCATCCCGGCGACGCCGAGCTCGCCGAGGTGCGCCCGCCGGTGTTCTGGGGGCGCGGCGCGCGCGACGAGGTCATCCCGCCGCGCTTCGTCGACCACACGGCGCAGTGGCTGCCGGGCCACGTCGAGCTCAGCGGACGCGTGTACCCGAACCTGGCGCACAGCGTCTCGGAGGAGGAGCTCGGCGACGTGCGGGTGTTCCTCGAGAAGCAGCTCGCGAAGCGCGCGGGCTGATCGTCAGCCTGCTGCGGCGAGCGCGACGAGGAACGCCGCACGCCCGCGCGTGTCGAGCGGGCTGAGACCCGTCAGTGCCTCGATGCGGCCGACGCGTTTGCGCACCGTGTTGACGTGGACGAAGAGCTCTTCCGCCGCCGCCTGCACCGAGCCGTCGAGGCGGCAGAGGTGTTCGAGTGTCTCGACGAGCACGGTGCGGTGCCGGGCGTCGTAATCGGCGATCGGGGCGAGGAGCCGGTCGCGGAACGGGGCGAGCTGCTCCGGGGTGAGCCGCTCGATGAGTCCGTCCCAGGTCGCGAGGTCGCGCGGGCCGCGTGAGGCCCCGTGGCGGGAGGCGAGGGACGCCGCGGCCACCGCCTCCCGCAGCGCGCCGGCGAGCGCGCCGGGGTCCGCGGGACCGCTCCATCCCACGTCCGTCCCGAGCAGGTCGTCCGGCGGCGGACCCGGCCGGGTCGCGGGCACGATCGCGATCGAGTGGCCGGCGGTCGTCCCGACGAGCGAACGATCCCCGGGCCGCAGGACGCGCCCCCGAGCGGCCAGCACCCACACACCGGGCACGACGCCCAGCGCCGCCTCGAGTTGCTCGCGCAGGACGACGGGACTGGCGAGCCCTCGACGGACCATGTCGAGGATCGCGCCCACCGATTCGCGCGCGAGTTCCTCGGCGTCATGGCGCTGCTGCTCGTGGGCGATCCGACGCGTGATCTCGAGGAACGGGACGTCGGGAGGCACCGACAGGACGGCGATCCCCGCCGCGTTCGCCGCCGCGATGAGCGCTGGGGGGACGGCCGAATCCACGACTCCCAGGGCGTACCCGATCGCCGCGGGACGCGTGCGGAGGACGGCGGCGACGAAGGCGCGCTGGGAGGCGGCATCCCGCATCGAGATCCCCGAGGTCAGCACGAGCTCGCCGCCGCGCAGATACGGGGAGGGATCGAGGAGGTCGGTCGGAAGCCCCCACCGCACCGTGCGGTCGAGGCCCACCGGGTCCCCGACCAGATCGACCCGCGGCTGCCCCCAATGGATGAGATCCGAGACCCGGAGGACGTCGACGTCCGTGTCGCCGAGGCTTGGGGCGGCGGAGGTCATGCCGCCCACGGTACGACCGGGCCGTTTCCCGCCCATGACGCGCCCGTTTCGGGCGGGTGGAGATCCGTACACCCGTCGCCGCGCCGGGCTGTCACCCGGTCCACTCTTCGAGCCCGTGCAACGGATCGGAAACACGGCGCGGGTGTGATGTGACCACTCGGAAAGGAGTGCTCATGACCTCGACCACAGCGGCATCCGCCGCCCCGGAGCGCGTCGACCGCGACTACCCGCTCGGCCGCGTCCCCCTCAGCGCCCGGCAGGGATGGTTCGCCATCCTCGTCGTCGTCGCCGGCTTCATCTTCTTCACCCCCACCATGGTCACCGGCGGGCAGGTCGCCGGGGCGTTCGGCTTCGCCGCCTTCGTCGGCCTGGCCGCGATCGCCTCGGTCGTCCTCGCGCTCTACATCGCGACACTCGGCGCGACCAGCGCCGCGACCGGTCTGTCGACCGTCCTGCTCGCACGGCTCTCCCTCGGCCGCGTGGGGGGCAAATGGGCCTCGATCGTCCTCGGCGGCACGCAGGTCGGCTGGTACGGCATCACGGTCGGCATCTTCGCCGACCTCCTCGCCTCCGCGATCGGCTGGGAGGTCTCGTGGCCGCTTGCGATCTTCGGCGGCCTGCTCATGGCGACGACGGCCTACTGGGGCTTCAAAGGCATCGAGATCCTGTCCTGGGTGTCGGTCCCCCTCATGTTCGCTCTCTGCATCTGGATCACCGTGGTCTCGGTGGACGAGGTCGGCGGCTGGGGGGCGATGCTCGCGACGACGGGCGACGGCTCGATCTCGCCGGGTCTGGCCCTCACGATGATGATCGGCACCTTCATCTCGGGCGGCACGCAGGTCGGCAACTGGACGCGCTTCGCGAAGAGCCCGCGCACGGCGTTCCTCATCTGCCTCGGTGTGCTCCTCGTCATCGAGACCGCCATGCTCGTCTTCGGCGGCATCGGCGCGATCGCCTTCGGCGAGGCCGACTTCACCGCCCTGCTGTTCACGATGGGACTCGCGCTCATGGGCGTCCTGCTGCTGACCTTCAACCTCTGGACCACGAACGACAACACGGCCTACGCCTTCGGCGTCGCCGGTGCCGAACTCGCGAACCGCAACGACAAGCGCCCCTTCATCATCATCGGCGTGGTCGTCGGCATCGCGCTCGCCGTCACCGGCGTGGCGAACGCGCTGATCGGGTTCCTCGTGACCCTCGGTACCGTCATCCCACCGCTCGGCGGGGTCATCATCGGCACGTACCTGTTCGTCTGGCGGCGACGCGACCCGGGCACCGACGTCACCCGCGTCGGAGCCTTCGTGTGGCCGGGCATCGTCGCCTACCTGCTCGGCACCGCCGCGGCGGCGTTCGGCGCCTTCACCGGGATCGGCAGCCCCGCCGTGCAGGGGATCATCGTGGCCATCGTCGCGGCACCGCTCTGCCACGCGGCGGCGCGCCGCATCACGGGCGCCCCGACGGCCGATGCGGGATCCGAGCCCGTCGAGGCGGAGGTCCGCGCATGACCGGCACCTTCATCCGCGGCGCCCAGGTGATCACGATGGATGCCGCGACGGAATCCACCCCCGTGGCGCGGGACCTCCGCATCGAGGACGGCGTCTTCGTCGAGATCGGCACGGACCTCACCCCACAACCGGGCGACGAGGTCATCGAGGGGGCGGGCATGCTCGTCACCCCCGGGTTCGTCAATGCGCACACCCACTCGTGGGAGTACCTCTACAAGGGCCGCTACGACAACATGCCGCTCGAGCTGTGGATGCTGTACTCCTACCCGATCCTCGGCGGCGCCCCCACGAGCCCCGACATCGTGCGGCTGCGCACGCTCATGTTCGCGATGGAGTCGATGAAGAACGGCGTCACCACGCTCGTCGACGACGTCCTCGAGACGCCCGGTCAGGACCTCGACCAGCTCGCGGCCGTCGCGGGAGCATACGAGAGCATCGGCATCCGGGCGAACGTCTCGGGTCACGTCATCAACCGGCCCTTCGTCGACACGCTGCCCTTCGTGACCGACTGGCTGCCCGACGAGCTCGTCCGGCAGGTGCGGGCGCAGCCGGTGCTGACGGCCGACGAGTACCTCGACTACTCGCGGACCGCCTTCGAGCGCCACCACGGCACCGCCGGCGGGCGCGTCCGGTACATGCTCGCGCCCTCCGGTCCGCAGCGGTGCACCGACGACCTGCTCGTCGGCGCCACCCAGCTCGCGGCCGAGTTCGACGCCGAGGTGCACATCCACGTGCTCGAGACGAAGACGCAGGCGGTGACGGGTGACGAGCTGTACGGCGGGCAGACACTCGTGGAACACCTCGACACGATCGGTGCGATGAGCCATCGGACCACGTTCGCGCACGGCATCTGGGTCACCGACGAGGACATCGAGCGCATCGCGCGACGCGGCACATCCGTCTCGCACAACACGATCTCCAACCTGAAGCTCGGGTCCGGCGTCCTGCCGTGGCGGCGCTACCACGATGCAGGCGTCAACCTCGGCCTCGGCACCGACGGATGCTCCTCGAGCGACACGCCCCGTCTGATGGAGGTCATGAAGACGGCGGCGCTGCTGCACAAGGTCACCGAGCCCGATCCGGCCCGGTGGTCCACGGTCGACGAGGTGCTGACGGCCGCGACCATCGGCGGTGCGCGGAGCGCCGTTCTCGACCGCACCGTCGGCTCCATCGAAGTGGGCAAGCGCGCCGACCTCGTGATGTTCGACACCGGCACGCTCGCCTTCCTCCCGACGAACAGGCTCGAGAACCACCTCGTCTACAGCGAGAACGGCTCGTCCATCGTGCGGGTCATGGTCGACGGCGTGACCACCGTCCAGAACGGCCGGCTCACGCTGATCGACGAGGACGCCGTGATCGCCGCGTTCCGTGCCGAGATGCCCGGCATCCGTGCGGAACAGGACCGGCTGGACCGCGTGAACGACGCTTTCGCGCCGGCGTTCTCGCGCATGTACGAGCTCGCGTCGGGCCGTCAGACCGCGGTCAACCGTTGGACCGGTGACGAGCGGGCCTGGGTGCACGAACGGGTGTGATCCGAGCGGATGCCGGGGCTCGCCGCCGTGCAGGTGGGGCGAACCCTGGCATCCGCTCGTCTTCGTGGCTACCATGGGCGAGTCCCTGTCCCGAGTGTGAGGAAGAGCCGTTGAAGGCTGTCGACGCGATCGCGCTGTGATCCCGCGCTGACCCGTCGACCCTCCTCGAGGACGATTCCGACGGTCCGCCCGGTGATCGATTCACCGACCGGCGCGGACCGTCCCCCTTCGACCGCAGCACCTCGTGCTGCCCGGATGCATGAAGCGCTGCCTCCGTATCGTCGAGGCCGGCGTCCGCGCACCCCCATCACAGGGAGGCGCTCATGCCCACCACTCTCACCTCCGCGGTCACCCTCGACCGCGTCACCTACGCCTGGCCCGACGGCACCGTCGCGCTGAGCGACGTGTCCGGCGCCTTCGGCGGCGGCCGCACCGGCCTCGTCGGGCGAAACGGCAGCGGCAAGTCGACGCTGCTGAAGCTCATCGCGGGGACCCTCGTCCCGGCATCCGGGTCCATCTCGACGGCCGGACGCGTGGACCTGCTGCCGCAGCAGCTCACGCTCGACACCGGGCGCCGCGTCGCCGACGTGCTCGGGATCGCGCCGGTGCTCGACGCCGTCCGTGCGATCGAGCGCGGCGACGTCGACGAGCGGCACTTCGACACGGTCGGCGACGACTGGGACGTCGAAGCGCGCGCGACGGCGGCCCTCGCCGAGGTCGGCCTGCCCGACGGGGCGCTCGACCGCCGTGTCGGCGAGCTGTCGGGCGGCGAGGCGGTGCTCGCCGCGCTCGTCGGCGTGCGGCTGCGCGGCGCCGAGATCGCGCTGCTCGACGAGCCGACGAACAACCTCGACCGCGACGCGCGGGCGCGGGTGCACGAACTCGTGCGCACGTGGCGCGGCACGCTGATCGTGGTCAGCCACGACGTCGCGCTGCTCGAGGAGCTCGACGACACCGCCGAACTCTACGAGCACGAGCTCTCGGTGTTCGGCGGCCCGTACTCCGCGTGGAAGGCGTGGCTCGACACCGAGCAGGCCGCGGCCGTGCAGGCCGAGACCGCCGCGCGGCAGCTGCTCCGGCGCGAGAAGCGCGACCGGCAGCAGGTCGAGGCGGCGATCGCCATGCGGAACGCGCACGGCAAGAAGCTCGCCGCGAAGAAGGCGGCGCCGAAGATCGTGCTGGGGGCCATGAAACGCTCCGCCGAGGTGACCGCGGGCAAGCTCCGCGTCGAGGCGAACGAGAAGGTCGAGGCCGCCCGGGCCGCCGTCGACACCGCCGGCCGGCGCGTGCGCGACGACGACACGGTGCACATCGACCTGCCCGACCCCGGCGTCGGCACCGGTCGGCGCATCGCGACGATCGGTGACGGCGAGCGCTCCTGGACCATCCAGGGGCCCGAGCGCGCGGCGCTCGTCGGGCCGAACGGCGCAGGCAAGACGACCCTGCTCGAGCGCCTCGTCGCCTCGGCGGTCGGCGACGGCGTTCCGTACTCAGGCTCGGCGGATCGAGAGCCGCTCGCAGGTGCCGATGCGGCGCGAACCGCGGGCGGTGCCGACTCGGCGGGACTGAGTTCGGAACGCGGGGCGGCGGCGCCCGCGGTGCCGTTCTCCGGTGACGAGGGGGCCGATCCTGCTGAGGCGAGGCCGGACACGGCATCCTTCCGGAGTTCGGTACGGGCCGAGGCGCACACCGACCGGGTCGGGTACCTGTCGCAGCGGGTCGACGGGCTCGACGAGGCAGCGTCGGTGCTGGCGAACGTCCGCGCCGGAGCGCCCGGGGTCGGCGACGCCGAGCTGCGGAACCGGCTTGCCCGGTTCCTCATCCGCGGCGACACGGTGCTGCGGCCGGTATCGGCGCTGTCGGGCGGCGAGCGGTTCCGCGTCGCGCTCGCCCGGCTGCTGCTCGCCGACCCGGCGCCGCAGCTCCTGGTGTTGGACGAGCCGACGAACAACCTCGACCTCGACACGGTCGACCAGCTCGTCGACGCCGTGTCGGCGTATCGGGGCGCCGTGCTCGTGGTCAGCCACGACGACGCGTTCCTCGAGCGGATCCGTCCCGACCTCACGCTGGAACTGCGGGACGGGCGGATGACGGAGCTCTGACGCGCGGGCCGGTGCGCAAGCCCCGGCCCGATGTCGGTGGTCCGCGTGATGATAGGAGCATGGCGGACGTGCTCGAGCGTTTCAGTCCTGCGACGCAGGACTGGTTCCGCGGCGCCTTCCACGCCCCGACCGCGGCGCAGGCCGGCGCCTGGCAGGCGATCTCGGCGGGCAAGCACGCCCTCGTCGTCGCGCCCACCGGCTCGGGCAAGACGCTGTCCGCGTTCCTGTGGGCCCTCGACCGCATCTTCCGCGACCGTGTCGCCGAGGCGCCGAGGCAGGACGCGAAGCCGACCAAGAAGCGAACGGATGCCGCTTCCCCCCGTACGCGCGTCCTCTACGTCTCCCCGCTCAAAGCGCTCGGCGTGGACGTCGAGCGCAACCTCCGTTCCCCGCTGGTGGGCATCGGCCAGTCGGCCCGTCGACTGGGGATGCCGGCGCCCGACGTCACGGTCGGCGTCCGGTCGGGCGACACCCCCTCAGCTGACCGACGCCGGCTGCTCGCGGATCCGCCGGACATCCTCATCACGACGCCCGAGTCGCTGTACCTGATGCTGACCTCGCAGGCGGCCGAGACGCTGCGCGGCATCCACACCGTCATCGTGGACGAGGTCCACGCCGTGGCGGCGACCAAGCGCGGAGCCCACCTCGCCGTCAGCCTCGAGCGACTCGACGCGCTGCTCGACACCCCCGCACAGCGCATCGGACTGTCGGCGACGGTGCGTCCGATCGACGAGGTCGCCCGGTTCCTCGGCGGCGCGGCCCCGGTGGACATCGTCGCGCCGAAGGCGAGCAAGGCCTTCGACCTCTCGGTCGTCGTCCCGATCGACGACCTCACGAACCCGCCCCCGCCGCCGGGTGCGCCCGAGGAGGAGGCGCCCGCCGCGACCGATGACGACGATGACGGCGACGGCGGCAACTGGTACACGCCGCCGCAGTCGTCCGAGATGACGGGCTCGGTCTGGCCGCACGTCGAAGAAGCGATCGTCGACCGCATCCTCGCGCACCGCTCGACGATCGTGTTCTCGAACTCGCGCCGGCTCGCCGAGCGGCTGACCGGCCGGCTGAACGAGATCTACGCCGAGCGCGTCGGCATCGACGTGCCCGACCAGACCGTGCCCGCGGCAATGAGGGTCCCGGGAGCAGAGGCTCCGGGCGTCGCGAATGCGACGTCTCGAGGAGCGGTCAGGGCGGCGCAGGCGGGGGCCTCGGCCGGCGTCGAGGCGATCCTCGCGAAGGCGCACCACGGCTCGGTGTCGAAGGAGCAGCGCGCGCAGGTCGAGGACGAGCTGAAGTCGGGTGCGCTGCGCTGCGTCGTCGCGACGAGCAGCCTCGAGCTCGGCATCGACATGGGCGCCGTCGACCTCGTCATCCAGGTCGAGGCGCCGCCCTCGGCGGCCTCCGGTCTGCAGCGCGTCGGCCGCGCGGGCCACCAGGTCGGCGAGGTCAGCCGAGCCGCGCTCTTTCCGAAGCACCGCGGCGACGTCCTGCACACCGCGGTCGTGACCGAGCGGATGCTGGCGGGCCAGATCGAGGCGATCTCGGTGCCGCAGAACCCGCTCGACATCCTCGCCCAGCAGACGATCGCCGCCTCCGCCGTGGCCGTCCTCGACGTCGAGGGGTGGTTCGAGACGGTCAAGCGGTCGGCCCCGTTCCGTTCGCTGCCGCGCTCGGCCTATGAGGCGACGCTCGACCTGCTCGCAGGGCGCTATCCGTCCGACGCGTTCGCCGAATTGCGCCCCCGCGTCGTGTGGGATCGGGATGCCGGCACCATCACCGGGCGGCCCGGTGCGCAGCGCATCGCGGTGACGAGCGGTGGCACGATCCCCGATCGCGGACTGTTCGGCGTCTTCATCTCGGGCGAGGCCCGCAACGCCCGCGTCGGCGAACTCGACGAGGAGATGGTCTACGAATCCCGCGTCGGCGACGTCTTCACCCTCGGTACGACGAGCTGGCGGATCGTCGAGATCACTCACGACCGCGTCAACGTCCTGCCCGCGTACGGGCAGCCCGGCAAGCTGCCGTTCTGGCACGGCGACGGCCTCGGCCGCCCCGCCGAGCTCGGCGAAGCGCTCGGCAAGTTCTCGCGCGAACTGTCGACGGCGAAGCCCGAGAAAGCGACGGAGCGACTGCGCGAGTCGGGCCTCGACGACAACGCGATCGGCAACCTGCTGGCCTACATCGGCGAGCAGCGCGAGGCCACGGGCAGCCTGCCGACCGACAAGACACTGACCGTCGAGCGGTCCCGCGACGAGGTCGGCGACTGGCGCGTCATCCTCCATTCCCCGTACGGCATGCACGTACACGCCCCATGGGCGCTGGCCGTGAACGCGCGCATCCGCGAGCGTCTCGGCGTCGAAGGCGCCGCCGTCGCCAGCGACGACGGGATCATCGCGCGCGTGCCCGACACCGATGCCGAGCCGCCGGGTGCAGAACTCTTCGTCTTCGACGCCGACGAGCTCGAGCAGCTCGTGACCTCCGAGGTCGGCGGCTCCGCACTGTTCGCCTCGCGCTTCCGCGAGTGCGCCGCCCGGGCTCTTCTCCTGCCGCGCCTCAACCCGAACAAGCGATCCCCGCTCTGGCAGCAACGGCAGCGCTCCGCGCAACTGCTCGAGGTCGCGAAAGAGCATCCGACCTTCCCGATCATCCTCGAGACCCTGCGCGAGGTGCTGCAAGACGTCTACGACCTGCCCGCCCTGCTGCGCATCGCGCGGAGCATCGCGGACCGCCGCATCCGCCTCGTCGAGACGACGACCAGCTCGCCGTCGCCGTACGCGCGCGACCTGCTCTTCGGATATGTCGGGGCGTTCATGTACGAGGGCGACTCGCCCCTCGCCGAGCGGCGCGCCGCCGCGCTCTCGGTCGATCCGGCGCTGCTGAGCGAGCTGCTCGGCAAGATCGAGATGCGCGAACTGCTCGACCCGGGGGTCATCGAGCAGTACGAGCGCGAACTGCAGCGACTCGATCCGACGCGGCGGGTGCGCGGCGTCGAGGGTGTCGCCGACCTGCTGCGCCTGCTCGGTCCGCTCTCGGCCGCCGAGGTCGCCGAGCGGCTCGAGGGCGCGTCCGTCGATCCCGACGCGCCGGCGCCGGCCGCGACCGAAGCGGATGCCGCCGCGCTCCTCGACGAGCTCGTCGAGGCACGCCGGGCGATCCGCGTCACGTTCGGCGGCGTCGCCCGCGTCGCGGGCATCGAGGACGCGGGCCGCCTGCGCGACGCTCTCGGGGCGGCGCTGCCCGTCGGCATCCCGACCGCCTTCCTCGAACCCGTCGCCGATCCGCTCGCCGACCTCGTCGCCCGCTACGCGCGCACGCACGGCCCGTTCCGCACCGCCGACGTCGCGACCCGCCTCGGCGTCGGCGGTGCGGTCGCGCGCCTGACGCTGCAGCGACTCGAGGCGCAGGGGCGCCTGGCGAGCGGATTCTTCCTGCCCGCCGACTCCGCGCACACCGACGACCTGGAATGGTGCGACAGCGAGGTGCTGCGCCGGATCCGGATGCGGTCGCTCGCCGCGATCCGCGGCAGCGTCGAACCCGTCGCCCCCGACGCGCTCGGCCGCTTCCTGCCGGTGTGGCAGCATCTGACGCGTCCGCTCGAGGGGGTCGACGGGGTGCTCGCCGTCGTCGAGCAGCTGGCAGGTGTCCCGCTGCCGGCGAGCGCGTGGGAGTCCCTCATCCTCCCCTCGCGCGTCCGCGACTACTCCCCCGCACTGCTCGACGAGCTCACCGCGACCGGCGAGGTGCTGTGGTCGGGTCACGGCTCGCTGCCCGGTCGGGACGGCTGGATCGCCCTGCACCCCGCGGATGCCGCATCCCTCACTCTGCAGGTGCCCGAGGACGAGCCCACGCCGTTCGAGCAGTCGATCCTCGACGCGCTGAGCGCGGGCGGCGCGTACTTCGCGGGCCAGCTCGCCGGCATGGTCGAGGCGCCGAACGAGCAGTCCGTCATCGACGCGCTGTGGAACTTGACCTGGTCGGGACGGGTGACGAACGACACGTTCGCCCCGGTCCGGGGGCTGCTCGGCGGGGGGTCGCAGGCCCACCGCGTGACCCGGCGCACACCGCGCAGCCGCATGTTCCGCGGCACGCCGATCGCGGCCGCCGCACGTCCCGCACCGCAGCGGCCCGCGATGGTGGGGGGTCGGTGGTCGCTGCTGCCGGCGCCTGACACCGACGCGACGCTGCGGGCGACGGCAACGGCGGGCCTGCTGCTGGAACGCTACGGCGTCGTCACGCGCGGCTCGGTCCAATCCGAGGGGGTGCCCGGCGGGTTCGCGCAGGTCTACCGCATCCTCGCCGGCTTCGAGGATGCGGGGCACTGCCGCCGCGGCTACTTCGTCGAGAAGCTGGGCGCCGCGCAGTTCGCCACCTCCGCCACTGTCGACCGGTTGCGGGAGTTCGCCTCCGTCCCCGAGCCCGCGCCGCTCACGGCACGGACCCTCGCGGCGACCGACCCGGCGAACCCGTACGGTGCGGCGCTCACCTGGCCCGCGCTCGAGGGTGTGAACCACCGGCCCGGGCGCAAGGCGGGCGGGCTCGTCGTGCTCGTGGACGGCGCCCTCGTGCTCTACCTCGAGCGCGGCGGGCGCACGGCGCTGGCCTTCACCGACGACGAGGAGGTCCTCGCCGCCGCCGCCCGCAGCCTCGTCGACACCGCCCGCGCGCGGAAGCTCGACACCCTCACGATCGAGCAGGTGAGCGGCGCATTCGTCTACACGACCGCCGCGGGCCGCGCCCTGCGCGACGCCGGGTTCGTCGAATCGCCGAAGGGGCTCACGCTGCGGCGCGGAGCTCGCGAGCCGCAGCGAGCGTAGGGAGGCCGCATGCCCGAGGGCGACACCGTCTTCCGCGCCGCGCGGAAGCTCCACGAGGCGCTCGCCGGCCACGAGGTGACCCGTTTCGAGGTGCGGGTGCCGCGCAGTGCGACGGTCGACCTGCGCGGCGAGACCGTGCGCGAGGTCGTCCCCCGCGGCAAGCACCTGCTCTTGCGCATCGGCACACAGACCCTGCACTCGCACCTCAAGATGGAGGGCCGCTGGCATGTCTACCGGCCCGGGCAGAAGTGGCGCGCGCCCGCGTTCCAGGCGCGGGCGATCGTCGGCACCAGACCCGCGGATGCCGTCGGTTTCGAGCTCGCCATGGTCGAGGTCCTGCCGACCGCCGACGAGGGCCGCGTCGTCGGACACCTGGGGCCGGATCCCCTGTCCGCCGACTGGGATGCCGCCGAGGCGGTGCGCCGGGTCGCCGCCGACGAGCGCGCGATCCACGTCGCGCTGCTCGATCAGCGGAACGTGGCCGGGTTCGGCAACGAGTACGCCAACGAGCTGCTGTTCGTGCGCGGCATCCGTCCCACCGCCCTCGCCCGCGAGGTCGACGTGGCGGGTCTCATCGACACCGGGGTGCGGATGATCCGCGCGAACCGCGACCGGCAGGGGCGGACCTTCACGGGCGACAACCGACCCGGCAAGCAGACGTGGGTCTACGGACGCGGCGGCAAGCCGTGCCGCCGGTGCGGCACGCTCATCCAGGGGTCCGAGCTCGGGGCGCGCGCCACGAGCGAGCGGATCGTCTTCTGGTGTCCCGTCTGCCAGCCGTGACAGAGGCTCACTCCTCGGGCGGCAGCCCCTCGACGCGGTAGCGGCGTTCGATGCCCGCCGTCGCGCGGCCCCACTCGCTCTCCGCCGTGCGACGCTGGTGGGCGCGGAACGCCTGCGCGTCGGTGAAGAGCTCCTCGACCGACCAGGCGCGACCCCCGCCGAGCGGCGTGATCTCGAACAGCAGGCATCCGGGCTCGGCCCGCGTGCGCTCGATGTGCGCGTCGAGGTGGCGACGCACGGCATCCGCTTCCTCCTGCGTGTGGCAGATCATGCGGCCCGACAGACGCACTCCTCCGATGTCGACCATCAGTGACCGATGTACCGGCCGGGCCGGTGGTTGAGGGCGAGCACGAGATTCAGCACGACGGCCCCCGCAGCGCTGAGCAGGACGTTCGGCCACGGGACCACGAGGAGGGCGAGCAGGATGACGAGGACATCGAAGACCATCATGGTCCACCCGACGCGGATGCCGGTCGCATCCTGGATGATCAGTGCCACGACGTTGACGCCGCCGAGGCTGGCGCCGTGGCGGAAGACGATGAGCAGCCCGATGCCGGCGAGGAGGTTCCCGGCGACGGTGCCGAAGATCGGGTCGATGCGCTCGACGACGAAGAAGTGCTCGATGAGCACCGAGAACCCCGAGACGGCGCCGATGCAGACCAGGGTGCGGAGCGCGAAGTCCCAGCCGCGCTTCCAGACGGCGAGGACGCCGAAGGGCAGGTTGACCACCGCGAACAAGGCCCAGAAGGGCCACGAGACCGCGTAGTTGAGAAGCAGGGAGAGCCCGGCGGTTCCGCCGGTGACCGCGGTGCTGAGGTGCAGCAGGAACAGGCCGAGCGAGACGGTGAAAGTGCCCGTCGCCAACCCCACGACGTCGTCGAGCCATGAATGCGGGGCGGCCTTCTGCTCGAACACGAGCGACGGACCTGTCTCGGGGGCGTCGGCGTCGATCGGATCTGCGGGCACGGTCACCGAATCAGGTTACCCAGCGGAGGTCAACCCCATGATTTCGGTGCTGTCGGGGGAATGAAATGCCTTGTGGGACGTTGTATCCGTCAAGGAGGACCCGTGGGCAAGAACTACATCGACATCGAGAACGACCGAGGCGAGACGCTGCGCTACCGCAAGCACACCAACGGACGTGGCTTGATCGCGAACGGCGCCAAGGTGCACCCGAGCGCGGTCGTCGAAGCGGGCGCCTACGTCGAACCGGGAGCGCAGATCGGGGCCGGGGCGCGGATCGGACGCGGCGTCTGGATCGAACCCGATGTCATGATCGGCCCGAACGCCGAGATCGCGCCGCACGCGCACATCGGCCCGGGCGCCGTGATCGGCGCGGGCGCGAAGATCGGCGTGCGCTGCTTCGTCGGGGCGGGCGCCCGTGTGGCGAACGAGTCGCTGATCGGCGACGACGAGAGCATCGGCGACGGCGAGCGTGTCGCGACCGACCGTCGCGGGCTGCGACTGGCGGCCTGACCTGATCGGACGACCCGACCCTCACCCGGTCGGGTCGTTGTCCGTGCCGCGGGTTAGCCTCGGCGGGTGAGTACTCCCCGGTCGCGTCGTGTCGCCCTGGCGGCCGTGATCGGGTTGCTGGTGCTCGCCGGGCTCTGGGTGGCGTGGTCCGCTGCGCCCGAGCCCGCCGGTGTTCCCGAGGACGCGGGTGTCCCCGAGGACGCGGTCGCCTACACGGTGGAACGGGTGGTCGACGGCGACACCCTCGTCGCGCGAGGGCCGGCTGGCGAGGTGCGTGTGCGCCTCATCGGCATCGACACCCCCGAGGCCCGGCCCGATCCAGAGTGCGGAGCGGATGCCGCGACCGCCCGACTGCGCGAACTCGCCCCCGACGGGAGCCGGGTCTGGGCGACCGCCGACCGGGAGGCGGTCGACCGGTACGACCGTGCGCTGCGCTACCTCTGGACGTCCGACGGGGTGTTCGTGAACGAGACGCTCGTCGCCGAGGGCCACGCCGAGACGCTCCGCATCCCGCCGAACACGCGCTACGCGACGCGGTTCGCCGACGCCCAGCGCACCGCCGAGGCGGAGGGCCTCGGCCGGTGGGGGTCGTGCTGAGACCCGCGCGGCTACGCTGACAGGCATGGCGACACGCGGCGGACCCCAGCGCAAGGGCGGCCGCCCCGGCCTGGGCAAGGCTTCGGCGAAGCCGAAGTCGCGCGCGAAGGCCGTGCCGGAGCCGGCGACCGTCGCGGCACCGCCCGCGGGACCGTTCCGGCTGGGTGCCGTGCCCGGCGCGACCCCCGGCAAGTGGATCGACACCTGGAAGACGCGGATGCCTCGCACGCCGCTCGAGCTCGTCCCCCTGCTCGTCGCGGAGCAGCGCGGGGCGTTCGAGCGGGGCGAGGTCGACGCCGCGATCGTGCGGCTGCCCATCGACCGCGACGGACTGCACGTCATCCCTCTGTACGAGGAGACGACGGTCGTCGTGTGCGCCGCGGACTCGCACCTGACCGCCGCCGATGAGCTGACCGTCGAGGACCTCGCCGGCGAGGTGCGGATCGTCCCGCGCGACGATGTGCTCGGCGTCGACCTGCCGGGAACCGAGGCACCCCGCTTCGCCGCACCTGCGACGACGGGCGAGGCGATCGAGACCGTCGCCGCCGGCGTCGGGATGGTCGTCGTGCCGATGTCCCTCGCACGGCTGCATCACCGCAAGGACGTGACGTTCCGTCCGCTCGCGGGGGCCCCGGCATCCGCTGTCGCCCTGGCGTGGCCGGCGGACGGGACGACCGAGCTGGTCGATGCGTTCGTGGGCATCGTGCGGGGCCGCACCGCCAACTCGTCCCGCTGACACACGGCGTTCGGCCTCCGACCGGGCATTTAGACTGGACGGATGGCCCCGCTCGTCTACCTCTGCGTGCGCCCGCAGGTGGATGCCGCGGACGGCGAGTACGCGTCGTTCCAGCGCGCGATGGGCGTCGACGAGACCGGGCTCGAGCGGTGGGACCTTGTCGAGGACGACCTTCCCGTCGACGCGTTCACCCGGTGGCGCGGGTTCGTGGTCGGCGGGAGCCCGTACAACACGACCGATCCCGCCGACACGAAGCCGGTGGAGCAGCGGCGGATCGAGGCGGGCCTCGGTGCGGTCGCGCAGGCTGCCGCGGCGGGCCGGACGACCGCGCTGTTCACGTGCTTCGGGATCGGGGTCGCCTCGCGCGCGTTGGGCGGCGAGGTGACGCGGGACTACCCGGAGGGGACGGGGCCCACCGGCATCCGTCTCACCGAGGACGGTCGACGCGATCCGCTGTTCGGCGACCTGGCGCCGGAGTTCAGCGCGCTGACGGCGCACAAGGAGGGCACCTCGCGGTTGCCCGAGGGTGCCGTGCTGCTCGCCACGAACGACGACTGCCCGGTGCAGGCGTACCGGCTGGGCGAGCGGCTGTACGCGACGCAGTTCCACCCCGAGCCGACCGGGGTCGCCTTCACCGAGCGGATGACGATCTACCGCAACCACGGCTACTTCGACGCGGACGAGTACGACGCCGTCGCGGCGCACGTGCTGTCGGCCGACCTCGCCGAGCCGCAGCGTCTGCTGCGCCGTTTCGCCGCCATGTTCTGACCCGGTCGCCGGGCACCTGCACGATGCGTGGTGCTGGTGTGCACACGCGAGCCGCGTGAGGCGACACCGACCCCACGGGTCGTGCGGACGTCAGGCGCGGGCGAAAACGAGTTCGCCGCGGCGTCCGCGGATCCAGAGCGCGATCGGGACGAGCACGACGACGGCGGCCGCGATGAACGCCGCGATGGCGATCGGGGTCGACTGGGGCTCACTCACGGTGCGGCCGACGCCGATCCAGAGCAGGCCCCACGCCGAGGCGAGGGCCGGGGCGAGGCGGCCGCCCGTGCCGATCGCGCTGGCCGCGGCGATGAGGGCGACGACGATGAGGACGGCGACGCCCCACGCGTTCGCGGCCTGACCCCACGACTCGGGGGCGACCTCGGTCGTGAGCCAGGCTGTCGTGTTGGCGACCGTCGCCAGCGTCACCCATCCGAGGTGAAGCCCCACGGTGACGTCCGTGAAGAACGTCTCGGCCACCGTCCGCGGCGGGTTCAGGACGAGTAGACGCATGGTCCAGCCGAGCGCGACGAGGAGCGCGACGATGGTCACGACGGTCAGCAGGAGCGTCGTGTACTGGGCCGCAAGCAGCCACAGACCGTTGAGGACGGCCGTCAGGGCGATCGGGTAGCCGACGCGACGCTGACGAACGCTGCCCCGCTGCGACGGCAGCGCCTGCCAGACCGTGTACGCGATCATGAACGTGTAGATGACGCTCCAGATCGAGAACGCGGAGCTCGCCGGCGCGAGCACGGTCGAGGTCGCGGAGAGCGCGCCGTTCTGCAGATCCTGCACCGGGGTGCCGCCGAAGACGCCCGAGCCGAACAGCGCGGCGATGATCATGAACGTCACCGCCGAGATGACGACGATCTGACGGGTCAGGTCGGAGGAGCGGGATGCGGTGGAGCTCATCATGGCGCGACGGTACGTCGCGCCCCGGCGGCGCAGCGAGCTCTTGACAGTCGGATGCCGGGGCGCCCAGCGCGGTCGCGGGTGTCACGGATTCGGATGTGCGCGCCGGATTCGGACCACACCAGCGGTTGGCATCCGAATCCGGGGACGTTCTCCGAATCCCGGGGACGGCGAGATGGATGACGGGGTGGGGTGCGGGCGCGGGCGGGCGGCCGATGGGCTCGCAGAGCGGTTCGCCGTGGGAGGCACGGTGTCCGACGCTGCGACGTGGTCCGGGCGAGACGCTGAGTGCGATCCGCGCGTGCTCATCCAGCACCTCGGAAGATGAGAGGACTCTCATTTTCGAGGTGTCCACATCATGTGATCCGGGCCGGTTTCGACGGGGTGGATGTCGGTGGTCGGTGGCAGAGTGCAGGTATGACGGATGCGGCGGAAACCCCCGGTGGCAAGGACTATCTCGCCGCCCTGGCGGGCATCGTCGCGGATGCGGGTGATGTGGCCGTCGAGCTTGCGAGGGCGCAGGTCCGGGAGCTGCGGATGCTGGCCACCGCCGGCCGTCTCGCCGAAGCGCAGATCGCGCAGCGCAACGCCCGCGTGCAGGTCCACGACATGGCGTTGCGGTCGATCTCGGCGGAGGTCGGCGGGGTGATGCGCGTGACGGATCGGACCGTGCAACGCCGGATCGGTGAGGCGCGGACTCTGGTCGAGGGCTTCCCCGCAACGGTCGAGGCGTGGGAGCAGGGTCGCATCGTCCGGGGCCACGCGATCGCGATCCTTGAGACCGGGACCACCCTGCCGGCGGTGATGTGGGCGGAGTTCGAACAAGTGGCGATCACCCGGTGCGAGCGTGATACTCCGAACCGGGTGCGAGGCGAGTTGGAGATCCTCGCGCACCGGATGCATCCTCGCTCGTTCGCGGAACGGCACGAGGAAGCCGCCGCTGGCAGGTGCGTGCGGATCGTCCCGGGACGAGACGGGATGTCCGACGTCGTCGCAACCGTCCCGACGGTGATCGCCGAGGGTATCCACGACCGGCTCACGCAGCAAGCGCGAGCAGTCATCGACACCCGCGACGAACGGGCCGCCGCGTACGGCGGGGCAGGTGTCGCGTTCGGAGACGCCGCGACGGGCGTAGACGTCGGCGATGGCCACGGCGACAGCGAGGATGCCGCCACTGTCGTTGCGACAGATCAGCGTTCGATCGATCAGGTCCGTGCCGACGTCTTCGCCGACCTGCTCCTCGCCGGAACGCCTGCACTCGACGACACCCGCGACACCGCCGCCGGACCGCTGGGCGCGATCCGCGCACGCGTACAAGTGCTCGTCCCCGCCGCGACACTCACCGGTCAAGATGACGGGCCCTGTGACCTCACCGGCCGATCCCCCATCGACCCCGCGACCGCACGGACGCTCGCCGGCGGCACCGGGATGTGGGAACGCCTGTTCCACGACCCGACCACCGGCGTCACCGTCGCGACCGACTCGTACCGGGTCCCGTCCGGAATGCGCCGGTTTCTGCAAGCCCGGGATCAGCACTGCCGGTTCCCCGGATGCCGCGTCGCCGCCATCCGTTGCGAGGTCGACCACACCCACGATCACGCGCTCGGCGGGCGCACGGAACTGTCGAACCTCGCCCACCTGTGCCAACGGCATCACTCGATGAAGCAGTTCACCGCCTGGAGAGTGCGACAACTGAAGGGTGGAGTCCTGGAATGGACCTCACCCCTCGGCAGGACCTACCGCGAAGACGCACCTACCCCGGCCGTCGCGTTCACCCCTGCCGCACCACCACCGCCACCGCCGCGGGCTCCAGCGGAACCCGCACCCTTCTGAGGAACACCGCACACCGTCTCACCCGCACGCGGAATCAGGGACGCTCTGCGCATCCGAGACATCTGCACCGCGGCGAGCTCCGCCCGGGACAAGACCGACGCATACACACCCCGGGTGTTCCGCTGCCTGCGGGAACCAGGCACCCCGCCAACCGCCAACGCCAACGCCAACGCCAGCGCCAACGCCAACGCCAACGTCAGTCCCAGCGCCGGCGCCGGCGCCGGCGCGACCTACTCCCCGATGACGACCGCGGAGTCCGGCGCGACGACGAGTCGATCGCCGTCGCGACCGGGGTCGGTCGACGCGATCCAGACGTCGCCGCCCGGCACGTCCCAGGGCTCGCTCGACAGGTTCACGACCACGCGGGCACCACCGCGGCGGAGCATGTACCGGTTGCCCGACGCCGTCGGCAGCACCTCGGCATCCCGCCCACCGGGACCCGGATGCGTCAGCTCGGGGCGCGAACGCCGCAGCTCGGCCAGCCGCCGGTACAGATCCAGCAACCGCGCGTGATCGCCGACCTCGACCTCCGACCAGTCCAGCTTCGACCGCTCGAACGTCGCCGGCTCGTTCGGATGCGGCACGATGCTCTCGTCCCAGCCCATCTTCACGAACTCCTCGATGCGTCCCTTCGCGGTCGCCTCGGCGAGCTCGGGCTCGGGGTGCGACGTGAAGAACTGCCACGGCGTCGACGCGCCCCACTCTTCGCCCATGAACAGCATCGGCGTGCCGGGAGCGGTCAGCGTCAGCACCGCGGCCACCGCCAGCCGATCCGTCGACAGCGTCGCCGTCAACCGGTCGCCCGCCGCGCGGTTGCCGATCTGGTCGTGGTCCTGCGCGTACGTCACCAGCCGCCACGACGCCGACTCGTCGGGCACCGGCTTGCCGTGATCGCGCTCCCGGAACGACGAGTAGGTCCCGTCGTGGAAGAAGCCCTTCGTCCACACCTTCGGCAGCGCCTCCGGATCGGCGAAGTCCTCGTAGTACCCCACCGTCTCCCCCGTCAGAGCCACGTGCACAGCGTGATGCCAGTCGTCCGACCACTGCGCCGTCAGACCGTACCCGCCGGCCTCGCGCGGCAGGAACATCACCGGATCGTTCATGTCGCTCTCGGCGATCAGCGTCAACGGCCGTCCGACGTGAGCGCTCAGCGCATCGGTCCGCTCCGCGATCTCCTGCAGGATGTGCACCGGCTGCGCGCCCGACTCGTGCAGCGCGTGCACGGCGTCCAGACGCAGACCGTCGACGTGGAAGTCCCGCATCCACATCAGCGCGTTCTCCACGATGAACGACCGCACGGCCGCCTCATCCAGGTTCAGGCTGTCGCCCCACGTGTTCCGCGACCCGTCCCGCAGGTACGGCCCGTACTCCGGCAGGTAGTTTCCGCTCGGACCCAGGTGGTTGTAGACGACGTCCTGGATCACCGCGAGACCTGCGGCATGCGCGGCATCCACGAACCGCTGATACGCGGCCGGCCCGCCGTAGGTCTCCTGCACGGCGTACCACAGCACACCGTCGTAGCCCCAGTTGTGGGTGCCGTTGAAGGCGTTCACCGGCAGCAGCTCGATGTGCGTCACGCCGATGTCGGTCAGATGGTCGAATCGGGTGATCGCGGCATCCAGCGTTCCCTCGGGTGTGAACGTCCCCAGGTGCATCTCGTAGATCAGCCCGCCACCGAGCTGACGCCCCGTCCACGCGTCATCCGTCCACGAGAAGGATGCCGCGTCGAACCACGCCGACGCCTCGTGCACACCGCGCGGCTGCCGCCGCGACCGGGGATCCGGCCGCAGGTCGTCGCCCTCGCCCAGCACGAAGCCGTACTCGTCGCCGTCCGCGAGCGCGACGTCGGCACGCCACCAGCCGTCGCCGGCCGCCACCATCGCCACGTCGTCCAACCCCGGACGGCGCAGCCGCACCCCCTCGACCCGCGGAGCCCAGACCTCGATCACGATGCGTCCCCCTCGATGACATCCGCCGGCGCCAGCAGCGCGACGGGATAGGTGTCCAGCAGATCGGCCAGGCGCACGCGCCCACCCTCGACACGACGGCCGGTCAGCACGTCGACCATCGCACCGGAGCGCGTCAGCAGCTCGGTGTCGCCCCAGCCGCCGCGCGCGGCGAGACCGGCGGGCAGGCGCGTCGCCACGGCGACGACCCCACCGCGGTCGAACGCGACCACGTGGTCCGCCGCCTCCCCGGCCGCCGTCATCGGCGTGTACCGCGCGAACAGCTCCGGGCGGTCGCGCTTGAGCCGCAGCGCGCGCGACACCACGAGCAGCTTCGCCGCGCCCGAGCCGTCGACGGGCGGCATCCACCCCTCGTCGAGGCGCGCGAGCAGCCGGCGACGCTCCGCGAAGTCGACCTCGCGGCGGTTGTCGGGGTCGACGAGCGAGTGGTCCCACAGCTCGGTGCCCTGGTACACGTCGGGCACGCCCGGTCCCGCCAGCTGCAGCAGCTTCAGCGACAGCGAGTTCGACCGGCCGAGCGGCGCGATCTCGTCGACGAACCCTTCGACGATCGCCCGCGCGTCGCCGAAGGCGGCGTCGACGAGGTGGTGCATCTTCTCCTCGAACGCCTCGTCGGGCTCCGACCACGTCGTGCTGTTCCCGGCTTCACGCGACGCCTTCTCGGCGTACGCGTGCAGCCGCTCGCGCGACGCGGGCCACGCCCCCACGATCGCCTGCCACAGCAGGTTGTCGAAGGGTCCGTCGCCCGTCGACGAGACCCCGCGCAGCGCGTCGAGCACCTCGGCCCACCGCTCGAGCATCTCGGCGAGCACCGACAACCGTGCACGCACGTCCTCGCTGCGCTTCGTGTCGTGCGTCGAGAGCGACGTCATCGCCGCGGGCCACGCCGCCTGACGGTGAGCGGATGCCGCGTGGAACCCGTCGGCATCCACCGCCCACTCGGTCGGGTCGCCGCCCACCTCGGTGAGCGTGCCCAGCCGGGTGAACCGGTAGAAGGTCGTGTCCTCGACACCCTTCGCCATGACGGGGCCGGTCGTCTGCATGAACCGTCGCGTGAACTCCGCCTCGGGCTCCGCGACCAGCCGGGCCGCGATCGCCTCGAAGGTGGCGGCGAGCTCGGGGCGCCGTCGCGACGCCAGCGCGACCGCCGCGTCGAGCTCCTCGGTTCCCGCCGGCAGGTACGCGCGGTACACCGGGAAGGCTGCGAGCAGCTCGGCGAGCGCGTCGAGCCACTGCTCGTCCGACGCTCCGCCGCGCTCGGCGGCGGGCACGAGGGCCGCGAGCCTCAGCACCTCGGCGTGCAGTCCGTCGGTCGCCCACGCGAGCTTCGCCTGGTGCATCATGTCGGCGTAGTCAGCGTCCTGGCCGCCCCGCAGCCGGACGTCGAGCTCGGTCAGCGCCTGCTCCCCGGCCGGGTCGATCAGCACACGGTCGAGCACCGCCATCGCGTCGTACCCGGTCGTGCCGTCGGTCGCCCACCACGCGGGCAGCTCCTCGCCGTGCTCGAGGATCTTCTCGACGAGCACGTACGCGCCGCCGGTCGCATCCGCCAACAGGTCGAGGTATCCGCCCGGGTCGGCCAGGCCGTCGGGGTGGTCGACCCGCAGGCCGTCGGCGAGACCCTCGCGGATCCACCGCACGATCTCGACGTGCGACGCGTCGAAGACCGCAGGGTCCTCGACGCGCACCCCCGCGAGCGTCGTCACGGCGAAGAAGCGACGGTAGTTGAGCTCCGCGTCGCCGCGCCGCCAGAACAGCAGTTCGTAGTGCTGCCGGGCGAGCACGTCGCGTACGTCACCTTCGCCCGTGCCGTCCGCCAGCGGGAACTCGTGGTCGAAGTACCGCACGACTCCCGCTGCGGTGTCGACCTCGATCTCGCCGTCGTCGATCGCCTGCTCGAGCTCACGACCCAGCACCGGCAGCCGCAACCGCCCGCCGAGCGCCCAATTGACGTCGAACGCGGCCGCGTGGGGCGAGCTCTGACCGCGCCGCAGAACGTCCCACCACCACGGGTTCTCCCGCGGGGCGGACACGCCCTGATGATTCGGCACGATGTCGATGAGGATGCCGAGGTCCGCCGCCCGGGCGGCGTCGGCGAACCGCTGCAGACCCTCCGCGCCGCCCCGCTCGGGGTCGACGACGGTCGGATCGGTCACGTCGTAGCCGTGGTCCGAGCCGCTCGTCGCCTGCAGGATCGGCGACAGGTAGGCCCAGTCGACGCCGAGGTCGCGCAGATAGTCGGTGAGCTCGGCCGCGGCATCCAGGTCGAAACCCTTGCGGATCTGCAGCCGGTACGTCGACCGGGGAGTGCTCCGTCGCCCGGTCATCAGCGGGGCAGCTCGATCTGCGGCGCCTCAGCGGGGATCACGTCGATCGCGCCCGTCAGGGCGGCGAGCGAGGCCGCGACGGACGGATCCGGCTCGACGGTCTCCTCGACGTGGTCGCGCAGGACGACGAGCGCACGACCGCCGACCGAGACGGTGCCGCCCGGGTCGACGAGGGGGGCGTCTGCCGCACCGCCGGCGGTGTCGACGATCACCTCCCAGCGGGGGCTCGCCGACGCGGTCGGCACCGTGAAGTCGATGTCCTCGTCGCTTGCGTTGAAGAACACGAAGAAGTGCCGGTCGTGGATCTCCTCACCGCGACGGTTGCGTTCGCGGATGCCGTCGCCGTTGAGGAACACGCCGACCGCGCGCCCGAACCCGGAATCCCAGTCCTCGGGCTGCATCTCGGAGCCGTCGGGGCGGATCCACGCGATGTCCGGGAGCGGCGCCCCCTCCTCGCGCCGCACCGGCCGCCCGTCGAAGAACCGCCGACGCCGGAACGTCGGGTGGTCGCGCCGTAACCGAGCGAGCACCGAGGTGAACTCGATGAGCGGCTGGTCGATCGAGGTCCAGTCGATCCACGTCAGCTCGTTGTCCTGCGCGTACCCGTTGTTGTTGCCGTTCTGCGTGCGGCCGAGCTCATCGCCGTGCGAGATCATCGGCACGCCCTGGCTCAGCAGCAGCGTCGCGAGGAAGTTCCGCTGCTGACGCGCCCGCACTCGCAGGATGTCGGGGTCGTCGGTGGGGCCTTCGACGCCGTGGTTGTACGACCGGTTGTGCGACTCACCGTCGTTGTTGTCCTCGCCGTTGGCCTCGTTGTGCTTCTCGTTGTACGAGACGAGGTCGCGCAGGGTGAAACCGTCGTGCGCGGTCACGAAGTTGATGGATGCCACCGGCCACCGCCCGTTTTGCTCGTACAGGTCGGCCGACCCCGTCAGGCGCAGCGCGAACTCGCCGAGCGTGGACGGTTCGCCGCGCCAGAAGTCGCGGACGGTGTCGCGGTACTTGCCGTTCCACTCCGTCCACTGCGGCGGGAAGTTGCCGACCTGATACCCGCCGGGGCCGATGTCCCACGGCTCGGCGATCAGCTTGACCTGGCTGACCACCGGGTCCTGCTGTACGAGCTCGAAGAAGGTCGAGAGGCGGTCGACGTCGTAGAACTCGCGGGCGAGGGTCGAGGCGAGGTCGAAACGGAAGCCGTCGACGTGCATTTCGAGCACCCAGTAGCGCAGCGAGTCCATGATCAGTTGCAGGGCATGCGGGTTGCCGACGTTGAGGCTGTTGCCCGTGCCGGTGTAGTCGGTGTAGTACCGCTTGTCGTCGTCTTCGAGCCGGTAGTACGCCATGTTGTCGATACCGCGCATCGACAGCGTCGGGCCCATGTGGTTGCCCTCGGCGGTGTGGTTGTAGACCACGTCGAGGATGACCTCGATGCCCGCGGCGTGCAGCGCCCGCACCATCGCCTTGAATTCCTGCACCTGCTGGCCGACGCCGCCGCCCGCCGAGTACGTGTTCTGCGGGGCGAAGAAGGCGATCGTGTTGTAGCCCCAGTAGTTCGAGAGGCCCTTCTCCTGCAGCGTCGAATCGTTGACGAACTGGTGCACCGGCATGAGCTCGAGCGCCGTCACGCCGATCTTCTTGAGGTGCTCGATGACGACGGGGTGCGCGATCGCGCTGTACGTGCCGCGGATGTCCTCGGGGATGTCGGGGTGCGTCATCGTGAGACCCTTGACGTGCGCCTCGTAGATGACGGTCTCGGCGTACGGGGTCTTCGGCTGCCGGTCACCCTGCCAGTCGAAGAACGGGTTGACGACGACGCCCTTCATGTTTGCTGCGGCCGAGTCCTCGTCGTTGGTCGAGTCGGGGTCGCCGAACGTGTAGCTGAACACCGCCTGCCCCCACTCGACCTGGCCGTCGACGGCCTTGGCGTAGGGGTCGAGGAGGAGCTTGTTCGGGTTGAAGCGGCATCCGTTGGCGGGGTCGTACGGGCCGTACACGCGGTAGCCGTACCGCTGCCCCGGCTGCACCGACGGCAGGTAGGCATGCCAGACGAACGCGTCCACGTCGATGAGCTCGACGCGGGTCTCCTGACCGCTCTCGTCGAACAGGCAGAGCTCGACTTTCTCGGCGCCCTCGCTGAACAGGGCGAAGTTCGTCCCATTGCCGTCGAAGGTCGCTCCCAGGGGGTAAGCGGAACCGGGCCAAACCTGCATGCGTACTCCCGTGTTAGGTGGAAGGCCCACAGTACCCAGGCGAGGTCTCCACCCTCCGGCCCTTGACAGGTCAGCGCAGCGACAGCATGTCGTCGAGGTACGCCGCGAGGGGCCGCGGCGGCCCCGTCGTGCTCCACGCGACGTGGGGCACGCCGTCCACGAGGGACAGGATGCCGGAGCTCTCGCCGCGGTCGACGGCTGCGGCATCCATCTCGCTCCAGCCGAGGTGCAGCACCTCACCCTCGGCGAACCCGCCGCGGAAAGCCGCCGCGGCTCGCTCGGAGCGTGCCCGCTGCGCTTCGGCCGTGTACCCGCGGACGGCGTCGTGCCGGGCGCGCAGAACCTCTCCCGTGGCGAACACCCGGTCGTCGCCGATCAGCAGGACCCCGACGTGCCACGCCTCGGTGACCGGGAGGATGCGAGGCGCGCGACCGATCCCGAGGATGCGGCGGTTCGCCGCCCAGTCCCCCAGTCGCTCCCGCCGGGAGCCGGCGAGCCGGGCGCGCGCCGCGTCGAGCAGACCGACCGTGGTCACGGCATCCGTCACCGGCGTCAGACGAGGCGGGTCGGCGCGACCGCGGCGCCGCCGCGGATCTGCTGATGCAGCCGCGCCATGCGCGCGTCGAGTTCGGCGGCGGCGTCGGCGGCGTCCTTCAGTTGGCCCAGCAGGTGCTCGGGCACCTGCCGCTCGTACTTGTAGTAGATCTTGTGCTCGAGGCTCGCCCAGAAGTCCATCGCGATCGTGCGGAACTGCACCTCGACCGGCACGTCGACCCGCCCCGTCGAGAGGTAGACGGGCACCTCGAGGATCGTGTGCAGGCTCTTGTACCCGTTGCCCTTGGGCGTCGCGATGTAGTCCTCGACCTCGCGCACCGTGATGTCGTCCTGCGCCGTGAGCAGGTCGAACAGCCGGTACACGTCGCTGACGAAGCTGCAGGTGATGCGGATGCCGGCGATGTCGGTGATGTGCGCGCGCACCGAGTCGAAGTCGGGCTCGATGCCGCGGCGCTGGATCTTCTCGACGATGCTGTCGGGCGACTTCACCCGGCTCGAGACGTGCTCGATCGGGTTGTAGTCGTGCATCTCGTGGAACTCCTCGCGGAGGATCGAGATTTTCGTCTCGATCTCCTGCAGCCCGAACCGGTACTCCATGAGGAACCGCTGGAACTCGTCGCGCATCGCCCGGAGGGAGGACGCCGACACCGTGATCTGCTGCTCGTCGAGCGGAGTGGACATGGTGCGACGCTATCGGGAACCACTCTGAGCGTGCTGTGAGGGCGGCGCCGTCGTCGCCCTCGGCACGAGCGCCGTCGGCAGCCGCAGGTGGGTCGCGGCCGGGGTCGCCCCGCCCATCAGCTCGAGCAGCATCGTGACCGCTTCCGCACCGAGGCGTTGCATGGGCTGGCGCACCGTGGTGAGCGCCGGCTCCGACTGCGATGCGTCGGGGACGTCGTCGAAGCCGACGACCGAGAGGTCGCCCGGCACCGACAGGCCGTGCTCATGGGCGACGCGGATGACGGTGAGCGCCGACACGTCGTTGGCGGCGAACACCGCGGTCGGCCGGTCCGGGCGACGCAGGAGCCGGGTCGCGGCTTCACGCGAGATGTCCTCTACGTACTCTCCGACGCCGACCAGGGACGGATCGAACGGGATGCGGGCGTCCTCCAGCGCGCGGCGGTACCCGCCCTCGCGCAGCATCGACGACCGCAGGTCCGGGCGGCCCGCGACGAACCCGATGCGTCGGTGCCCGAGCGAGATCAGGTAGGCGACCGCGTGACGGGCGCCGGCGAAGCTGTCTGATTCGACGGTGGGGAGGTCCGCAGGTCCCGTGTGGGGATCGATGGCCACCACGGGCACCTCGGCGGTCACGTTGACGACGGTCGGCGTCACCATGATCACGCCGTCGACGAGCGTGCCGCTCAGCCGGCTGAGCGATCGCCGCTCCCAGCCCTGACTCGACACCTGACGCGACCCGCTGTAGGCGAGCAGGTCCAGCCGCGAGTCGCGCAGCGCCGCCCCGACGCCCTTCAGCACCTCGGCCGAGAACGGCTCGAAGTCCGCCACGAGCACCCCGACGACCCCCGTCCGACGCGCGCGCATGCTGCTCGCGACGAGGCTCGACTCGTAGCCGAGCTCCTCGACCGCACCGAGCACACGCTGCACCGTTGCCGGCGCCACGCCGTACCTCCCGTTGACCGCCTTGGAGACCGTGGCGACCGACACACCGGCCGCCGCGGCGACGTCGTGGATGGTGGTGCGCCTGCGCATGCCTCGAAGCGTAGCCCCGTGGAAAACATTTTCGAAAACGTTTGACGTCGACGGCAACAATTCCGACACTGGAGCGAGCCCGGCACGCACCGCCGGGACCACCCGCACCTCGAGGACCGAGCGTGCACTCAATGAGGAGATTGGTGATCACATGAGGACCAGACGGTTCGCAGTGGGACTCGCGGCCTTCGCCGCGGCGACCCTCGCGCTCAGCGCATGTTCGGCAGGAGGCGGCGGCAGCAGCGGCGACGGTGACGTCGAGATGACGCTGTGGCAGAACTCGACCACCGGCCCCGGTCAGCAGTTCTGGAAGGACGCGATCGAAGCTTTCGAGGCCGAGAACGAGGGCGTCACGATCACGATGCAGTCCGTCCAGAACGAGGACATGGACGGCAAGCTCCAGACCGCGCTCAACGCCGGCGACCCGCCCGACATCTTCCTGCAGCGCGGCGGCGGCAAGATGACCGCGATGGTGAACGCGGGTCAGCTGATGGACCTCACCGACCTGATCTCGGACGACGTCCGCAGCGAGGTGTCGGAGGGTTCGTTCGCCGCCGAGACCTACCAGGACAAGGTGTGGGCCATGCCCCTCTCCGTCCTCCCCGGCGGCTTCTTCTACAGCCAGGACGCCTTCGACGCGGCCGGCATCGCCGAGAACCCGCGCACGATCGACGATTTGAAGGCCGCGGTCGAGGACCTGAAGGGCACCGGGATCGCCCCGATCGCCCTCGGCGCGAAGGATGCCTGGCCCGCCGCTCACTGGTACTACTTCTTCGCCCTTCGCGAGTGCAGCCCTCAGGTGATCGAGGAGACCGGCGACTCCAAGGACTTCAGCGACGAGTGCTGGACGCGCGCCGCTCAGGACCTCACGGACTTCGCCGCCATCCAGCCGTTCAACGAGGGCTTCCTGACGACCGCCGCCCAGCAGGGCGCCGGCAGCTCGGCGGGCCTCATCGCCAACCGCAAGGCCGCGATGGAACTCATGGGCGCGTGGGACCCGGGTGTGATCGCGTCCCTCACCCCCGACGAGAAGCCGCTCCCCGACCTCGCCTGGTTCCCCTTCCCCGAGATCTCGGGCGGCGACGGCGAGCCGGGCTCCATGATGGGCGGCGTCGACGGCTACTCGTGCGCCGCGCAGGCGCCCAAGGAGTGCGCCGACTTCCTCAACTTCATCGCAGGCTCCGAGCAGCAGACGAAGTACTACGAGGCCTTCCAGTCGCCGCCGGTCAACTCGGTCGCGCAGGAGGCGGTGGAGGAGCCGTACCTGCAGCAGATCCTCGAGGCGTACAACAACGCACCGTTCGTTTCGCAGTGGCTCGACACGGTCCTCGGCCAGAACGTCGGCAACGCGCTGAACGTCGCGGTCGTCGACCTGCTCGCGGGAGGCAGCGACCCCGAGAAGTTCATCGCCGCCGTCAACGCCGCAGGCGCACAGGGCTGAGCATGACCGTTCGCGAGATGTCCGTCTCGGACACCCCTGCTCTCGCGGCGCACGCCGGGGGCGGCGACTCGTCGCCCCCGGCACGGCCGCGGTCCCGCCGCCGGCGGGGCCTCGGCTGGTCGGGGCGCCTCGAGGTGCTCCTGCTCGCCGGGCCCGCCGTCGTCTTCTTCGTCGGGTTCGTGATCCTGCCGGTGCTGATGGCCGCGTACTACGGCTTCTTCCGCTGGTCCGGGTTCGGGCCGGCCACCGAGTTCGTCGGGCTGAAGAACTACATCACG
Organism: Microbacterium sp. NPDC080220; assembly: GCF_040686395.1. Classification (NCBI taxonomy): domain Bacteria; kingdom Bacillati; phylum Actinomycetota; class Actinomycetes; order Micrococcales; family Microbacteriaceae; genus Microbacterium; species Microbacterium sp. NPDC080220. The sequence continues at coordinate 460,135 of NZ_JBFBOP010000002.1, forward strand.
ATCTTCAGCGACCCGAACTTCCAGAGCGCCCTGCTGCACAACGCCTTCATCGTCGTCATGTCGATCGTCTTGCAGGGACCGATTGCGATCCTGCTGGCACTGCTGCTCAACCGCAAGATGCGAGGGCAGTCCGTCATCCGCGTCCTCATCTTCGTGCCGTACGTCATCGCCGAGGTGGTCGTCGGCACCGGGTTCAGCCTGCTGCTGTCGACGGGCGGCGCCGCCAACGGGATGCTCGAGAAGCTCGGCCTCGGCGGACTCGCGCAGGACTGGCTCGCCGACCCGGCGATCGCCATCTGGACCCTCATGGCGATCCTCACGTGGAAGTACGTCGGCTTCGCCGTCATCCTCTTCCTCGCGGGCCTGCAGGGCATCCCCGAGGAGCTCTACGAGGCCGCCGCGATCGACGGCGCGTCGTACTGGCAGATCCAGCGCCGCATCGCGCTGCCCCTGCTGGCTCCGACCCTGCGCATCTGGGCGTTCCTGTCGATCATCGGGGCGCTGCAGCTGTTCGACCTCGTGTACATCATCTGGGGTCAGTACGTCTCGTCGGTCGCCGGCACCAACACGATGGCGATCTACATGGTCGTCACCGGTCGCAACGCCGGGAACTTCGGCTACGGCAACGCCGTCGCCGTCGTGATCTTCGTCATCTCGCTCATCGTCGCGCTGTTCTACCAGCGCTTCGTGCTCCGCCGCGACACGGCCGGGGCGATCACAGAGAGGGGCGTGCAGTGAGCGCCACCATGACCCTCGTCACGGCTCCGCCCGTCGACACCCGCCCACGGCGCGCGCCGAAGAAGGCGCTGCCGTGGGGCTCGCCGGTCGTCTACTTCGTCGCCCTCGTCGTCATCGCCCTCATGCTCGGGCCGGTGATCTACATCATCCTGGGCGGGTTCCGGTCGAACTCGGCGATCACGGTCGACCCGGCCGGCTTCCCCGATCCGTGGAACGTCGAGAACTACGTCGGGGTGATCACGAGCGGCCAGTTCTGGGGGCAGGTCGGGAACTCGACCATGGTGGCGCTCGCCACCACCGTCGGCGCCGTCGCCCTCGGCCTCGCCGCGAGCTACGTCATCGCCCGCTACAACTTCCGCGGCCGCGGCGCGCTCTACGCGCTGTTCGCGTCGGGACTCATGTTCCCCATCACCGTCGCGATCACGCCGCTCTACATCGTGATCCGCTCGCTCGGGCTCATGAACTCGCTGCCGGGCATCATCCTCCCGCAGATCGCGTTCGCGCTGCCGACGACGATCATCATCCTTGTGCCGTTCCTGCGGGCGATCCCCGACGAGATCCAGGAGGCGGCGTCGATCGACGGCTGCAGCCGACTCGGGTTCTTCTGGCGGATGGTGCTGCCGCTCGCGGTGCCCGGTGTCATCACCGTCGGCATCCTCGCCTTCATCGGCAGTTGGAACGCGTACCTGCTGCCGCTGTTCATCCTCAACAACGAGGCGTCGTTCACGCTCCCACTGGGCGTGCAGGCGTTCTCGTCGCAGTACTCCGTCGACACGGCGCGCGTGCTGGCGTTCACCTCGCTGTCGATGCTCCCCGCGCTGCTGTTCTTCAGCCTGTTCGAGCGGCGCATCGTCGGCGGCCTCACCGGAGCCGTGAAGGGCTGACATGACGGACACGACGGTGCGCGCTTCGGCGCGCGTACGCGACCTGCTCGCGCAGATGACGCTCGAGGAGAAGACGGCGCAGCTCGTCGGGTACTGGGTCGACCAGGGCGGCGAGGTCGTCGCTCCCCTGGCCGACGAGATGGTCACGACGACGAAGTACGCGGATGCCACGACCCACGGCCTCGGCCACCTCACCCGGGTCTACGGCACACGCCCGGTCGATCCGGTCGAGCGGGCCGCGTGGCTGTGGCGCGAGCAGCGCCGCCTGCAGACCGAGACGCGCCTCGGTATCCCCGCGATCGTCCACGAGGAGTGCCTGACGGGCCTCGCGGCGTGGCAGGCGGCGACGTATCCGACGCCGCTCGCGTGGGGGGCCTCGTTCGACCCCGACCTCGTGGCCGAGATGGCCGTCGCGATCGGCGAGTCGATGCGGGAGCTCGGCATCCATCAGGGGCTCGCTCCCGTCCTCGACGTCATCCGCGATCCCCGCTGGGGGCGCGTCGACGAGTGCATCGGCGAGGACCCGTACCTCGTCGGGACGATCGGGACGGCCTACGTCCGCGGTCTGCAGTCGACGGGGGTGGATGCCACGCTGAAGCACTTCGTCGGATACTCCGGCTCGCAGTCCGGTCGCAACCATGCGCCGGTCCACGCGGGACCCCGCGAGCTCGCCGATGTCTTCCTGCCGCCGTTCGAGATGGCGCTCCGCGACGGCGGCGCGCGATCGGTCATGAACAGCTACGCCGAGATCGACGGTGCTCCCGTCGGCGCGAGCCCGTACTACCTGAGCGAGGTCCTCCGCGGACGCCTCGGGTTCGAGGGGCCGGTCGTCGCGGACTACTTCTCGGTCGCGTTCCTCCACTCCACGCACGGTGTCGCCGCCGACCTCGGCGAAGCGGCGGAGCTCGCCCTGCGCGCCGGGATCGACGTCGAGCTGCCGACGCTCGACGCCTTCGCCGGTCCGCTGCTCGAGCGGATCCGCTCGGGGGCGCTCGACGAGAGTGTCCTCGACGACGCCGTGCTGCGGGTCCTCGCGCAGAAGGAGCGCCTGGGGCTGCTCGACGCGGACTTCGCCGAGCCTCCCGCGAGCGTCGACCTCGACGGGCCGCGCCACCGCGAGCTCGCGCGGCGCCTCGCCGCCGAGTCCGCCGTCCTGCTCTCGAACGACGGCACGCTGCCCGCGGCAGCGCCGGCGCGCATCGCCGTCCTCGGCCCGAACGCCGACTCGTCCGAGGCGCTCATGGGCTGCTACTCGTTCGTGAACCACGTGCTCGCCCACCACCCCGGCACACCCGCGGGCATCGAGATCCCGACCGTCCTCGACGCGCTGCGCGCCGAGTACCCGGCGGCGCGGATCGAGTCGGTGCGCGGGTGCGACGTCGAGGGCGAGGACGCGGCGGGGATCGCGGATGCCGTGGCCGCGGCATCCCGGTCCGACCTGGCGATCGTCGTGGTCGGCGACCGCGCCGGCCTGTTCGGCCGCGGCACCGTGGGCGAGGGCAACGACGTGGACGACCTCGAGCTGCCGGGTGTCCAGCGGCGCCTGGTGGAGGAGGTCGTCGCGTCGGGCACCCCCGTCGTCGTGCTCGTCCTCTCGGGGCGGCCGTACGCGATCGGATGGGCGCTCGACGGCGCCGCCGCGCCGGCGGCGATCGTGCAGTCCTTCTTCCCGGGCGAAGAGGGCGCGGACGCCCTCGCGGGGATCGTCTCGGGTCGGGTCACCCCGTCGGGCCGCCTGCCCGTCTCGCTCCCCCGCTCGGCCGGTGCGCAGCCGTTCACCTACCTGCACCCGCGCCTCGGCGGACGCAGCGACATCACGAGCGCCGACCCCACCCCGGTGCGGCCGTTCGGGTTCGGACTGACCTACACGACGTTCGCGTACGAGGACTTGCGGGTCGCGCCGCAGGCCGCCACCGGCGACGGGCTCACCGCGACGGTCACGGTGCGCAACACCGGCGAGGCCCCGGCGACCGACGTCGTGCAGCTGTACGGTCACGACGTCGTGGGCACGACGACACGGCCGTCGGCGCAGCTGCTCGCCTACCAGCGCGTGCCGCTGGGCCCGGGCGAGGCGGCGACCGTCGAGTTCCGCGTGCCGCCCGCCCGCCTTGCCTACGCCGGCCGCGACGCGGTGCGCGCGGTCGAGCCGGGACGCCTCGACCTGTGGGTCGGGCCCTCCAGCGCCGACCGCGAAGCGACGGCCTCGGTCGAGTTCACGGGTGAGGCGTACGTCATCGGACCGGACGACGCGCGGCTGGCGACGGCATCCGTCCTCGAGGGTGCCGTCGTCAGTCGGTGACGACGAGGATCGCGCCGGCTGCGAGCCGGTCGGCCGAGCCTCCGGCGGCGATCGTCGACGCCGGCGGTGATCTCGTGACGTCGGCCGAGGTCGGTGATCTCGATGGTGTGGTCGAGGTAGTTGTCGCGCTCGTCGCCCGGCCGTTCGTCGGGATGCCGGCCCGGGTGCGTCGCGAACTGGCCGCCGACGAGCTGCAGGTAGTCCGAGCTGCCGCGGTACGAGTCGGCGATCCCGCCGTGCCAGCCGGCGAGACCGGTGCTGGCCTCCACCGCGGCGCGCAGGCCCGTGAGCGCGGCATCCGAGATCGACGACATCGTGACCGCCTGGACGACGAGATCCGTCTCGGCCATCACGGCGGCGTCGGCGTAGACCTCGTTGGACTCCTCGACGCGTACCTCGAAGCCGTTCTCGGCGAGGAACGGGCGGAACATGTCCGTCGCCGCGACGGGGTGGTGCCCGTCCCAGCCGCCGCGGACGATGAGCGCGCGCCGGCCCGTCACCGCAGCTCGGCCGCTCGTCGCGCGGCGACGCGGTCGTAGCGCTCCCGCACTTCGGGACGGGGGTCGGATGCCGCATCCCGGTCCATCTCGACCGGCCACTCCGGCCACGACCCGGCGAGCACGGCGGCCGCCTGGCGGGCCGCGCCCTGGGCGACGTACTCTCCCGGCGACGGTACGGCCACGGGCACATCGAACACCTGGGCCGCGGCCGCGGCGACCGCGGGGTTGCGCGCCGCACCGCCCACGAGCAGCACCCGCTCGGTGGCGACACCGAGGCTCCGGATCGCCTCGAGCCCCGTCGCGAGACCCGCGAGCATGCCCTCGACGGCGGCGCGGGCGAGGTTCTCCCGCGTCGTGTTCTCGAGCGACAGACCGTCGAGGGACGCGCGCGCCGTGGGCAGGTTGGGCGTGCGCTCCCCCTCGAACCAGGGCACGAGCACGACACCGCCGGCTCCGGGCTCGGCGGCGGCCGCCAGCTCGGTGAGACCGTCGTGGTCGACGCCGAGCAGACGCGCGACGGCGTCGAGCACCCGCGCCGCGTTGAGGGTCGCGACCAGCGGCAGGAACCGCCCCGTCGCATCGGCGAACCCGGCCGCGGTCCCGGTCGGGTCGATCGTCCGGGTGTCGCTGACGGCGAAGACCGTGCCCGACGTACCGATCGACACGACGACGTCGCCCGCCGTCGCACCGACGCCGAGGGCGGCGCCGGCGTTGTCGCCCGCCCCCGGCCCGACGCGGCGGCCGGCGGCATCCGTCACCCACTCGAGCGGGCCGAGCACGCGGGGCAGCACCGCGTCGTGACCGAGCGCCGCCGCGAGCAGGTCGCGGTCGTAGCCGTCCGACGCGGGGTCCCAGTAACCGGTGCCCGAGGCATCCGAGCGATCGGTGACGAGCTCGTCGAGCTGCGGATTCCCGGGACCGAACCCGCGCAGGCGCCACGTCAGCCAGTCGTGCGGCAGGGCGACCGCGGCCACCCGCGCCGCATTCTCGGGCTCGGCGCCGCGCAGCCAGCGGAGCTTGGTGATCGTGAACGACGCGACCGGCACCAGACCCGTGCGCTGCGCGAGCGTCTCGGCGCCGAACTCGGCTGTGAGATCGGATGCCGCCTGCCCCGAGCGCGTGTCGTTCCACAGCAGCGCGTCGCGCACCACCGTGCCCGCCGCGTCGAGCGCGACCATGCCGTGCTGCTGGCCCCCGATCGACCACGCCTCGACGTCGTCGATGCCCCCGGCATCCGCGATCGCGCTCTGCAGCGCGGTCCACCACGCCTCGGGATCGACCGACGTGCCCTCGGGGTGCGACGCGCGACCGGAGCGGACGACCGCCCCGGTCGCGGCGTCGACGATGACGACCTTGCAGGACTGCGTCGACGAGTCGACGCCCATGACGAGCGTCACGTCAGCGCGCGCCCAGCAGGTGCTCGGTCGCCAGCTGCTGCAGGCGGACGAAGCCGCCGCCCTTGCCGCCGAGGTAGACGCTCGGGTCGAAGTCCTCGTACGCGGAGCGGTCGGCGAGGAAGTCCTCGTACGTCTCGCCCGGGTTCAGGGTCGGGGTCGAGAGCTCGTCGACCTTGGCCGCCGCGAGGGCCTCCTGCACCTCGGGGTCGGCACGGAACGCCTGCGCCCGCTCCTTGAGGAGGAGATAGGTGCGCATGTTGGCCGCGGCCGACTCCCAGACGCCGGTCTCGTCCTCGGTGCGGCTCGGCTTGTAGTCGAAGTGGCGCGGGCCCTCGTAGGCCGGGACGCCACCGGGGCCGCCGTTCTCGAGCAGGTCGACGAGCGCGAACGCGTTGTGCAGGTCGCCGTGACCGAACACGAGGTCCTGGTCGTACTTGATGCCGCGCTGACCGTTGAGGTCGATGTGGAAGAGCTTGCCGTGGTACAGCGCCTGGGCGATGCCGGCGGCGAAGTTCAGGCCCGCCATCTGCTCGTGACCGACCTCCGGGTTGAGGCCGACGAGCTCGGGACGCTCGAGCGAGTCGATGAAGGCGATCGCGTGACCCAGCGTCGGCAGCAGGATGTCGCCGCGCGGCTCATTCGGCTTCGGCTCGATCGCGAAGCGGATGTCGTAGCCCTTGTCGGTGACGTAGTCGCCGAGCAGGTTGACGGCCTCCCGGTACCGCTCGAGCGCCTGGCGGATGTCCTTCGCGGAGTCGTACTCGGCGCCCTCGCGGCCGCCCCACATGACGAAGGTCTTGGCGCCGAGCTCGGCCCCGAGGTCGAGCTGGCGGAACACCTTGCGGAGGGCGAAGCGGCGGACGTCGCGGTCGTTGGCGGTGAAGCCGCCGTCCTTGAACACGGGCGCGCTGAAGAGATTGGTCGTGACCATCGGGACGATCATCCCGGTCGCGTCGAGGGCGCCCTTGAGGCGGTCGATCTCGCGCTGGCGCTCGGCGTCGCTCGACCCGAAGGCGAACAGGTCGTCGTCGTGGAAGGTGAGGCCGTAGGCGCCGAGCTCAGCGAGCTTCTCGACGGCGTGGACGGTGTCGAGCGGGGGTCGCGTCGGTCCGCCGAAGGGGTCGGTGCCGTTGTAGCCGACGGTCCACAGGCCGAAGCTGAACTTGTCTGCGGGGGTGGGGGTGACCATGTCGCTCCTTCGCGAACCATTAATTGTTGTTAGCAGCAACGTATACCAGGCGCGCCGCCGCCACAAACCCCTCGTGATGGCTAGGGTGGGTCCGTGACCGAGCAGGGGCGAACCGTCGAATCCGTCCGGCGCGCCAATCTCGGCAGCATCCTGGGGATCGTCCACCGCGAGGGCCCGCAGTCCCGCGCCGCGCTCACCGAGTCGACCGGGCTCAACCGGTCGACCGTCGCCGATCTCGTCGCGACCCTCGTCTCGTTCGGCCTCGTCGTCGAGCGCGCACCCGACCCCTCGCACCGCGTCGGCCGCCCCTCCCCCGTCGTCTGCGTCGACCCCGCCGTCGTCGCCATCGCCGTCAACCCCGAGGTCGACGCGCTCGAGATCGCCGCCGTCGGGCTCGACCGCGGCATCCGCGCCGTCGTCGACCTGCCGCAGGAGCACCTCCTCACCCCCGAGGCGACCGCCGACCTCGTCGCCGCGCAGATCGCGACCTGGCGCCGGGCCGAGCTGGCGGACGCCCGCATCCTCGGCGTCGGACTCGCCGTGCCCGGGCTCGTCCGGATCGAGGACGGCCTCGTCCGGGACGCGCCGCACCTCGGCTGGGTCGACGTGCCCCTGCGCGACGTCGTCGCGGCGGCCACCGGCATCCCCGTCGTGGTCGGCAACGACGCCACCCTCGGCACCGTCGCCGAGCACCTCTTCGGCGCCGCGAGCGGCATCGACAACGCGGTCTATCTCAACGGCGGCGCGAGCGGCATCGGCGGCGGCATCATCGTGAACGGGATGCCGGTGGTGGGCGCCGGCGGCTACGCCGGGGAGTTCGGGCAGAACCGCCCCGGCATCGCGACCCTCGCCGACCGGCGGGCCCGCGACGGCGTTCTGGAGGACGAGGTCAGCCGCGCCCGACTGCTGTCGGTCGTGGGACTGAGCCGCGGCGACGACCGCGAGCTCGGCGACGCGCTCGCGGCGCAGATCGACACCCCGTCGGTCGCGGGAGAGGTCGAGCGGCAGCGCCGCATCCTGGCCACCGCACTCGCGAACGCCGTGAACGTGCTGAACCCCTCCGCCGTCGTGCTCGGCGGCTTCCTCGCGGTGCTCGCGGGACTCGACGTCGCAGCCCTCGAGCAGGCCGTGCGCGCGCAGGCGATGCCCGCCTGCGGCGAGGACCTGCGGATCCTGCCCGCCGGCCTGGCGGATCACCGCCTGCTCATCGGCGCCGCCGAAGCCGTCTTCGAAGGCGTGCTGGCGAACCCGCAGCCCGTCTGAGCGGCGCGCGGCCCTCGCCGCGTGTGCCGGATGCAGGGTGAGATGCCCCCGGGGCGCGTCGACACCCCCGTATGCAGCACTGAACCTGCGCTCGGCACCAACGGCGAACCGCTCTCCGGAGGGATGCGAGGAACGTGCCCCGCAATGCCTCCCTCGAGGCGATCCATCCGGAGAACGGCCCGGGATCCGTCGCCGACGGCGTCAGTCGCCGAGACGCCAGGTGACGAACGGGATGCCGGCGACGCCGTCGCGCGTGCGGTCCGTCGCCCGCCGACCGCGCGCGCGTTCCGCCGGGCGACCGCCGCGGATCTCGTCGAACCGCTCGTGGCGGGCCGACCCGATCCCCCGATCGAAGAGGTCCGGCAGGACGTACAGGCTCACCAGCTCGACGGTCGCCCCGAGCCGCACGTGCAGGAACCCCGTCGGTCTCTCGTCCTCGGCGACGAGCCGCCGCCACATCGGCTCGCGGTCGCGCGCCGCGGCATCCTCGACGGTCGCCGCCCGGATCATCGTCAGCGGGGGCCGGGTTTGACCGACAGGTCGGTGATGACGGCGTCGCGCGGCAGGTCGAGGGCGGTGAGCACGGCGGTGACGACGGATGCCGGCTGGATCCAGGCATCCGCGTCGTAATCCTTCCCCTCCTGCGCGTGGACCTGGGCCTGCATCGGCGTCGCGGTGCGACCCGGGTAGACCGTCGTGACGCGGACGCCGTGGGCGGCCTCTTCGCCGCGCAGCGCATCGGCGAGCGCCTTGAGCCCGTGCTTCGACGCGGCGTACGCGGCCCACTGCGGGTGGGCGGTGAGGCCGGCACCGGAGTTCACGAACAGCACCTGCCCCCGCGCGGCGCGCACGCGCGGCAGCAGCAGGCGCGTGAGTTCGGCAGGCGAGACGAGGTTGACCGCGAGCTGGTCCTGCCACGAGGCGACCGTGAGGTCCTCGACGTGCCCGAGGTCGACGATCCCCGCCGCGTGCACGACCGCGTCGATCCCATCGGGAAGATCGGATGCCGCAACGGCCGCGGCGAGCGATGCGGGCTGCGCGAGGTCGGCGACGATCACCGCCGCGCCGGGGTGCGCGGCCGCGAGGCCCTCCGCCCGGTCGTCGTCGCGCGCCACGAGGACGAGGCGGTCGCCCCGCGCGGTCAGGCGCTCGGCGAGGAGCTGCCCGATGCCCGATCCGGCACCGGTGAGGACGATGGTGTGCGGCATCCCCTCATCCTGTCATCGGAGGTTCCCGAGGAGATGCGGCTTCCCGAGGACCGATCGGGCCGAAAACCTCCTCGATAACCGTCATCTCCTCGCGAACCGACACGGCGAACCGACGCGCCGCCTCAGTCGCCCAGCAGCGCGCGCCGGGCCATGCCGGCCAGGATGCCGCCCGCTCGGTCTGCGCTCGGCGCGGCCGAGTGCGGGGTCGAGTTCAGCAGGCCGAAGGCGGCGAGCAGCCGCGTCTCGCGTTCGGCGTCGGCGAGGTCGGGGCGGAGCGCCGCGAACGGCCTGTCCCACTCCTGCACGTACTCGCGCTGCAGCCGCCGCACCTGCTGGTTGACGTCCGCCGGCAGGTTGGCGAGCTCCCGGTCCTGCACCCGGATGACGTCCGCGTCGCTCGTGGCGAACTCGAGGTGGAACGCGATGAGCGCCTCGAACACCTGCCGCGGGTCCCCGCCCGATGCCGTCAGCGCGCGCCCGCCCTCCAGCAGCCGCTCGCTCGCGTCGAGCAGCAGGTCGCAGAGCAGCGCCTCCTTGCTCGCGAAGTGCCGATACAGCGCCGGACCGCTCATGCCGACGGCGTCGCCGAGGTCAGCGGTCGAGACGGCGGCGAAGCCGCGCTCGGCGAACAGCCGCGCGGCCGACGCCATCAGCTCGGCCCGCCGGTTCGCCTTCTGCGTCGCCCGCCAGGTCGTCATCGCGACAGGGTCCGCCGCGCCTGTCTCAGCACGGGCTCGTCGATCATCCGTCCGCGGAACCGGAACACCCCGGGCTGCCGCGTCGCCTCGTCGAGCACCGCCTCGGCCCACTCGACCTCGTCCGGGGTCGCCGCGTAGGCACGGCGGATGACCTCGACCTGGGAGGGATGGATGCAGGCGGTCGCCGCGAACCCCGAGGCCGCGGCATCCCGCGCCTCGTCCTCGAGCCCGGCGGTGTCGGCGATGTCGAGGTGCACGGCGTCGATCGCGTCGATGCCCGCCGCCGCGGCGGCGATGAGCACCCGCGAGCGCGCGTACCGTGCGACGTCGCGGTAGCGCCCATCGTCGAATCGGCTCGAGCGTCCCCCGATGCCGGCGACCAGGTCCTCGGCGCCCCACATGAGTGCGTCGACGAGCGGATGCCGCGCCAGCGCGCCCGCGTTCTCGACGCCGCGCGGCGTCTCGCACAGCGCGATGACCCGGTACCCCTCGAGCGCGTCGACCTCGGCCGTCTCCTGGGCCTTCGCGAGCATCAGCCGACGGAACGGCGTGCCCTGCAGAGCCGCGAGATCGTGCGCGAGTTCGGGAGTGGATGCCGGGTTCACCCGCACGATCACGCGTGAGGCGTCGACGTCCGCCGCCGCGAGCGCCGTCCGCGCGCCCGCTTTGCCCTCCGGCGCGACGGCGTCCTCGAGGTCGAGGATCACGGTGTCGGCGGCGGCGAGCGCCTTCGCGTACCGCTCGGGACGGTCGGCGGGGCAGAACAGGAGCGCGGGGCCGAGGCTCATGCCGCGGCCTCCGGCGACATCCGCATGAGCGTCGACCGACGTGCGGTCGCGACGACCTGGTCGTGCTGGTTGCGCATCGTGTGCACGAACTCGACGATCCCCTGCCCGGGGCGCGACGTCGACGCGCGCTTCGACGCGACGACGGTCTCACCGTAGAGCGTGTCGCCGTGCCGCACGGGGGCGGGGAAGGTGACCTCCGAGAAGCCGAGGTTCGCGACGATCGTCCCCTGCGTGAGCTGCGCGACCGACAGCCCGACGAGCGTCGACAGGGTGAACATGCTGTTGACCAGCCGCTCGCCGAACTCGGTCTGCTCGGCCCACGCGGCATCCAGGTGCAACGACTGCGTGTTCATCGTCAGCGTCGTGAACAGCACGTTGTCGGCCTCGGTCACGGTGCGGCCGGGGCTGTGCACGTAGACGGCGCCCTCCTCGAGCTCGTCGAAGTACAGACCGCGCTGCACGATGCGCCGGGGCACGTCCTCACTCATGCGTCCTCCTCCTGCGTCGGGGTCACGACGGCGAGCGTCTGCCCGCGGCCCACGCTGTCGCCCGTCGCGACCCGCAGCGCCACCGTACCGGCGACCTCGGCCCGGACGACATGCTCCATCTTCATCGCCTCGACGACGACCACGGCGTCACCGGCCGACACCACCGCGCCGTCGGCGACCGACGTCATCACGACGACGCCCGGCATGGGCGAGACGAGCTCGGGCACGGCCGACGCATCCGCGTCGCGGCGGTGGTCGAGGCTCACCCGGCGCACCTCGCGCGCGCGTCCGCCGCGCGAAAGCCACAGGGCGTCGCCGTCGACAGTCGCGACGACCGTGGCGCTGCGATCGCCGACCCGCACCGCGAACCGGTCGCCGAGGTCCCGGACGGACGCCGCGACCCCCGTCCCGCCGACGATCACCCGGTCGCCGACGAGCTCGACCGCGCGCTCCTCGCCGCCGGCCGCCAGCCGGTACCGCCGCGGCGCGGGTGGACCCAGACGCCACCCGTCCGCCCGGTGCCACGGATCGTCCCCGCGGGGGACGGCGGCGTCGAGCAGCAGCGCCGCCTCGACGAACACGTCGTCCGGATCGCCTGTCGCGACGAGCCCGTCGAGCTCGCGGGCGATGAGCCCCGTGTCGAGCTCGCCCGCCGCCACCGCCGGCAGCTCGAGCAGCGCGCGCAGGAACGAGAGGTTCGTCTCGAACCCGAGCACCGCGGTGTCGCCGAGGGCGGCGACGAGCCGTCGTCGTGCCTCGTCGCGGGTCCGGCCCGTGGCGATGACCTTCGCGAGCATGGGGTCGTAGTCGACCGACACGTCGAGCCCGTCGGCGAGGGCGCTGTCGACCCGGATGCCGGGGCCCACCGGGTGGACGACCCGCACGACGCGTCCGCCGGTCGGCAGGAAGCCCGCCGCGGGATCCTCCGCGTACATCCGCGCCTCGATGCTGTGCCCGCTGAGCACGACGTCGTCCTGCCCGAACCCGAGCGGCTCCCCCGCGGCGATCCGCAGCTGCGCCGCGACGAGGTCGATGCCGGTGACCTCCTCGGTGACGGGGTGCTCGACCTGCAGGCGGGTGTTCATCTCCATGAAGAAGAACTCGTCGGCGCGGTCCGCCGCCACGATGAACTCGACCGTCCCCGCACCTCGGTAGTCGACGCTCCGCGCGGTCTCGCACGCGGCCTGCCCGATGCGCGCGCGGGTCGCCTCGTCGAGAAGCGGCGACGGCGCCTCTTCGATGACCTTCTGGTGCCGACGCTGCAGCGAGCACTCCCGCTCGCCCAGGTGCACGACGTTGCCGTGCGCATCGGCGAGCACCTGCACCTCGATGTGCCGCGGGGTGTCGACGTAGCGCTCGAGGAACAGGGTGTCGTCGCCGAAGCTCGCGCCCGCTTCACGGCGGGCGGCGGCGAGCGCGGCCGGCAGGGCCGCGGCATCCGTCACGACGTGCATCCCCTTGCCCCCGCCGCCCGCGGACGGCTTGATGAGCAGCGGATAGCCGACCTCGGGCGCCGCGGCGATGAGCTCGTCGTCGGTCATACCGGCTCGCGCGACGCCGGGCACCGTGGGCACGCCGCGCGCTTCGACGGCGTGCTTCGCGGCGATCTTGTCGCCCATCGTGCGGATCGCGTCAGCGCTCGGCCCGATGAAGACGATCCCGGCCCGCTCGCACGCCGCCGCGAAGGCGGTGTTCTCGGACAGGAACCCGTAACCGGGGTGGATCGCCTCGGCACCCGTCGCTCGGGCCGCGGCGATCACCGCGTCGATGTCGAGGTAGCTCTGCGCGGCGGGCGCGGGCCCGAGCCGCACGGCCTCGTCGGCGAGCGCGACGTGGCGGGCCCCGGCATCCGCGTCGCTGTAGACGGCGACCGAGCGGATGCCGAGCTCCCGGAGTGTGCGGATGACGCGGCAGGCGATCTCGCCGCGGTTCGCGACCAGGACGGTGGAGAACATGCGCCTCACATCCGGAAGACGCCGTAGCCCGGCGCGTCGAAGGGGGCCCGCAGGCAGATGTCGAGGGCGAGACCGAGGGCGTCGCGGGTCTCGGCGGGGGCGAGGATGCCGTCGTCCCAGAGCCGTGCCGTCGAGTAGTACGGGCTGCCCTGCAGCTCGTACTGCGCACGGATCGGCGCCTGGAATGCCGCCTCGTCGTCCGCCGACCATTCCCCGCCGCGCGCCTCGATCTGCTCGCGGCGGACGGTGGAGAGGACGGATGCCGCCTGCGGACCGCCCATGACCGACACCCGCGCGCCGGGCCACAGCCACAGGAACCGCGGCGAATAGGCGCGCCCGCACATCGAGTACGTGCCGGCGCCGAACGACCCGCCGACGACGACCGTGAGCTTGGGCACCGAGGCGCACGCGACGGCGTTCACCATCTTCGCGCCGTGCTTGGCGATGCCGCCCGACTCGTACTCGCGCCCGACCATGAAGCCCGTGATGTTCTGCAGGAAGACGAGCGGGATGCCGCGCTGGTCGCACAGCTCGATGAAGTGCGCGCCCTTCAGCGCCGACTCCCCGAACAGCACGCCGTTGTTCGCGAGCACGCCCACCCGGTGACCGTGCAGGCGCGCGAACCCGGTCACGAGCGTCTCGCCGTACTCGCGTTTGAACTCGTGCCACGAGCCGCCGTCGACGATCCGGTCGACGATCTCGCGGGCGTCGTAGGGCGTCGTGAGTTCGACGGGGACGACGTCCGCGAGCGTGGCCGGATCGGCCGCGGGTGGGGTGACCGGCTCGGGCTGCTCGCGCAGGGGTGCCGGGGCGGGGAGGGTCGCGACGATGTCGCGGACGATCTGCAGGGCGTGCTCGTCGTTCTCGGCGAGGTGGTCGGTGACGCCCGAGACCTTCGTGTGCAGGTCGCCGCCGCCGAGGTCCTCTGCCGAGACCACCTCGCCGGTCGCCGCCTTCACGAGCGGCGGTCCGCCGAGGAAGATCGTCCCCTGGTTGCGCACGATGACGGTCTCGTCGCTCATCGCAGGCACGTACGCGCCGCCGGCGGTCGACGAGCCGAGCACGGCGGCGATCTGGGGGATGCCGTCGCGCGACATCCGGGCCTGGTTGTAGAAGATGCGCCCGAAGTGGTCGCGGTCGGGGAAGACCTCGTCCTGCATCGGCAGGAACGCGCCGCCCGAGTCGACGAGGTAGATGCACGGCAGCCGGTTCTCGGCCGCGATCTCCTGCGCGCGCAGGTGCTTCTTGACGGTGATCGGGTAGTAGGTGCCGCCCTTCACCGTCGCGTCGTTGGCGACGACCATGACGTGCCGGCCGTGGACGAGCCCCACCCCCGCGACCACGCCGCCGGCGGCACACTCGTCGTCGTACAGGTCGAGTCCCGCGAGCGCCCCGACCTCGAGGAAGGGACTGCCGACGTCGAGCAGGGTGTCGATGCGGTCGCGAGCGAGGAGCTTGGCGCGGGCGGTGTGCCGCTCGCGCGCCCGCTCGGGCCCGCCGCGCGCCGCCTCGGCGCGACGGCGCTCGAGCTCGGCGATCAGATCGGGATACGTCGTGGGGGCTGTCATCGTCGACGGCACCTCCGACGAGAATGCTTAAGTTAACGTTCGCTAACCGAAGGAACGATAACACCGCGACCGCCGCTCCGGAAGGGTCAGGCTTCGAGGATCGCCCGCAGCGACACCCGCACCGGGAGCGGCGAGGATGGAGGGATGACGACTTTCGACGACCCCGTGCTGCAGGCGATGGCGATGCGGCGGTCGCTCGCGAAGGTCGGGCCGGGCGCGCCCACCGACGACGACCTGCGCGACCTGCTCGCCGCCGTCACCCCCGTCGCCGACCACAAGGCGCTGCGACCCTGGCGTCTCATCACCCTCCGCGGCGACGACCGCGCACGCCTGGGCGACGCGCTCGACGCCGCCGGCGGGGTCGAGCGCGAACCGGGCGACCGTAACGGCAAGCCGTTCCGTGCCGATCTGCTGATCGCCGTCGTCGCGAGCCCGAAGCCGCACCCCGCCGTCCCCGTCTGGGAGCAGCAGGCGACCGCCGCAGGCGCAGCGCACCTGCTCGAGCTCGCGCTCTGGCGCGCGGGGTGGGGCGTCATGTGGCGGACGGGGCTGCTCGTGAACTCCCCCGAGGTGCGCGCGCTGCACGGACTCGCGGACGACGAACTGCTCATGGGGTGGCTCTACGTCGGCAGCATCGACCCCGACCTGCGCGCCCGGATCGACGAAGCGCCGAGGAAACCGCTCGATCCCGAGCCGTTCCTCGGCGCTCTGCCGCGCTGACGTGCGGCGTCAGCCGCGACGCATCGTCGCGGTGACCGGGCAGTCGAACGGATCGCGGGCCGCGAGGCCCACCCGATTCAGGTAGTCGATGACGATCGCGTACGACCTGCCGAGGCTCGTCTCCGTGTACGGGACGTCGAGGGTGGCGCAGTGCTCCCGCACAATGTCCCGCGCCTTCGACAGGTGCGGACGCGGCATGTTGGGGAACAGATGGTGCTCCACCTGATAGTTCAGACCGCCCATGAGCCACGTTGCCCACCAGCCACCGCGGATGTTGCGGGACGTGCGCACCTGCTTGCTGAAGAAGTCGAGCTTCGCGTCGGCCGCGATGACCGGCATCCCCTTGTGGTTCGGCGCGAAGGACGCTCCCATGTAGACGCCGAACACGGCGAGCTGCACGCCGAGGAAGGCGAACGCCATCCCGATCGGCAGCAGCAGGAAGACCGGGACGGCGACCACCGCGAGACGGGTGAGGATGAGAGCGAGTTCGAGACCGCGCGCCTTCACGTCCTTCTCGGTGAGCAGGTGCTTGATCCCCTGGAAGTGCAGGTTCAGCCCCTCGAGGGTCAGCAGCGGGAAGAAGAGCCACCCCTGTCGCTTCGTGATCGCGCGACGGATGCCGCGGGCCGACGCCGCATCGACGTCGAGGAACGAGATGGTGTCGATCTCGATGTCGGGGTCTTTGCCGACACGGTTCGGGTTCGCGTGGTGGCGGGTGTGCTTCGAGGTCCACCAGGCGTAGCTGATCCCGACGACGCCGCTTGCCAGGATGCGGGCGAGCCGGTCGTTGCCCGGCCCAGAGGAGAGGATCTGACGATGCGCCGCCTCGTGGGCGAGGAACGCGACCTGCGTGAAGATGATGCCGAGAACGCCGGCCATCAACAGCTGGTACCAGGTGTCGCCGAGCAGGATGAAGCCGGTGACCGCGCCGCCGAAGGCGAGGACGAGGGCGATGCCGACGGCGAGGTAGAAGATCGGCGTCCGGCGCAGCAGCCCGGTCTCGCGGACGATGCGCGAGACGTCGGTGAACGACTTCGCCATCGGAGGGAACTGATCGGTTCCGGCGTACGTCTGACGGACGGGACCGAGACGCGAGTCGGCGACGGATGAAGCGATGGGGCACCTGCTTGGAATCGGGTGTCCGCTGCGGCGGAGAGGAAGCAACTGACGGATGCCGATCGCTGAGGGCCACGCTACGGTGCCGCCCATCGCCATCACGGCATGCATCGGCGATCCCCACGGGACTGCCAGGCCCCGCCCAGACTCGGGGGTCAGCTCTCCCCCGAGCGCGCGGACGCCGTCTCGGGGAACCGTTGCACAGACACGATGACGACGTCGTGCATCTTCCAATCCAGGGCACGGCACTCGGCCTGCGCCTGCTCGATCTCGGCGAGGCGCGGCATCCGTCCCCGTCGCGGCCGGACGAACGCCTCGACGTGGAAGAACTGACCCTGATCGCGGGTGCGGGTGCGTACATCGTCGACCCAGCGCAGCGACGACAGGTGGTCATGGATCCGGTCGATGTCGGGATGCGGCTTCGCGTCGTCGAAGGTGGTCGCCCGTGTGTCCATGAGGTCGGTGATCGCGCCCTTCGTGTTCTTCACGCCGTCCCAGAGGATGCTGCCCGAGATGAAGATCGCCGCCGCCGCATCCGCCCACCAGATCCCGAGACCGATGCCACCGACCCCGACGATCGAGCCGACCGCCGTCATCCAGTCCGCCTTGTTCATGTCGGCGTCGGCATAGAGCACCTTGTTGTGCAACTGCCGCGCGAGCCGCATCTTGACCCGCCCGAACCAGATGGGCAGCGGGATCGTCGCCGCCATGACGGCCATCATGAACCAGCCGAGCCACACAGACTGGCCGAACACGTCGACCGAGCCGATGGGCGGGCGCTCGCCGCGGACGAGGGTCAGCGCGGAGTCGACCAGGAGGAACGATCCCATGGCGAACAACGCCACTCCGGCCACGAGGTGGGCGACCCCGACCGAGCGGAAGTAGCCGTAGGGGTAGCGCGGGTTCGCGGCGCGCGCCATGACCCGCACGGCGACGAGGAAGGCGAGGGGCGGCGCGAGCGAGAGCATGTCCTCGACCCACGCGGCGCGCATCGCCTGCGAACTGCCGGTCACGACGCCGACGACGGGGATCGCGACGGCGAGGAAGGCGATCGTCGCCCACTCCATGCGCACAGCGCTGCGCAGTGCGCGTCGACCGTCGTCGTCCAGGCCGTCCCGGAGCGCGTCGCGCCTCATCCGCGGGCCTCCTCGCGCAGGAACACCTCGAGCTCCATCAGGAACCCGTTCTCGCCCGCTCGCGTCAGCATGACGTGCTTCTCGACCTCGCCCGAGGGACTCGTCGTCTCGCGATACACATCCGTGACCGCCGCGTCATCCTTCCACGGCGTCGCGTCGGTGAGTCCGCCCACGACGACATCGAGGCTCCCGGCGTGGAGCGCGTCGACGAGGACCTCCTCGGTGCCCGCGCGCCACTCGACGGCGGCGCCGTGCCGCGCCGCGAACCGCTCGAGGAGCGCGACCTCGCTTCCGGACGCCCGGCCGTCGCCGGTCGAGGTCCACGGCGGGTTCTCGGTCACCCCCGCCCGCAGCACGCCGCTCTCCGCCACGCGATCCAGCGTGCCGTCGGTGTCGGCGGGTCGGACCCCGCAGCCCGCGAGCCCCAGGGCGACGATGAGGGATGCGGCGACGGCCGCCTGCGCTCGACGTGACATCCGAACCTCCTCGGCGTCACCCTAGAGAGGCGCCCGAACCGCCCTCACCGGGGTTGACAGCCGCGCGGTCGACGGAACCGCGGCGGAAGGTCAGCCGACCGGCTGCTCGGCGATCGGCGACGACGACGAGCGCCCGTTGACGTCGAGGTAGAGCTGACCCTCGGTCACGGACACCGTGACGGCGTTGCGTCGCTCGAGAGCGGATGCCGCATCCTCGACGAAGTCCTTCTCGAAGCTGTAGAGCGGGATGTCGGCGCCGCGGTGGATGGTCTTGCCCGCCCACGCCTGGGCCAGGCGGTTCGGCTCGCGGTGCGTGTACACGGCCACGCGGCCGGCCGCCTTGCTGCCGGTGTGGAGTCGCGCGGCATCCGGAGCCCCCACCTCGATCCACGCCGTCAGGCGTCCCGTCGCGTCGCGGACGAGGACGGCCGGTTCATCCGTCGCGGCGATGCCCTCGCTGAACGCGATCCCCTCCTCGTATTCCAGGGAGTACGCGAGCACGCGCAGCAGGACGTTCGCCGCCGTCTCGGACGGGTGCCGCGCGAGGCGGAGCGAGAGTTCCTCGTAGACGCCGCGGTCGACGTCGGCGAGTTGCACGGTGAAGGTGTGCATCGTGGATCCGATGGCCATCCGTCGAGCCTAGGCCCGGGATGCCCCGTGACGCGGTCACGGGACATAATGGTCGCATCCCGACCGGCGATCCAGAGCGAGGAGCCACGCGCATGCCGTTCCACAGCCAGGAGATGCTCGAGCAGTGGCTCGGGGAGTTCGCTCAGCTGGGGTACTCCATCAGCGAGCGCGTGAAGGTCATTCCCCAGGACGGCGCCGACGGCCGCGACACGGGCCTCATCGCCCTCAACCTGCTCGACTCGATGACCCTGACCTATCTCCAGCCCGAGCCGCTGGGATCCATTCACTGGGGCATTACGTTCGAGGCGCGCGAGACCGACCTGAAGATGGATGCCGGGCGCACCCTCGAGCTGTCCGCCGAGCTCGCCATGGTGTCGACCCTCTGCACGTTCCTGCAGACGAAGTCGCTCACAGAGGTCGAGGTCGAAGCCGGCTCGGTCGATCCCGAAGCGCTCGGTCTCTGATGGACGAGAGCCTGCAGTCCGAGCTCCGCGCGCTGCAGGCACGGGCCTACGGCCCGGGCGACGGCCTGGCCGGCGACGACGCCGCGCGCCGGCGGCTGGAAGAGCTCGAAGGCCGTGCGCGGCGGGAGCGGGATCACCCGCCCGTCGTCGACCAAGTGCCCGCATCCGTTCGTGCGGCGACGCCGCACCCCGAGGTTCCCCCGCTGCCGCCGGTCTCCCCCGCGGACGCCGCACGCGCCTTCGCGGCGCCCCCGCGCCAGGCAGAGCGCGCTGCTGACGAACGTCGGCGTCGTCGCCTGAGGGGTCTCGCCTAGGGCGTGTCTGACAAATAGTTCGGTGGTTCGCTGAGAGCCTGGGCTCATGTCGCGGTTTCAGATGCTTTCGGATGCGCAGTGGTCGTTGAT